>PKRH01000029.1 GCA_017577565.1 Thermoanaerobacterales bacterium | reverse complement strand
GCTCGGCACGGCCCGGTGTACGATCGACCACAGCCCGCTCGCCCCCGGCTGGGCGGCGGCGATCCAGCTCGCGGCCGTCGTCGGCGGCGGCGGGGCCGGCGTCGCGCTGACCGCCCGGGCCCTCGACGCCGAGCGGGCCGGCGGGCTCGGCGCCGCCGCGGCGCTGCGGACGCTGTGGGCGACGGGCGCCGTGCTCGCCGCGACGACGGCCCTCGGCGCCGCGGTGCTGGCCGCGGACCTGGGGTAGCGGCCGGGCCCCGGGTCTGCCAGCCTGGATCGGTGACCGCGGCGCTGCTCGCCCACCAGGGGGGTTGGGACGAGGTCCTCATGGTGCTCGTGCCGATCGGCATCTTCGCCCTGCTGCTGAAGGTGGCGAACAGCCGCGCCGGCGGGGCGGGCGGCGGCCGGCGCGACCGCCGGTAGGGGTCGGGCGTGGCGCGCCTGACCGTCGACCACGAGCACGACGCGGCCACCCTGGACCGGCTGCTCGCGCCCCGCGACGACGTCGTCGCCGAGCGCCGGGTGGACGGCGGCGGCACCCTGGACGGCGGCGACCCGGGCGGGGGCGGCGCCGACCCGGCACCCGACGGCGACCGCGGCGTCGTGGCCCGCTTCGCCCTGGCCCACGGCCCCTTCGCCCGCTACGAGCGCACGGTCGAGGTCGGTGGGGGCCGGATCACCGAGCGGTTCGACTACTCCCTGCCGCCCGGCACCTGGCCGTTCCTCGTGAACCTGCCGATCCGGCTGGCGCTGCGGCGCCCGCCCCGCGGCGGCCGGCTCCCCTGGTGGTACCCGCCCCAGCGGCCCGACGCCCGGGCCGCCACCGTGCTCGGGCTGCTCGCCACCCTGTCGCTGGTCGTCGGCTACCACGGGACGCTGCTGACCCAGACCATGACCTTCGCCGCCGACGAGTTCGGCGCGGACACGGCCGCCCAGGGCGACGCCTTCGCCGCGGTGCGGCTCGGCGGCATCCTCGCCGTGGCGCTGGGGGCGGCGGCCGACCGGCGGGGCCGCCGGCGCATCCTCACGCTCGCCCTGCTGGTGTCGGCGGCGGCGACCGTGGCCGGCGCGTTCGCGCCCAACCTGGCGGCGCTCGCCGCCACCCAGACGGTCAACCGGGGGGCGTGGGCCGCCTCGAGCATCATGCTCGGGGTCATCGCCGCCGAGGAGATGCCGGCCGGCGCCCGGGCCTACGCCGTGAGCCTGCTGTCCATGACCGGCGCCCTCGGCGCCGGCGTCGCCCTCTGGCTGCTCCCGCTGGCCGACCTCGGCCCCCGGACCTGGCGCCTGCTCTACCTGCTGCCCCTGCTCTTCGTGCCGGTGATCCTCCGCTTCGGCCGGCTGGTGCCCGAGAGCCGGCGCTTCGTGCGGCCCCACCGCGACCTGCCGCTCACCGGCCACCGCGGGCGCCTGGCGCTGCTCGTCGGGGCCACCTTCCTGCTCAACGTGTTCACCGCCCCGGAGTCGCAGTTCCGGAACGAGTTCCTGCGGGACGACCGGGGGATGTCGGCGGCGATGATCTCGCTGTTCGTCGTCGTCACCACGACGCCCGGCTCGATCGGCATCGTCGTCGGCGGGCGGCTCGCCGACGTGCGGGGCCGGCGGGTCGTCGCCGCCACCGCCGTGTCGGTCGGCGCGGTGCTGCTGGCCGCCTCGTTCGCGACCGCCGGCGGGGCGATGTGGGCCACGGCCCTGGTCGGCGGCATCTTCCTCGGCGCCCTCGTGCCGAGCTACGGCACCTACAGCGCCGAGCTCTTCCCCACCTCGCTGCGGGGCCGGGTCGGGGGCATCACGAGCATGTGCGCGATGGCGGGCAGCGTCACCGGCCTGGTCGCGGCCGGCCGCCTGCGGGACGCCGTCGGCTCGTTCGGGACGACGATGGGGATCCTGGTCGCCGCGCCGCTGGCCATGGCCCTCGTCGTGCTCCTGCTGTTCCCCGAGACCGCCCGCCGGGAGCTGGAGGACCTCAACCCCGAGGACCGGACCGGCGCGACCGGCACGGCGCACCCCGGCGACGCCGGGACCCCCACGCCACCGCCGTCGGTCGCCGCCGGTTAGCATCGCCCGCCATGACCCGCACCAGGCCGGGGCTGGCCGGTGCGCTGCTGGTGCTGCTGCTCGCGCTCGCGTGCTCGGGTGGCGACGATCCCGACATCGCGGTGCCGGGCGAGCGCGCCGGGGCGCCCGAGGACGCCGGGGAGGACGCCGACGACCCGGCCGTCGACCCGTTGCTGGGCGAGACGTTCCACGTCGCCCAGGCGGTCGACGACACGCTGGTGGTCCGGGAGGCCGCCCAGGAGACCAGCGACGAGCTCGTCACGCTGTCGGCGGCCGACGAACCGAGCGGCCTGATCGTCTGCCTGGTCGAGCAGCAGATCGGCGACTGGCTGCAGGTGCGGCTGCCCACCGGCCCACCCGACCGCACGGGCTGGGTCGCCCGCGACGACGTGACGCTCAGCCGCCACCGGTTCCACATCGAGGTGTCGCTCGGCGAGCGCACGCTCACCCTCTACACGGGCGAGATCGAGGCGCTGTCGGTGCCGGTCGCGGTCGGGCCCGACGCGCCCGGGGCGGGCGAGGTCCGCTACATCAAGGAGCTCGTGCAGGTCCCCGCCCAGGCCCCGACCTACGGCCGGTTCGCCTACGGGCTGTCGGGGTCGACCACGACGCTCGAGGCGCTGACGGCCGGCGAGGGCGTCGTCGCCATCCACGGCACGCCCGACGAGTCGCGGCTGGGCGGCGCGGTCGACCGGGGCGCCGTCGCGGTGGGCGACGACATCCTCACCCGCTTCGTCGAGACCATCGGCCTGCCCCTCGGCACCCCGGTGCGGTTCGTCGAGTAGCGACCGCCCGCCGCTACAGCGACGCCAGCCAGTCGCGCACCGCGGCGGCGACCTGCTCGTCCGCGCCCTTCAGCTCGTGCCGGGCGCCCTCGACCCACACGTGGGTGACGGGGCCGGGGATGGCGGCGGTGTGGGCCTCCAGCTCCTCGGGCGAGCCGAACGGGTCGCGGGTCCCGGAGACGAACAGGCACGGGACCTCGATGGCCGGGAAGTGGTCGACCCGCAGCCGCTCCGGCTTGCCCGGTGGGTGCAGGGGGTAGGCGACGAGGACCAGCCCGGCGGCCGGCAGCCCCTCGGCGACCGCCAGCGAGCACATGCGCCCGCCCATCGACCGCCCGCCCAGCGCGACCCGCTCCGGCGGCAGGCCCGTGCGCTCGGCCAGGGCGGCCGCCTCCTCCCGCACGCAGGCGACGAGCTTCGCCGGCCGGTCGGGCGCCCGGCGCCCCTCGCGCCGGTAGGGGAAGTCGGCCCGGGCGACGGGGAGGTCGACGGCCTCCTCGATGGCGACGAGCGAGGGGTGGTCGGCCCCCGTGCCCGCGCCGGGGAACAGCAGCAGCGCGCCCGCGGTCACGGCCCGGTCACCCGGCCAGCAGGATGCGGCGGGCCTCGCTCAGCTCGGCGAGGCGGTCGGCGGCGGTGGCCCGGTCGCCCCCGTGGTCGGGGTGGGCGGCCCGCACCAGCGCCCGGAACCGGCGCTGCACCTCGCCCCGGGCCGGCCGGCGGCCGCCCTCCAGCCCGAGGACCGACAGCGCCCAGCCGACCGGGTCGCGGTGGGCCGCCAGCGACCAGGGCTGGGTGCGGGACACACCCGACAGGTGGGCGACGAGCGACCCGTCGATGTCGCCCGTCCACCGCATGGCCTTGCGGATGGCGGCCATGACGACGCTGCGGGGCCCGAGGGGGAGGCCACCCGCGGCGTAGACGGCGGCCAGGATGTGGTGCGCGGGCGAGCCCTTGTCGTCGATCTCGAACCGGACGTCCTCGCCCTCGCCCCACAGCAGGTGGACGCTGCGCTGCAACCCCACCCGATCGGTCTGGAGCCGGTGGCGCAGCCGGGGCTGGGGGATGCGGTAGCCGGCCTCGAGCTGGCGGGTGAGGCGGTCGAGGTCGTCGAACAGCTCGGGGTCGAGCAGCGCGATGTAGGCGGCGACGACCCCGCCGAGCAGGATGCCGCCGAACCCGGGGGCGGGCGAGACGGGCAGGTCGCGCTCGCCGAGGGCCAGCCGGCGCGTGGGGGCGATGGCCCGGGAGTGGAAGACCTCGAGGCGAGCGAGGATCACCCGAGCAGCCTAACGGCGGCGCCCGGCGGCGATCCCGCCCGGCCGGGGCTCAGACGTAGGGGCGCAGGGCGCTGCGCAGCTCGTCCGCCCGGGCCGTCACCGCCTCCTCGTCGACGGTGTCGGCCAGCAGCAGGTCGCGCAGCGCCGTGAACCGCTCGCACACCGGCCGCCAGTCGTCGACGTCGAGCCCGTAGGGCGGGCACTCGGGGTCGAGGTCGCCGACCTCGTCGAGGACGGTCGTGACCCCGTCGGGGTCCTGCGGGTCGCGGCGCAGCCGGTCGGCGGCCACGAACACGTCGCCCAGCAGCTCGGCGTCGACCGCGCCGGTCGTCGGCTCGTCGCCGACCAGCTCGTCGACCAGGGCGTCGACCGCCTCCTCGTCGTCCTCGTCGACGAACAGCTCGTCGCCGTCCCAGGCGTAGGGGATGCCGGCGGCCGCCAGGCGCTCCTCCAGGACCGCGACCGCCTCGTCGTCCCACTCGCCGAGGTCGTAGGCGACCTGGTCGCGCTCGGCGTCGAACGGCTCGCCGGGCAGGCCGGAGAGCGAGATCCCCTGGTCGTCGCCGTCGTCGTCGTAGGGGTCGGAGACCTGCCCCACGGGAGGCCATTCAAGCAGGGCGAGTATGGTCGCCGCATGGTCGAGAAGCAGCCACCGGACCGCAACCTGGCCCTCGAGCTCGTGCGCGTCACCGAGGCGGCCGCCCTGGCCGCGGCACGCTGGATGGGCCGGGGCGACAAGAACGGCGCCGACCAGGCCGCGGTCGACGCCATGCGCATCGTCCTGGAGACGGTCCCGATGGACGGCGTCGTCGTCATCGGCGAGGGCGAGAAGGACGAGGCGCCGATGCTCTACAACGGCGAGCGCATCGGCGACGGCAGCCCGACCCTCACCGACATCGCCGTCGACCCGATCGACGGCACGACGCTGACCGCCCTCGGGCGGGGCAACGCCATCTCGGTCATCGCCGTGTCCGAGCGGGGCACGATGTTCGATCCCGGCCCCTGCGTCTACATGGAGAAGATCGCCGTGGGGCCGGAGGGGGTCGGCGTCATCGACATCGAGCGGTCGCCCTCCGAGAACATCGCCGCGCTGGCCGAGGCCAAGGGCACCTCGCCGCGCGACATCACGGCGGTCATCCTCGACCGCGACCGCCACGCCGACCTCATCGCCGAGGTGCGCTCGACCGGGGCCCGCATCCGGCTCATCCCCGACGGCGACGTCGCCGGCGCCATCTCGACGGCGTGGCCCGACTCCGGCGCCGACATCCTCTTCGGCATCGGCGGCACGCCCGAGGGCGTCATCGCCGCCGCCGCGCTCAAGTGCATGGGCGGCGAGCTGCAGGGCAAGCTCTGGCCCCGCAACGACGAGGAGCGGCGGGCGGCGATCGACGCCGGCTACGACCTCGACAAGGTCATCCGCACCGACGACCTGGTCGGCGGGGACAACTGCTTCTTCGCCGCCACCGGCATCACCGACGGCGAGCTGCTCCGGGGCGTGCGCTTCACCCGGCAGGGGGCCAGCACCCAGTCGCTGGTCATGCGGTCGAAGTCGGGCACCGTCCGGCTCGTCAACGCCCAGCACCAGCTCTCGAAGCTGGCCCGCTTCTCGGCGATCGACTTCGCCTGACCGCGCCCGCCCGGGTCAGACGCGGCGGGCGACCCGGGCCGCGATCCGGCGCTTCAGGCCGCGGGGCACCGGGCCGGCCGCCGCGACCAGCACCTTGTTGAGGACGCCCGGCACGCACCAGGGGCGGCCCGCCCGGGCGGCGGCCAGCGCCCGGGCGGCGACGTCCTCGGCCGACATCCAGGCGACGTCCGGCACAGGACGGCCGCCCACGCCCGCCCGCTCGTGGAACTCGGTGCGGGTGAAGCCGGGCAGGACGGTCGTCAGCGTGACGCCGGTGCCCTCCAGCTCGCCGGCCACCGACTCGCCGAAGCTGGCGACGAACGCCTTGGTCGCCCCGTAGGTGGCGTTGCCCGGCGTGGCCTGCAGCCCGGCGACGGACGAGACGTTGAGGATCGCCCCGGTCCCCCGGGCGGTCATCGCCCGCACGGCGGCATGGGTGAGGCGCACGACGGCGGTGACGTTGACCGCGATCTCCTCCAGCTCGGTCTCGACGTCGAGCTCGGCGAGGTCGCCGTAGGTGCCGAACCCGGCGTTGTTCACGAGCAGGTCGATCGGGTGGTCGGTCGCCGCCACCCGCGCCGCCACCGCCTCGAGGTCGTCGCGGCGGGCCAGGTCGGCGGGCAGCACCTCGACCCCGACCGTGGGGTGGGCCTCCCCCAGCTCGGCGGCCAGCGCCTCGAGCCGGGCCCGGTCGCGGGCCACGAGCACCACGTCGCTGCCCTCGGCGGCGAGCTGGCGCACCATCGCCCGCCCGATGCCCGACGACGCCCCCGTGACGAGCGCGGTGTGGGTCATGGCCGGCGAGCCTAGACGGGCCGCGCCCGGCGGCTGAGGGGTGCGTCGGCGATGGGCCGCCACACCCGGTCGCGCCCCTCCTCCAGCAGGTGGACCGCCTCGATCCGCACGTCGACGACGTAGTCGGCCAGGGCGGTGACGGCCGCCCGGATGCGGTCGGGGTCGAGCTCGTCGGCGACCGTGACGTGGGGGACGAACGGGTGGGCGAGCGACCGCTCCAGCGGCGGGACGAACACCCGCGCCCGCAGCTCGGCCAGCCCGCCGAGGGCGCCGTCGACCGCCAGGTAGACGACGGGGTTGACCGGGTGGAACGTGGCCGCCGGCCCCAGCCGCAGGTCGAGGGGCGGCACGGCCCGGGCGGCCTGCCGCAGCACGTCCAGGGCCGCGCCGACGTCGTCCTCCCGCACGTTCACCGGGGGCACGAGCGTGAGGTGGGGCGGGATGCGGCGGCGCGACGGGTCGCCCAGCGCCCGGCGCAGGCCGTCGACCTCGACGGCCACCGGCGGCGGCACGAGCAGGGCGACCCCGAGGCGGCGGCGCGGCACGGATGACCCGTTCCCCTACCCGCCCTCGGCCATGCGGGTGGCGGCCACCAGCGGGGCCACGTCGTTGTAGGTCACCTCGACCCCGGGGGGCAGCTCGGGCTCGTAGGCCCGCAGCCGCTCGATCAGCGGCCCGGTGTGCTCGGGCGCGGCGGCCCAGAACCGGGTGACCTCGAAGTAGGCGTCCGGCGACCGCCACTCGGCGACCCGGATCCACTCGGGCGGCACGTCCCCGCCCAGCGAGAAGTCGTAGGTCACGACGACCTCGACGTCGCGCCGCTCGGTGAGGTCCCGCCAGAACGCGGCGTCGGCCCGGCCGTCCAGCCGGGCCTCCAGCACCTCGTGGTCGGCGAGGCCGTAGACGTCGGTCAGCGGTCCGTCGTGGTAGAGCGAGATGTAGCCCAGCTCGCTGATGGCGATCGGCGCCTCGCGGTAGGCCTCGGCCAGGAAGCGGGCCACCTGGTAGCGCTGCTCCCAGGTGATCGCCGCCTCCCGCGGCGCCGACAGGGTGGCCTCGACCTGGTGGGCCGCGGCCGGGACCAGCAGGAGCACCACCGCCCCGGCCGGCAGCCCGGCGAGTCGGGGGGCGAGGGCCGGCAGCAGCGGCAGCACCCGCAGGACGGTCCACGTGCCGAGCCCGTAGAGGTACCCCTGGTAGCGCAGCGAGGCCTCGACGGCCCCCAGCTCGGCGTGGACGAGGATCGCCACCAGCGTCACCGCCGCCGGGAAGGCCGCCCCGCCGGGCACGACCCGCCCCCGCCGGCGGGCGACCGCCGTCGCGGCGAGCACGGCGACGGCCACGACCGCGAAGGCCACCAGCAGCGGGTCGCCCACCAGCCGCTCGAGCGCCGCGGCCGGCGACCGGCGGGTGTCGCCCCGGTCGCCGACGCTCTTCAGCACGACCGAGTTGGGCAGCAGGCCCTGCCCGAAGGCCAGGCTCACCGCACCGACCCCGCCGACCACGGCGGCGGCGGTGGCGGCCAGCGCGGCGACCGCCCCCACCCGGCGCCGGGCGGGCGCCGGGGGCGTGTCCGGGTCGCGCCACGGCCCCAGGCCGGCGACCGCCAGGCCCACCGCCAGCGCCACGACCACGCCGCCGGTCTCGTAGCGGGTCGCCGTGGCCGCCGCCGCCAGTGCGACCGGCGCCCAGCGCGGCACCGGGACCCGGTCGGCGGCCCGGGGGCCACCACCGGCCCAGCGGGCCTCGACCGCCGTCGCCAGCGCCAGCACGAGCGCGGCGTGGAGCGTGTGCTCCATGCCCATGAAGGCCAGGCCGGGCAGGAACGCCAGCGCGACGACGGCCGCCACCACCGCGAGCGCGTCCAGCGGGCGGCGCCGTCCGGGCCGCAGCGCCGCGAGGTCGTCCCGCAGCAGCCACACGACCGCCACCGCCGCCGCCACGGCGAGCGCCAGGGGCACCAGCTCGCCGGCCGCACCCCGCACCAGCCACTGGGTGGGCGCGAGCAGCACCGTCCACAGCGGTGACGACGAGGCCGACTGGAACTCGCCGGCCACGACGCCCCACGTGCCGTCGTGGGCCAGGCGGCGGGCGACGGCGAGGTGGATGGCCGGGTCGTCGATCGGGTAGACGAACGTGCCCGAGGTCAGCCAGGTGGTCGCCGCGTAGAGGGCGACCACCGTGACGACGACCGTGACGGCCGCCAGCCGGGCGGCCGGTGTGCGGAACCCCATGCTCCTCCCCCGAGGAGCACGAGGTTAGGACACGGCGGCCAGGTTGCCCGCGGTCTGGAGGCGGATCAGCGCCCGGCGCAGGGCGGCCTCGGCCTCGGCGTCGCGGGCGGCCCGCAGCCGCTCCTCGGCCCGCTCCTTGGCCCGCTGCGCCCGCTCGACGTCGATCTGGCTGGCCAGCTCGGCGACGTCGGACAGGATCGTGACGGTGTCGTTGGACACCTCGACGAACCCGCCGTGGACGGCGACGAGCTCGTCCCCCTGCGGCGTGCGCAGGGTGGCTGTGGCGATGGCCAGGGCGCCCACGAACGGGGCGTGCCCGGGCATGAACGCGATCTCGCCGCCGCCGAGCGTGCGGACGACGACCATCTCGGCCTCGCCCGAGTAGAGGATGCGCTCGGGCGAGACGAGCTCGACCCGCAGGGCCACGTCGCTACTCCCCCGCCCGCTTGCGCAGCTCGTGGGCCTTGCGGCGGGCGTCCTCGGCGCCGCCGACGTTGAGGAACGCCTGCTCGGGCAGGTCGTCCAGCTCGCCGTTGACCAGCGCCTCGAACGACTCCACCGTCTCCTCGACCGGCGTGAAGATGCCGGGCAGGCCGGTGAAGGCCTCGGCCACGAACATGGGCTGCGACAGGAACCGCTGGATCTTGCGGGCCCGGGCGACCGTGACCTTGTCCTCCTCGGACAGCTCGTCGAGGCCGAGGATGGCGATGATGTCCTGCAGCTCCTTGTAGCGCTGCAGGATCTCCTGCACCCGGCGGGCGACGGCGTAGTGGCGCTCGCCGACCACCTCGGGCTGGAGGATGGTCGAGGTCGAGGCCAGCGGGTCGACCGCTGGGTAGATGCCGAGCGCCGCGATGTCGCGGGACAGCTCGGTCGTCGCGTCGAGGTGGGTGAAGGTCGTGAACGGCGCCGGGTCGGTGTAGTCGTCGGCCGGCACGTACACGGCCTGCATCGAGGTGATCGAGCGGCCCCGGGTCGAGGTGATGCGCTCCTGCAGCTCGCCCATCTCGTCGGCCAGCGTGGGCTGGTAGCCCACCGCCGACGGCATGCGGCCGAGCAGCGTCGACACCTCGGAGCCCGCCTGCACGAAGCGGAAGATGTTGTCGACGAAGAAGAGCACGTCCTGGCCCTTCACGTCGCGGAAGTACTCGGCGATGGTCAGCGCCGAGAGCGCGACCCGCAGGCGCACGCCCGGCGGCTCGTCCATCTGGCCGAAGACCAGGGCCGCCTTGTCGAGGACGCCCGACTCGGCCATCTCGAGGTAGAGGTCGGTGCCCTCACGGGTGCGCTCGCCCACGCCGGCGAACACCGACACGCCGCCGAACTCCTGGGCGACCCGGCGGATCATCTCCTGGATGAGCACCGTCTTGCCGACGCCGGCGCCACCGAACAGGCCGATCTTGCCGCCCCGCAGGTAGGGGGTGAGGAGGTCGATGACCTTGATGCCGGTCTCGAAGACCTCCTTCTTCGGCTCGAGGGCGTTGAACTCGGGGGCGTCGCGGTGGATCTCCCACCGGGCCTCGATCTTCTCCTCGTCGAGCTCGGGGACGTCGAGCGGCTCACCGATCACGTTGGTGACGTGCCCCAGCACGCCCTCGCCCACCGGCATGGTCAGGCCCGTGCCCAGGTTGCGCACCGGCGTGCCCCGCTTGAGGCCGTCGGTGGGCTTCAGGCAGATGGCCCGGACGCGCGAGTCGCCGATCTGCTGGGCGACCTCGGCCCGGACGGTGACCTCCTTGCCGTCGATGGTCAGGGTCATGTCGAGCGCCGTGTTGATCGCCGGCACGGCGTCCGGCGGGAACTCGACGTCGACGACCGGGCCGGCGATGGCGACGACGCGGCCGTCCTTGAGGTTCGTCCCGGAGGAGGCGGTGCTGGTCTCGGTGAGCGTCATGGTCGGGGTGCTCCTCTTATGAGCGCGAGAGCGGGTTGAGTTCGTTCGTCAGGACGTCCGCAGCCATGAGGACGTGGTCGACGAGCAGGTCGGTCCGGTCGGACTGCGCCTGGCGCAAGGCCTCGGCCCCGCCCACGATCTCCATGATCTCGGTGGTGATGGCGTCCTGGCGGGCCCGGTTCATCTCGCGGCTGTACTTGACGATCAGCTCCTCGGCGTTGTCGGTCGCCGACTTCATCGCCCGCTGCTGGGCGGCGAAGAAGGAGGCCGCGCCCTCGAGCAGCGCGGCGTACAGCCGGGCCTCGGCGTAGCGCGGCAGCAGCCGGTCGAGGATCTGCTGCGGCGCCGGCTCGAACTCGTAGTCGGCGGTCGGCCCGTCGCCGGTCTCGAGCAGCGACGCGTCCAGCGGCACGAACCGGCGGATCGTCACCCGCTGGGTGCCGACCGACAGGAACTGCGTGTAGGCGAGCTCGACGCGGTCGTACTCGCCCTGCTCGAACCGCGTCGTCACGTAGTCGGCGATGATCCGGGCGTCCTCGTAGCTGGGGTTGTCGGAGATCCCGACGTAGGCCTCGTCGATCTCCCAGCCCCGGAAGCGGAAGTACGACTGCGCCTTCTTGCCCACGGTCACCAGCCGGGTGCGGCGGCCCTGCTCGCGCTGGTGGAGCATCGACCGCTCGGCGGCGCGGATGACCGAGCTGTTGTAGGCGCCCGACAGCCCCCGGTCGCCGGCGACGACGACGTAGGCGACGGTCTCGACCCGGTCGCGCTCGGCGAGCAGGGGCGAGCCCTCACCGGCACCCGCCGCCGCCAGGTTGCGGATCACCTCGGTGATGCGCTCGCTGTAGGGGCGAGCGGCGGCGACCCGCTGCTGGGCCTTGGCGATGCGGCTGGCGGCGATGAGCTCCATCGCCTTGGTGATCTTCTTCGTCGACTGGATCGAGCGGATCCGTCGACGCAGGGCCCGTTCCTTGCCGCCGGCCACGGGTCAGCCCTGAGCGTCCTGGGGGGCGGGGGCGTCCTGCGGGGCGGCCTCGCCCTCGGCCGCCTGCTCCCAGCTGAACTGCTCGGCGAAGGCCTTGATGGCGCCCTCGAACGCGTCCATGTCGGGGATGTCGCCCGTCGTGCGGATCGCCTCGAGGATGTCGCCGTGCCGGGCCCGGAACCACTCGATCAGCTCGCTCTCGAAGCGCCGGACGGCCTCGACCGGGATCGGGTCGAGGTAGCCGTGGGTGCCGGCGTAGAGGACGACGACCTGCTCCTCGACCGGCAGCGGGCTGTGGAGCGGCTGCTTGAGCAGCTCGACGAGCCGGTAGCCGCGCTCGAGCTGGGCCTGGGACACCTTGTCGAGCTCGGAGCCGAAGGCGGCGAAGGCCTCCAGCTCGCGGAACTGGGACAGGTCGCCCTTCAGCGTGCCGACCGCCCGCTTCATGGCCTTGATCTGCGCGTCGCCGCCGACCCGGGACACCGAGATGCCGGTGTCGAAGGCGGGGCGCACGCCGGCCTTGAACAGGTCGTCCTGCAGGTAGATCTGCCCGTCGGTGATCGAGATGACGTTGGTGGGGATGTAGGCCGACACGTCGCCGGCCTTGGTCTCGATGATGGGCAGGGCGGTCAGCGACCCGGCGCCCCGCTCGTCGGACAGCTTGGCCGCCCGCTCGAGCAGCCGGCTGTGCAGGTAGAAGACGTCACCCGGGTAGGCCTCGCGGCCCGGCGGCCGGCGGAGCAGCAGCGAGATCTGCCGGTAGGCCTCGGCCTGCTTGGACAGGTCGTCGTAGACGACGAGGGCGTGCTCGCCGTTCTCCATCCAGTGCTGGCCCATCGCGCAGCCGGCGTAGGGGGCCAGGTACTTGAACGGCGAGGGGTCGGACGCACCGGCCACGACGACGACCGTGTACTCCAGCGCGCCGAACTCCTCGAGGGTGGCGACGGTGTTGGCGACCGTCGACTCCTTCTGGCCGACCGCGACGTAGATGCACTTCACGCCGAGGCCGCGCTGGTTGATGATCGTGTCGATCGCGATCGTCGTCTTGCCGGTCTTGCGGTCGCCGATGATCAGCTCGCGCTGGCCCCGGCCGATCGGCGTCATGGCGTCGATGGCCTTGATGCCCGTCTGCAGGGGCTCGTGGACCGGCTGGCGGCCCATGATGCCCGGCGCCTGGATCTCCATGCGCCGGTCCTGGACGTTGGTGATCGGGCCCTTGCCGTCGATCGGGTTGCCCAGGGCGTCGATGACGCGGCCGAGCAGGCCGTCGCCGACGGGCACCGACAGGATGCGGTGGGTGGCCTTGACGGTCTCGCCCTCGCGGACGTCCGACGCCTCGCCGAGGATGACGGCGCCGATCGACTCCTCGTCGAGGTTCATCGCCAGGCCGAGCACCCCGCTCTCGAACTCGAGGAGCTCGTTGACCGCCGCGTCGGGCAGCCCGCTGACGGTGGCGATGCCGTCGCCGACCTCGATGACGCGGCCGACCTGCGCCGTCTCGACGCTGGGCTTCCAGTCCTCGAGGTTCTTCCGGAGCGCCGCGGCGATGTCGGCGGTGTTGATGGTCAGCTCTGCCATCGTCGTGTCCTCGTCGTCTCGTCCTCTAGAACGCGTTCTTGAGCTGCTCGAGGCGGCTGCGCACCGACCCGTCGATGACGGTGTCCCCGACCTGGGCGACGATGCCGCCCATCACCGAGGGGTCGACGATCACCTTGACCTCGACCTGCTTGCCGGTGGCCTTGTTCAGGGCCTCGGCCAGCCGCTTGCGCTGGTCGTCGTTGAGGGGGACCGCCGAGCGCACCTCGGCGACCTCCTTGTCGGCCTCCGCGGCGCTCATCTCGACCAGCCGGGCGACGATGTCCGGCAGCTCGCGCGCCCGGCCGGTGCCGACGACCATCGACACCAGGGCGACGGTCGTGTCGCTGGCCTTGCCGCCGAGCAGGTCCTCGACGATCTGCTGGCGGCGGCTCGCCGGGATCCGGGGGTCGGTGAGCGCCTCCCGCAGCTCGTCCGACCCCTTCAGGACCTGCGAGAACCGGAACAGCTCGTCCTCCACCTCGCCGAGGGTGCCCTCGGCGCGGGCCACGGCGAAGAGCGCTTCGGCGTAGGCGAGCGTGCGGTCGTCTGCCATCTCGGCGTCGCTCCTGGTGTCCGGCGGGGCGCGCTACGAGCGCTGCGCCGCCACCTGGTTGATGTAGTCCTCGATGAGCTGGGTCTGCGCGGCCTCGTCGAGGTTGCGCTGCAGCACCGCCTCGGCGGCCCCGAGCGCCAGCTGGGCGACCTCGTCCCGCAGGTCGGCGAGGGCCTGCGCCCGGGCGGTCTCGATGTCGGCCTGGGCCCGGCTGCGCATCTCGGCCAGCTCCTCCTGGAGGCGGGCCTCCTGCTCGCGCTTGAGCTGGTCGGCGGCCTGGCGGGCCTCCTCGATGATGCGGCCGGCCTCGGCCTTGGCGTCGTTCAGCTTGGCCCGGTACTCGGCCAGCAGCTGCTCGGCCTCGGCCCGCTGCTGCTCGGCCGCCTGGAGGTCGTTGCGGATCCGCTCGGTGCGGGCGTCCATCGCCTTGCGCATGGCCGGCAGGCCGAACTTGGCGAGGAAGAAGAACACCACCAGGAAGCCGATCGCGCCCCAGATGATCTCGTTCACCTCGGGCAGGAGGATGTTCGGCGCCTCCTGGCAGTCGTCGATCGCGCCGCCGCCCTCGAGGATCTCGATGCACTCCTCCTCGGCGTGCCCGATCTCGGGCTCGCCCTCGCCCTCCTGCGCACCGGCCGGGCCGGCCAGCGCCAGGACGAGGCCGAGAGCGACCGCCGACAGGGCCAGCAGCATGTTCCTGCGTCGCATGGGTCGTTCCTTGTTGCCGTCCGGTGCGTGCGGGGTGATCAGGCCTGGCCGAGGAAGAAGACGACGAAGCCGATCAGGGCGAGGGCCTCGACGAAGGCGATGCCCAGGAACATCGTCGTGCGGACCATGCCGGCCGCCTCGGGCTGGCGGGCCATGGCCTGGACCGACTGGCCGACGAGGTAGCCGATGCCGATGCCCGGCCCCAGGGCGGCGATGCCGTAGGTCAGCGCCGCCAGGCCGGTGTTGGTGATGCCCTCTTCGGCAGCTTCCTGGGCGAGGATGGCGAGGTTGGCAAGCATCGTTGGAGCTTCCTTCTCCTGTGGGTGACGTGATCGGGAGACGTGGTCGGGATCGGGCGCGGGCTCAGTGCTCGTGGCTGGTGCAGAGGTCGATGTAGACCCCGGCCAGCAGCGTGAACACGTAGGCCTGCAGGAACGAGACGAGGATCTCGAAGGCCGTGAAGGCGATGACGCCGAAGAGCGGCAGCGGGAGGAAGGCCGCGTACCACTCGGTCGTCCACAGCGTCGCCGTCAGGATGGCGAAGGTGACGAGCAGGATGTGGCCGGCCAGCAGGTTGGCGAAGAGCCGGACCATGTGCGAGAAGGGCCGGATGAAGAAGTTCGAGACCAGCTCGATCGGGATGACGACGACGTAGAGGAGCGCCGGCACCCCGGGCGGCATGAGCGAGTGCTTGAGGTAGCCGAAGAAGCCGTGCTCGCGGATGCCGGCCGCGTTGTAGAGGACGAAGGTGAGCAGCGCCAGGAACATCGGCAGCGCGATGCGGGCGTTCGCCGGCATCTGCACGAACGGCACGATCTCGAAGATGTTGCAGAAGAAGATGAAGAAGAAGAGCGAGACCATGTAGGCCGTCCACCGGAGGCCCTTGGTGCCCATGGTCGGCAGGATGATCTGGTTCTCGACGAACTCGATCGACATCTCCGCCGCGTTCTGGGCCCCGGTCGGCACCAGCTGGCCCTTGTTGCCGATGGTGAAGATCAGGATCGTCAGCAGCGCCGAGAGCGCGTAGACGAGGACGACCTTGTTGATGCCCCAGACGTTGTCGCCGACGATCTCGGGCCAGTTGACCAGGTGGCTGAGGGGCGGGAACTCGAGACCGAGGATCACCGGGACGCTGACTCCTTGGTGGCACCGGGCTTCAGCCCGGGGAAGGCGAGCGAAGCGGACACGTAGCGGAGCTCCCACAGCAGGAGCCCCAGGTGGGTGACGATCAGGGTCAGGCCGAGCGGCAGCGGCTCGACCCACGACAGATCCTTGACGGCCCACACCGCCGCGCCGATCAGGGCGAGGCGGAGCACGTAGCCGAACAGCGCGGCGCCCATGACCGCCCCGTGGCCGAGGCGGGCGGCGGTCTCGAGCAGGAACGCCGCCAGCAGGAAGTTGGCCACGACCACCCCGACGGCGAAGGCCGCGGACAGGGCCCCGTCCAGCCCCCACGGCAAGGCGGCGGCCACGACCAGCACCGGCGCGACCGGCAGCGCCCGGCGCACCATGTCGGTGGCGACCTCCCGCTCGGGTGCCGGGCCCGCGGGCGGGACGGCGAGGGGATCGCTCACCGGGCGGCTCCGGGCAGCTTGGCCTCCTCGGCCTTCATCTCGCGGTCGTAGGCGAACCACAACCTCACGAAGACGCCGACGACGCCGTAGAGGCCGAGGCCGAGCATGGCGAACGGCGCGGTGCCCCACCAGCCGTCGAGCAACCAGCCGACGAGGCCCATCAGCAACGGGGCGACGACGATCTCGACGGCGCGGGTCATGCCCTCGCCGAACCCCTTGTTGATCTTTCGCCTCGTTGCGAGATCGGACACCGGTGACACCCCGTGACGCGGTCGACCACCCGGACCGCCAGAGATTGTGAAGCGTTTCGCAATCTACGGACCGGAACCGTGCGGGGGCAAATCCACGGTCCGCGACCGACGGCGGGGCAGATTAGCAACCCCGCGAGTCGGAGTTCCCAACCGAGAAACCCGCGGGGTCACCGGCGCCGACCTGCGGTTCGTCGGCGCGGACCGCCTCCGCCGCCCGGCGGCGGGCCTCCCACGCCGGGCCGAGCACCGTGTAGAGCAGCAGCCCCACGGCCGCCAGGCCGAGCGGCACGAGGGCGAGGCCGTTGCCCGTGTAGACGGGCACGAGCACCGCGGCGGACAGCAGGCCCGTCCACCCCCAGAGGATGAGCACCGCCCGCCGGTGCCCGTGGCCGAGGCGCATGAGCCGGTGGTGCAGGTGCCCCTTGTCGGCGATCGTCAGCCCGGCCCGGTCGCGGGCCCGGCGCAGCAGCGCCCACGCGGTGTCGATGATCGGCACGCCGAGGATGACGAGCGGCAGCAGCAGCGGGGCGAAGAAGAAGAACGTCTGCCCGCCGACCTCGGCGTCGGTGTTGCCGCCGATGGCGATCGTCGAGGCCGCCATGAGCAGGCCGAGGGTCAGCGCGCCGGCGTCGCCCATGAAGATCTTCGCCGGGTGGAAGTTCCAGGGCAGGTAGCCGAGGCAGGCCCCGACCACGCAGGCGGCGATCAGGGCGCCGATGTTGTCGTCGGCGATGATCTCGCCGTCGTTGTCGAGGTGCTCGGCGAACATGAGGATCGCCCCGGCGGCGATGCCGACGACGCCCGCGGCCAGCCCGTCGAGCCCGTCGATGAGGTTGACCGCCTGGGCCATGCCCACCACCCACAGCACGGTGATGAGCGGGACGAGGTCGGGCGGCAGGGCGACGAGCCCGACGAAGGGCACGCGGAAGAAGAGGATCGACACGCCGGAGATGGCGAGCACGCTGCCGGCCAGGACCGAGCCCGCGGTCTTGGCCGGGGCCGACACCTCGCGCAGGTCGTCGACCTGGCCGACGACGTACATGGTCAGCGTCGACAGCACGACGCCGAGCGGCGGGGCGATCGTGCGGAACGCGGGCCGGAACTCGCCGGTCAGCCAGGCGACGCCGAAGCCCACGAGGAACCCCGCGACGATGCCGGCGCCGCCGAGGATGGGCGTCGGCCGGGTGTGGACCCGACGGGCGTCGGGGTGGACCACCGCCCCCACCCGGAACGACAGCGCCCGCAGCAGGGGCATGGAGCAGAAGGTGACGACGAACGCGGCACCCAGTGCGGCCAGGTAGCCGATCACGGCGCGGCCAGCCCTCCCGGAGCGGCGGGGACGGTCGGGTCTAGTCGCACCCCGACGCGGCCTCGATCTCGGCGATCTGGGCCACGCGGCGCTCGTGCCGGCCGCCGTCGAAGGGCGTGGTCAGGAACATCGTCATGATCTCGTCGGCCAGCTGGGGCGCGACGATGCGGGCGCCGATGGCCAGCACGTTGGCGTCGTTGTGGGCCCGGGACATGCGGGCGGTGTAGAGGTCGTTGCACAGCGCGGCCCGGACGCCGCGGATCTTGTTGGCGACCATCTGCTCGCCCTGACCCGAGCCGCCGAGCACGATGCCGCGCTCGACCTCGCCCGAGGCGACGGCGCGGGCGACGGCGGCGCAGATGGGCGGGTAGTCGACGGCGGCCTCGCTGTGGGTGCCCTTGTCGACCACCTCGTGGCCGAGGTCGCGCAGGGTCTTCGCGAGGTGTTCCTTCAGGTGGTAGCCGGCGTGATCGGAACCGATGGCGACGCGCACGTCATCTCCGTGTGTGACCGGTGGGATCGTTCACGTGCGGTTCGGGGCGGTGGGCCGCACCGCGGAGCACGCGAGCGGGCTCAGCGTACGCTGCGCTGCGGCGCGGCTCGCCCACCAGCAGCTCGACCAGCCGGCGGAGCAGCCGCTCGAGCTCGTCCGCCGTCTCCTCGAACACCGCCCGGGGCCGCCCCACGGGGTCGGCGATGTCGTCGATCGGGTCGTCCCCCATCAGGTCCGCGGGGCGCCGCCCGACCGCCAGCCGGCGCAGCCACGACCGCACCGACTCGCCGTGGTACCGGGGGCCCACCTCGTCGCCCCGTCGCACGATCTCCTTGAGCGTGAACGTGCGGTCCATGTCGGCGCCGTACGTCGCGCACAGCTCGCGCACGTGCTGGCGCGTCATGCCGATGATCAGCGTCGTCGTGCGGGCCACCTCCACGTCGACCGTGCGGCTGACGTGGCCGCTGATGTCGATGCGGCGGGCCGCCATCGTGGCGATGGCCTCCGGGGTCGCGGGCGCACCACCGGGCAGCAGCCCGGCCGAGCCGACCTCGGCGCCGACGCCGGAGAGCGCGAGGATCCGGCGGAGCAGGCCCTCGGCCATGGGGGAGCGGCACTGGTTCGCGGTGCAGACCAGCAGGATGTCGATGTGCGGATTGTAGATGCACCCTCCGCGTTCCTACAGTCGCCTGACCTGCATCCCTGACCCGTCAGCTGGAGTGTCGATGGCGCTCGATCCCCGTACCCCCGTCCTGGTCGGTGTCGGCCAGTGGTCCAACCGCGTCGACCGCGGCGAGCCCCCCGTCGAGCCGGCCGGGATGATGGCCGAGGCCGCCCGCCGGGCGGCCGCCGACAGCGGCGCCGCCCGCGACCTGCTGGCCCGGGCCGACGCCGTGCGGGTCGTGTCGATCTTCTCGCGCCGCTACCGCAACGCCGCCCGACTGGTCGCCGAGCAGGTCGGCGCGCAGCCGCGAGACGAGGCCGTCTCCCCCGTCGGCGGCAACGAGCCCCAGGTCCTCGTCAACCAGGCCTGCCGCGACATCGCGGCGGGCGACGCCGACGTCGTCGTGATCTGCGGTGCCGAGGCCTGGCGCACCCGGAAGGCGGGCACGGCCGACGAGCTCGGCTGGACGACGCAGGACGAGTCGGTGCCCGAGGCCCGGCTCACCGGCCCCGAGGTCGAGCTGAACCACCCGGCCGAGCTCGCCCGCCAGATCTACCTGCCGACGCAGATCTACCCGATGTTCGAGCAGGCGCTCCGCCACCGCGCCGGTCGGTCGGTCGACGACCACCTGGTGCACGTGAGCGAGCTGTGGGCCCGGTTCTCGGAGGTGGCCGCCGACAACCCCCACGCCTGGATCCGGGAGCCGTGGACGGCCGAGCGGATCCGCACGGCGTCCCCCGACAACCGCTGGGTCTGCTGGCCGTACACCAAGGTGATGAACGCCAACAACATGGTCGAGCAGGCCGCGGCGCTGATCCTCTGCTCGGCCGAGCAGGCGGAGGCCGCCGGCGTGCCCCGCGACCGCTGGGTGTTCCCGGTCGCCGGCACCGAGGCCCACGACACCTACGCCGTCTCCCACCGCCCCGACCTCGCCTCCTCCGGCGCCATCCGGCTGGCCGCCCGCCGGCTGTTCGAGCTCGCCGGGCGCACCGTCGACGACGTCGCCCACGTCGACCTCTACTCGTGCTTCCCGTCGGCCGTGCAGATCGCGGCGGCCGAGATCGGCCTCGGCCTCGACCGCCGGCTCACGGTCACCGGCGGCCTGTCGTTCGCGGGCGGCCCCTGGAACAACTACGTGACCCACGCCATCGCCACGATGGCCGGCGTGCTGCGGGACGACCCCGGTGCCCTCGGCCTGGTCACCGCCAACGGCGGCTACGTCACGAAGCACGCCCTCGGCCTCTACTCGACCGAGCCGCCGGCCGGCGGGTTCCGGTGGGCCGACGTGCAGGACGAGGTCGACACCCTGCCCACCCGGGAGGTGTGCGAGGAGCTCGACGACACCGTCGAGGCCACCGTCGAGTCCTGGGTCGTGGAGCACGCCCGGGACGGGGCGCCCGAGCGCACCCTGGCCTCGTGCCTCCTGGCCGACGGCCGCCGGGTGTGGGCCACCAGCGACGACCCGACCACCGTGGCCGAGATGCGCTCGGGCGCCGAGCAGATCGGCCGGCGGGTCAAGGTCGACCCGGCCGGCACGCTGCTGCTCTGAGCCCGCTCAGGCGGTCAGCTCGCGCAGCTTCTGCTGGAAGGCCTGCTGCTCGGGCGTCGGCGCGCCGCCGGCGGCCTGCATCGACATGAGCTTGGTCATGTCGCCCTCGACCTTGATCTGGCCGGCCATGAAGGCCTGCATGGCCGCCTGCTGGTTGCCGTCGATGAACATCGCCTTGGCGACGTCGTAGGGCACGGTCACCTTGGTGGGCGCGTCGTCGACGTGACCCCGCTCGAACTGGCCGCCGGCGAGGTGCACCTCGGTGTCGCCGTCGGGGCCGCCCGACACCGTGATGTTGAGGCGCAGGTCCTTCATCGCCGGCGACGGCTCCGGCGCCTCGTCGCGCAGGGCCTCCACGGCGGCGAACCACTCGTCGGACAGGAAGGTGTGGGCCATGGTCGTCTGCTTCCTCTCTCGCGTCGCACCCGGCCCCTCTCGGCCGGCTCCGGTGAGGGGGGATGCTGGCACACCGGCGGCCGGTCCGCTCGCGTGCTGGCAACGGGCGTTGCCCGAAACGCCGGGCCCCGGTCAGGCGGACGTCACGGTGCCGGGCGCGTGCTTGGCCAGCACCGCCTCGGCGGCCTCCTCGCTGGCGGCGACGGCCCGCACGACGTAGCTGGCCGCGCCGTGGGCCACGTCCTCGATGTCGAGCTCGTGGCGGCCGTCCGACGTGCGGCTCTCGGCGTAGAGCATGACGTAGGAGTAGACGACCCCGGCGTTCACGTGGGCGAAGGTCGCCGGGTCGCCGGGGCGGACGACGCCGCGGCGCTGGCCCTCGGCGAGCAGCGCCGTGGCCTCGTCGGCCTGGACGCGCTGCGTGCGGGCCCGGGTCTCGCGCCGCCGCCGGTCGCCCCGGGCCTGGTCGGAGATGATGCCGTAGAGCCGGTAGTTGCCGGCGATGAACCGCACCGAGGCGGCGGTGCCCACGTAGAGCCGCTCGAGCGGGTCGTCGATGCCGGCGATGGCCCGCCCCTGCGCCCGCCGGAGCCGGTGGCTCATGTCGACGACGATCTCGTCGAAGAGCTTCTCCTTGTTCTCGAAGTACCAGTAGACGAGGCCCTTGGCCACACCGGCGGCCGCGGCGATGTCGACCATGCGGGTGTCCTCGTAGCCCCGCTCGGCGAACAGCTGCTCGGCGTGGTGCAGCAGCTCGGCCTTGCGGTCCCGGCCGTGGCGGGTCAGGCTCCGCTTCTCGGTCGACATCCTCGTCACCGTACCCGTGGCCCGCGGCGGCGTGCGTCATCGCCACCCCGCGGGGCCCCGCCGCGACCCCCGGTGGTCACGCGCCGGTGGACGGGGGCGTCGACGGCGGCGTGCTGGTGGTCGTGGGCGGGTCGCCCTCGGTGGTCGTGGGCGTGCCGTCCCCGTCGGTCGTCGGCGTCGTGTCCTCGTCGGTCGTCGTCGTGGTCGGCTCCTCGGTCGTCGTCGTCCGGGGCGGAGCCGTGGTCGTCGGCCGGGACCGCGACCGCTCGCGCTCCTCCCGGGTCGTCGTCGGCCGCTCCGGCTCGGTCGTCGCCGGCCGGCGGGGCGAGAGGTCCTCGTCGTCGACCGTCGTCGTCGTGCTGCCGTCGAGCAGGGTCGTGGTCGTCACCCGGTCGCGCCGCTCGACGTCGGCCTCCGGCGAGCGCTCGCCGCCGTCACCGGGCAGCAGGAGGGCCGCGCCCAGCACGAGCAGCACGACGACCGCGAGGGCGGCGGCCAGGGCCGCCCGCCGCGCCCCGGGCGGCAGCCGGTCGAACCGGGCGGCCACCGCCGGGCGCGCCTCCCGGCGGAGCACGACCGTCTCGTCGCCGCCCGCCGGCGCGGCCGGGGCCGCGGCCGCCGCCGCGGCCACCGCCCCGGTGTCGGCCGGCGCACCCGCCACGGCCTGCAGGGCCGCCCGCACGCGGGCGGCGTCCGGCCGGGCGTCGGGGTCCTTGGTCAGCAGCGCGCCGATGATCTCGCTCAGCCGGCCCGGGTGCTGCTGCGGGCGGGGCGGCTCGTGCACCACCGCGGTGGCGGTGGCGATCGCCGAGCCGGCGTCGAACGGGGGCTCGCCCTCGACGGCGAAGTAGAGCAGGGCGCCGAGGCCCCACATGTCCGACGCGGGGCCCACCGGCTTCCCGCTCGCCTGCTCGGGCGACATGTACGACGGCGAGCCGATGACCGCGCCGGGGGCGGTCTGGGTCGTCTCGTCCCGCAGCGCGGCGACGCCGAAGTCGGCCAGCTTGACGAGGGGCTCGGGCCGGATGTCCGGCGGCACCTCGTCGGCCCCGGTGGGGTCGAGCTCGACCAGCACGTTCGAGGGCTTGACGTCGCGGTGGACGATGCCCTGGGCGTGCGCGGCTACCAGGGCGTCGAGGACGCCGAGGCCGATCGCGGCGGCGAGCGGCTCGTCCAGCGGGCCCCGCTCCGCGACGATGGCCGCGAGGCTGGGCGCCCGGACGAGCTCCATGATCAGCCACAGCGCCGCGTCCTGCTCGATGACGTCGTAGACCGCGACGACGTTCGGCGAGGTGATGCGGGCCGTGGCCCGGGCCTCGCGGCGGGCCCGCGCCAGGTTCTGCTCCGAGTCGGGGGCGTCGGCGACCGGGCCCACCTCGACCTTCTTGATCGCGACCTCGCGCCCGAGGCGGTGGTCGCGGGCCCTGTAGACGACCGACCGGCCCCGGCCCAGCTCGGCCAGGAGCTCGTAGCGGTCGATGAGAACGTCACCGATCCCCGCAGCTGCCATCGACCCCCCAGGATGCCGCCGCTCAGCCGGCCGCGGGCGCGACGCCGTGGCCGTCGGTGGCGCCCCCGTCCGGCGCGGCGGCGGTGCCGGGGCGCCCGGCCGGCGGCCGGATGCGGACCTCGGTGATGGCCCGGCCGTCGACGGCGAGCACCTCGATCGTGCGGCCGGCGACGGTGACCCGGTCGCCCGGGGCCTCGGGCACCCGGCCCAGCTGGTCGAGCACCAGGCCGGCCACGGTGGCGTATGGCCCCTCGGGCATGCCCTGGACGCCGACGTCGACGAGGTCGTGGACCGGGAACCGGCCGGGGAGGACGAGCGAGCCGTCGGGCTCGCGGCGGACGCCGACGACGTCGCGGTCGCTCTCGTCGTAGATCTCCCCGACGACCTCCTCGAGGAGGTCCTCGATCGTGACGATGCCGGCGGCGGCGCCGTGCTCGTCGACGACGAGCGCGAGCTGCTGGCGCTTGACCTGCATCTCGTGCAGCACGTCGAGCGCCTCGGCCGTCTCGGGGAAGGCGAGCACCTCGCCCGCCAGCTCGGCGACGGGGCGGTCGCCCTGGTCGAGCAGGTCGCGCAGGTGGACGACCCCGACGACGTCGTCGAGGTTGCCGTCGTGGGCCACCGGCGCCCGCGAGTGCCCGCTCGCGACCAGCTCCCGCAGGCCCCGCGAGGCCGGCCAGTCGCTGTGGAGCACGAACACGTCGGGGCGGGGGCGCAGGACCTCGTCCAGCGTGCGCTCGGAGATCTCGAACGCGCCGTCGAGGATCAGCCGCTGCATGGGCGTGAAGGTCGACTGCCGGCCGACCATCTCGCGCAGCTCGGCCTCGGTGATCGCCTCCCGCTGGACGTGCGGGTCGCCGCCCATCAGCCGCACGGCGACGTCGGTCGACCGGGACAGCAGCCAGACCACCGGCCGGGTGACCGTCGACAGCAGCCACAGCGGTCGGGCGGCCACGAGCGCCCAGCCCTCGGCCCGCTGCATGGCGATGCGCTTGGGCGCCAGCTCGCCGAACACGAGCGTGACGTACGACAGCAGCAGCGTCACGACGACGACCGACCCCGGCCGGGCGACGTCGCCCAGGAACGACAGCGGCTCCTCCAGCGGCTCGGCGAGCGACACGGCGGCCGCCGCCGAGGCCAGGAAGCCGGCCAGCGTGATGCCGATCTGGATGGTGGCCAGGAAGTTGTTCGGGTCGCGTGCCAGCCGCACGACCAGCGCACCCGTGGCCGAGCGCTGCTCGAGCTGCCGCAGCTGCCCTTCCCGCAGCGACACGAGTGCCATCTCGGTGCCCGCGAACGCGGCGTTGAGCAGCACGAGCACGGCCACCAGCACCAGCTGGGGCCAGGGGCCGCTCACGGCCTGCTCCCGATGTCGGATGGGGGGTGCGAGGAACGTCTCACGGTGGGGTGGCCATGGTAACGAGCCCGGGCCCGGGCGAGCGCCACCTACGCGCCCTGGCGCAGGGCGGCGCGCACCTGGACCGGGTCGTCCAGGTCGACCGTGTCCGGATCGATGCCCATCCCCGCGAGGTGGTCGCGCAGCAGCTCGTGGTGGGACCGCACGACCGCGCCGGGCGGCGGCCGGAACTCGGCGACGTCGACGGGCGCGTCGACCACCAGGTCGGTCAGCGCCAGCCACGAGCACACCCGGCCGTCCGCGTAGCCCTCGTGCCGGAGCAGGATCCCGGTCGCCCGGTCGAACCACAGCCGGTGCTCGACGCCCGCGAGGTCGCGGTGCAGCAGGGCCTGCGGTCCGCCGCGCGCCGCGGCCGGGTCGGCCGGCCGGGCGTCGACGACCCAGCAGGGCCGCCCCTCGACCTCGTCCTCGCCGGGCTCCCCGAGGAGCAGGCCCTCGAGGAGGGCGGCCGGGTGGATGCACGTGCCGACGACGCCACCGTCGTGGATGGAGGCCCGGGTCGGCGGCCGCTCGGTCACCAGCGTGCTCGTGCCCACCCAGCTGCGCTCGCCGTCGCTGACGGCCAGGTGGCCGCGGCCGACGACCCGCCACCGGTCGGGCGGCGCCACGACGACGTACCAGGACGCCAGCACCTCGGGGCCGTCGTCGCCGGGCGGGCTGCCCGGGGCGAGCGGCGGCCGCCGGGCGTGCGCGGCGGCGACGAGGTCGCGCTGGACCCACGTCGTCAGGGCTCCCCGGAGGGTGCGCAGGCCCCCGGGGGCGGCGGTCACGAGGGCGCGGAGCCCTGCCGCTGTTCCCATGCGGACGTGACAGTAGACACACCGACGGGCGCCTGCCGCCGATGTCACCCAGCGTGCCGACTGCACCGCTAGACGCGGTCGGCCGCCGCCGCCCGCACGTCGTCGAGCGAGAGCGGGCCCTCGCGCCGCACCCGCCACGGCACCGCCGTGGCGTCGACGACCGTCGAGGGGGGTGCCGAGCACCGGCCGCCGTCGACGACGAGGTCGACGGGCCCGAGGGCCCCGGCCGCCTCCTCCGCCGTCGCCGGGGTCGGCGCCCCGTGCGGGTTGGCGCTCGTCGTGGCCAGCGGGCCGACCGCGGCGGCCACCGCCCGCACGAAGGCGTGGTCGGGGCAGCGCACGCCGATGGTGTCCTCGGGCGCGCCGAGCGCGTAGCCCAGGCCCGGCCGCCGGGGCAGGACCAGGGTGAGCGGGCCCGGCCACAGCCGCCCGGCGATGCGGCGGACCTCGTCGGTGACGGCCGCCGGCGCCGCCAGGGCGAGGGCGTCGCCGGGCGTCGCGCACAGCACGGCGATCGGCACGTCCCGCCCCCGGCCCTTCAGGTCGAAGAGCCGGGCGGTGGCGGCGGCGTCGGACGGCAGGGCCGCGAGCCCGTAGACGGTGTCGGTGGGCAGCACGACGACGCCCCCCGCCCGCAGGACCTCGACGGTGCGCTCGACCACCTCGGCCGGCGCGGCGTCGGGGCGCGGCAGGGCGAGCGTGGTCACCATCGGGCGAGCAGCACCCGGTCCCGGCCGGCCAGGTCGGGCCAGACGGTGGCGACGGGGAACCCGGCCCGCCGGGCCAGCGACCGGGCCCGGGCCGTCTGGTGGGGCGCCATCTCGAGCAGCAGGGCCCCGGGCCGGGCGAGCCAGCGCGGCGCCTCGGCCACGATGTGCTCGACCGCCTCGAGCCCGGTCGGCCCCGGCACCAGCGCGGTGCGGGGCTCCCACTCGCGCACCTCGTCGGGCAGGTCGGGCACCTCGTGCTCGGCCACGTACGGCGGGTTGGACACGATGACGTCGACGCGGCCCGCCAGCTCCTCGGGCAGGGCGTCGAACCACGAGCCGGCGGCCAGCCGCACCCGGGTGGCGGGCCGGCCGAGCCCGGCCAGGTTGGCCCGGGCCACGGCGAGCGCCTCGTCGGACACGTCGGTCCCCCACACCTGGAGGCCGGGGCACTCGACGGCCAGCGACAGGGCGATGGCGCCCGAGCCGGTGCCGAGGTCGACGGCCAGCCGGGCGCCGAGCCGCTTGCACTCGTCGACGGCCATGCCGGCGAGCACCTCGGTCTCGGGCCGGGGGACGAGGACCCGCCGGTCGAGGTAGAGGTCGAGCGTGCGGAACTGCCAGCGGCCGAGCGCGTACTGCAGCGGCTCGCCGCCCTCCCGCCGGGCCAGCATGGACGCCAGGTGGGTGGCGCCCCGGACGGTGGCGGGGCGGTCGAGGGCGACGGTCAGCTCGGCCGGCGACAGGCCCGTGGCCCGCTCGAGCAGCCACCGGGCCTCCTGGGCGGGGTCGTCGACGCCCGCGGCCGCCAGGCGGTCCCGGGCGTCGCGCAGCAGCTCGCCCCAGGTGCGCACGCCGCCCTCGGGCGCGGTGGCGGGCCGGTCGGGCGCGGCCCCCGTGCGGTCGGCCGGTGCGCCCACGCCTCAGGTCGCCGCCGCCAGGCGGCGGGCCTGCTCGTCGGCGACCAGGGCGTCGCTGATCTCGTCCAGCTCGCCGGCGAGCACCTTGTCGAGCTTGTACACGGTCAGGCCGATGCGGTGGTCGGTGACGCGGTTCTCCTTGAAGTTGTAGGTGCGGACCTTCTCGGCCCGGCCGCCCCCGCCCACCTGGTCGCGCCGGGCGGCGGAGGCCTCCTGGGCCTGGCGGTCCTGCTCGGCCTTCAGCAGCCGGGCCCGCAGCACGGCGAGCGCCTTGGCCTTGTTCTGCGCCTGGCTCTTCTCGTCCTGGACCGCCACGACCGTGCCGGTGGGCAGGTGCGTGACCCGCACGGCCGAGTCGGTGGTGTTGACGCTCTGGCCGCCCGGACCGGAGGACCGGTAGACGTCGATGCGCAGGTCGGCCGGGTCGATCTGGACGTCGACCTCCTCGGCCTCGGGCAGCACGGTGACCGTCGCCGACGACGTGTGGATGCGGCCCTGGCTCTCGGTCACCGGGACGCGCTGGACCCGGTGGGGGCCGGCCTCGAGGTGCATGCGGGCCCAGACGCCCTCGCCCTTCAGCGCGAAGACGACCTCGTCGAAGCCGCCCAGGTCGGACACGGAGGTGCTGAGCACCTCGACCGTCCACCCCTGGCGGGCGGCGAAGGCCCGGTACATCTCGAACAGGTCGCGGGCGAAGAGGTTGGCCTCCTCGCCGCCCTCGGCGCCCCGGATCTCGACGATGACGTTGCGGTCGGCGTTGGGGTCGCGGGGCAGCATGAGCACCCGCAGCTCGTCGGTGAGCCGGGCGATGTCGGCCTCCGCCTCCTCGACCTCGGCCCGCAGCATCTCCCGGTCGGACGGGTCGGCCTCGGCCAGCATCTCCCGGGCCGCGGCCAGGTCGTCGCGCCGGGCCCGGAGCCGGCGCGACCGCTCCACGATCGGCTCGAGCTCCCGGTAGCGCTTCGCCACCTCCTGGTAGCGGCGTTGGTCGGCGATGAGGTCGGGATCGCCGAGGCGCGCTTCGAGGTCGCGGAACTCTCGGTCCAGCTCTGCCAGGCGATCCAGCACGACGTCGCAGGGTACCGGCGCGGCGGCGGACCGGTCAGCCGGCGGCCCGCCAGTCGCCCTCCAGGGCGACGATGTCGGCGGGGTCGTGCATCCGGGCCGCGAGCCGGCGGACGGTCGGGTGGTCGTCGCGCGCCGGCACCGCCAGGACGAGCCCCGAGCGCCGGCCGTCCCCGGCCGCCTCGTCGAGGGCGGCCCGGGTGTCGGCCGCCAGCGGCACGAGGTCGAGCGCGATGCCGACGGCGCACACGACGACGACCCGGCGGCCGTCGTCGGTCTCGCCGACGGCGGCGGCCAGGTCGCGCACGGACAGGTTGGGCCGGGGCCGGGTGGTCTCGGCCGGGCGGAGCGAGGCCAGCCCGACCAGGGCGGGGTTCCGGCAGAGCACGGCCCGCAGCCAGCGGTCGGGGACGAGCTGGTTGAGCGGGTGGCGGGGCGCGCCCGGCCGGCGGTGCTCGCGCACGATGGCCACGACCCGCTCGAGCTGGGCGGCCGGCGGCAGCTCCCCGTGCACCATGGCCGTCAGCTCGCGGTCGGCCTTGCCGACGCCGACCTCCAGCTGGGGCGCGTCGATGGGCACGCCGGCGGTCGTCCGCCCGTGGACGATGCGGGCCACCTCGAGGCCGTCGACCTCGCCCCGCACCATGCCGCCCTCGACGACGACCTCGAGGCCGGCGTCGATGAGCAGGTCGACGAGCTCGGGCGGGGCGGGCGCGGGCGCCGGCCGGGGCGGCGGCTCGGGCGGCGCGGGCTCCACCGCCGTGCCGTCGACGCGCCACACGGTCGGGCCGTCGGCGAAGTGCGAGGCGTGGCGGGCCACGGTGCCGGCACCCTCGTCGACGAGCAGGTGCAGCTCGTCGAGGCCGTGGCGCTCGGCCCACACCATGGCCGGCCCGAGCGCCCGGTCGGCGGCCTCGTCGACCAGCACCCAGCCCCGCCGGCCGTCGGGGCCGTCCTCGACGAGCGCGGCCGCGGTGCCGGCGGTCAGGGCCTCCCGCTCGCGGTCACGACCCCAGCGGCCGGCGACGAGCCCACGCAGGCGGGCCTGCTCGAGCGCGGTCCTGCGGTCGGGATCGGCCCGCGGGCCGTCCACTACTGCTTCTTGCGCTTGCCGTAGCGGCGCTCGAACCGGTCGATGCGGCCGCCGGTGTCCACCAGCTTCTGCTTGCCGGTGTAGAAGGGGTGGCACTCGCTGCACAGCTCGACGCGCAGGTCGCCCTTCGCCGTCGAGCGGGTGACGAACGTGTTGCCGCACGAGCACACGACGCGGGTCTCGGTGTACTCGGGGTGGATTCCAGCCTTCATCGGGACTCCTGGTCGGGAGAGAGGGACCTGCCAGTCTACCGGGACCCGGTCACACGGCCGCCAAGCGGTTGCGGGCGACCTCGTCGAGGAACTCGGCGTTGGTCCGGAACGTCCGCATGCGCTCGATCAGCATCTCGAGCGCGGCGGCGTTGCCGCCCTCGGCGGACGACAGCCCGGACAGCACCCGGCGCAGCGCCCACACGAGCTTCAGCTGGTCGGGCGGGAACAGCAGCTCCTCGTGGCGGGTCGAGCTGGCCTCGACGTCGATGGCCGGGTAGATCCGCCGCTCGGCGAGGCGCCGGTCGAGCCGCAGCTCCATGTTCCCGGTGCCCTTGAACTCCTCGAAGATGACCTCGTCCATCTTCGAGCCGGTCTCGACCAGGGCGGTGGCGAGGATGGTGAGCGAGCCGCCCTCCTCGAGGTTGCGGGCGGCGCCGAAGAACCGCTTCGGCGGGTAGAGGGCCCCGGAGTCGACGCCGCCGGACATGATCCGCCCGGTGCCGGGCGCGGCCAGGTTGTAGGCCCGGGCCAGCCGGGTGATGCCGTCGAGGATGATGCAGACGTCCCGCCCGTCCTCGACCATGCGCTTGGCGCGCTCGATGGTCAGCTCGGCCACCTGGATGTGCTCCTCGGCCGGCCGGTCGAAGGTCGAGGCGATGACCTCGCTCTCGGGGTTGCGGAGCCACCGCCGCATGTCGGTCACCTCTTCGGGCCGCTCGTCGACGAGCAGCACCATGAGCTTGACCTCGGGGTTGTTCGTCTCGATCGACCGGGCGATCTGCTTGACGATCGCGGTCTTGCCCGCCTTGGGCGGCGAGACGATGAGGCCCCGCTGGCCCTTCCCGATCGGCGCGATCAGGTCGACGATGCGGGCGGTCATGTTGCCCGGGTCGTCGTCCGTCTCCAGCGCCAGGCGCTCGTCGGGGAACAGCGGCGTCAGGTCCTCGAACCGGCGGCGGTTGCGGGCCTGCTCGGGGTCGAGGCCGTTGACCTTGTCGATGCGCATGAGCGCCGGGTTCTTCTCGTTGCGCAGCGCCGGCCGGCTGGCCCCGGTCACGACGTCGCCCCGGCGCAGGCCGAACTGCCGGACCTGCTTCACCGACACGTAGACGTCGTCCTTGGAGGGCAGGTAGCCGTGCACCCGCAGGAAGCCGTAGCCCTCCTCGCGCAGGTCGAGGAGGCCCTCGACCTCGGCGGGCTCGCCTGCGTACTCCTTGGCCTGCGACTGGTCGTCCTTGCCCCGCCGGCCCCGTCGGCGCCGGCGGCGGCTTCCCGGCGCCCGGGCCCCGGGGGCCCGTCCCTTTTACAAATCTGTCGCTGCCGTCTAATAGAGAAGTGAACCGATCGGTCGGCTGAGTCATATCTAATCATGATTGAT
>PKRH01000028.1 GCA_017577565.1 Thermoanaerobacterales bacterium | reverse complement strand
ACTGGGGGAACGCGGGCGGGGTGCGCCGGGCCCCCCCCACGGGCGCCTGCCAGTCGGCGGCCAGGTCGGCCCGGTCGGGCGGCGGCGGGCCGAGGGCGGCGACCGAGTCGCGGGCCCGGTCGAACGACCGGCGGGCCTCGGCCTCGCGGGCGGCGAGCGCCTCGCGCCGGCGGGCGACCTCCTGACCGGCGCGGCGGGCGTCGCGCTCGGCCCGGCGGGCCGCGTCGAGCGCCTTCTCGGCGTCGCCGACCGCCTCGAGGTCGCGGGCCACCTCCTCGGGTGACGGCGCGCCCGCCAGCCGCTCGTCCACCTCGGCCAGCTCGGCCCGGACGGCGTCGAGCTTGGCCTCGACGCGCGCCTGGTGGGTCGTCGCCTCCTCCAGCGCCCGGCGGGCGGCCGCGACGGCCGCCTCGGCCTCGGCCACGGCCGCGCTGGCCCGGTCGAGGTCGACGGGCGGGGCGTGGGCGGGCAGCTCGGCGACCTGCTGGCCGCACACCGGGCACGCCTCGCCGACCACCAGCTGGGGCACCAGCGCCTGGGCCTGCAGCGCCACCGAGACCCGCTCGCGCTCGGCCACGGCCGCCCGGTGGGCCTCCTCGGCGTCGGCCAGCCGCCGGCGGGCGGCCTCGACGGCGGCGGCCGCCTCGGCCTCGGCCGCCTCGCCCCGCTCGACGGTCGCGGCCAGGTCGGCCCGCTTCGCGTGGTCGCCGCGCCGGGCCTCGAGCGTGCGGCGGTCCGGCAGCTCGGCCAGGCGGTGCTCGGCCTCCTCGACCGCGGTGGCGGCCTGCTCGGCCAGCTCGGCGCACCGCCGGGCGGCCTCGTCGACCTCGGCCAGCTCGGCGGCCAGCGCGTCGAGGCCCGGGGGCGGGGCCAGGCGCTCGAGCGTCGCCAAGCGCTCGGCCGCCTCGTCGGCCCGGGCCCGGGCGGTGCGCTCGGCCTCGGCGAGGGCGTCGAACCGCGGGCGCTCGTCGGCCAGGCGGCGTTCGAGCTCGCCCAGCCGGTCGGCCCGGGCGGCCGCCTGCTCCCGGGCCTCGGGCGTGGCGCCCGCCAGGTCGGCGAGGCGACCAGCGGCGACGTCGGCCCGGTTGCCGGCCAGCGCGGCCCGCTGGCGGGCGGCCGCCGCGACCTTCTCGTAGAGCCCGAGGTCGAGCAGGCGCACGAGCAGGTCCTGGCGGCTGCGGGGCTTGTCGTGGAGGAAGCGGGCGAACTGCCCCTGGGGCAGCGAGACGCAGGTGGTGAAGTGCTCGAAGCCCAGGCCGAGCAGGCCGGTGACCGCCTCGGTCACCTCGTCGGCCGTGCCGGCGAGCACGTCGTCGCCCCGCTGGAGCCGGGCCTCCTTGGTGGTGGCGCCGCCCGAGCGGGTGGCCCGCACGACCCGCACCGCCGTGTAGGCCTCGTCGTCGACGGTGAAGTCGAGCCGGACCCGGGCCTCGGTCAGGTTCTGGCTGATGACCGGCGCCACCGCCCGCCGGTCGTCGAGGCGGGGGACGGTGCCGTAGAGGGCGAAGGTGAGGGCGTCGATGACGCTCGTCTTGCCCGACCCGGTCGGCCCGACGAGGGCGAACAGCTCGGCGCCCGTCAGGTCGACGACGGTGGGCGACCGGAAGGCCATGAACCCGGCCATCTCGAGGCGGAGCGGCCTCACGGCGCCACCTCGCCGGGGGTGGAGGCCAGCTCGTCGACCAGCTCGTCGAACAGGGCGACGAGGCGCTCGTCGTCGACGTCCCGGGTGGCCAGGTACTCGACGAACAGGTCGTGAGGCGTCCGCCGGAGGCGGTCGGCGTCGGCGGTGCGCCGGGGGCCGTCCGCCTCGGCCTCGCGGGCGGCCAGCACGACCTCGACGGCGTTCGGCAGGCGGGCCCGCACCTCGTCGGCCAGCCCGGCCCGGGCCCGCTCGTCGAGCACGATCCGCAGGTGGTCGCCCGTGGCGCCGGCGTCGCCGTCCCCCTCGGGACCCGCCGGCCCCTCCGCGCCCGCCGCGGCCAGCACCTCGGCCAGCGTCCCCCGCAGCGTGCGCAGGCGGCGGCCCGACCGCAGCGGCACCGCCCGCACCTCGGCCGGCCGACCGGGGCGCAGGGCGACGACGTTGACCTGCGGCTCGTTGGCCGTCTCGCCGAAGTCGAGCTGGAGCGGGGAGCCCGGGTAGTGCAGCGGCGCCGGGCCGGGGAGCTGCTGGGCCCGGTGGAGGTGGCCGAGCGCCACGTACTGGGCCGCCGCCGGGAAGGCGGTGGCCGGGACCCAGTAGTCGAACACCGTGTGGGCGCCGCGCTCGCCGCCGCCGAGCGTGCCGCCCATGACCATGAGGTGGCCGACGACGAGGTTGACGGTGTCGGCCCGGAACCCGGCGGTGAGCGCCCGGACGATGCGGGCCACCCGGTCGGCGTAGGCGGCGTGGGCGTCGGCGGCGTCGCCGGCGAGCAGCAGGTCGGCCCGGACGACGTAGCGCTGCGACGGGAACGGCAGCAGCGCGACCTGCGCCGGCTCGCCGTCGACGTCGAGCTCGAGCACGCCGCCCTCCCCCGGCGGCCGGATGGCCGCGGCGACGTGGATGCCGCTGGCCTCGGACAGCGGGGCCACGGCCGCCAGCCGCTGCGCCGAGTCGTGGTTGCCGGCCACGACGACGACCGGGCGACCGCCCGCGGCCAGGTCGAGCAGGGCCCGGTAGACGATGCGCTCGGCCTCGGGCGAGGGGCTGGCCGTGTCGAACAGGTCGCCGGCCACCACGACGAGGTCGACCGACTCGCGCTCGGCGACCGCGGCGATCTCGGCCAGGACGGCCTGGTGCTCGGCGGCCCGCGACCGGCCCCGGACGGCCTTGCCGACGTGCCAGTCGGCCGTGTGCAGCAGCTTCACCGCGACACCCCCGCCACGCTCACGGCTCCGGGAAGCCGGCGAACGGGTCGTCGGCCGGCTCGGTCGGGGCGGCGCCGTCGGCACCGCCGGCGGGTGCCGGCGGGGGCTCGCCGGCCTCGCTGGCCCGGGTGGCCCACGCCGGGAACGGGAACTGGACGACGAGCGGGATCGGCAGCTCGGGCTGGGAGACGATCATCGTGCCAGGCTTGACGATCGTGGCCCGCTGGCGCTGGGCGGGCGGCAGGAAGCCGTACTCGCCCCGGGTCGCCTCGGCGGCGTCGAGCCGGCCCACGACGCGGATGGCCGAGTTGGCCACGATGCGCCGCTCGACCTCGCTGGCCGTCTGCTGGGCGCCGATGAGCACGATGCCGAGCGACCGGCCCCGCTCGGCGACGTCGAGCAGGATCTCCTTGATCGGGCTGAAGCCCTCGCGGGGCGCGTACTTGTTCAGCTCGTCGAGCACGACGAACTGCAGCGGCCGTGCCTGGCCCGAGCGCTCCTTGCGCCGGAAGGCCTGGCCGAGGACGACGCCGACGACGAAGCGCTTGGCCCGGTCGTTCAGGTTGTGCATGTCGACGACCGTCACCTGGGCGCGCTCGAGGTCGACCCGGTGGGCCTCGGGCCGGGGGACGTCGGCCCGGACGAGGTGGCGCACGTGCGGGCGGGCCCCGTGCAGCCGGCGCAGGAAGGCGTTGACGGTGCCGGCGCCGATGGCCCGCCCCGCCCACTGGTCGGGCCCGTCGGGGTCGACCTTGTCGTCGATCAGGTCGACGAGCTCGTCGAACGTGCGCACCACCCGGCCGTCGATCGCCACCGCGCCGTCGCCCACCGGCTCGTACGAGCGCCGCAGCTGGGCCACGACGTTGTGGACGACCATGGCGTACTGCTGGCGGTCGTCCTCGGCGTCGGCGAAGAGGAAGGGCAGCAGCTCGTCGCGGCAGAGGTCCTCGATCGTCCAGAAGAACGAGGTGACGTCGCGCTGGCGGGAGGCGACGTCGGGGCTGGCGTTGGGGTCGTCGCGCACCGGCGGCGCGAAGAAGGCGACCGACCCGAACGGCCCGGCCGGCAGCCCCAGGCGGCGGTAGAGCTCGGGCTGGTCGTCGGCCAGCGCGACGTTCGGCTTGTCGAGGAAGAGGAGGTCCTCGCCCTTGACGTTGAAGATCAGCGCCTTGGTGTTGGCCGCCTCGGCCCCGAGGACCCCGGAGTGGAAGAGGCTGTAGAGCAGGAAGGTGGCGTAGGTGGTCTTGGTGGCGACGCCCGAGACGCCGCTGATGTTCACGTGCGCGCCCCGGGTGCCGTCGAGGAACTCGAGGTTGAGGTAGAAGGGCTCCTCGTCGCGGGACAGCCCGGCGGGCAGCAGGCTGCGCATCTGGCTGAAGAGCAGGGCGTCCTCCCGCTCGGCCCCGGTGGCCTTGCGCACCGGCTCGCCCGGCAGCGGCGGCACGAAGATCTCGGGGTCGAACCGGGTGGCCATGACCTGCGCCGCCTCGCTGACCCGGGCGGGCAGGACGCCGTCGGCGACGAGGAACACGTCGCTGTCCATCCGGGCCCCCTCGTGGACGGCCCGGACCTGCGACACGACGCCCGAGATGCGGAGCGGCTGGCCGTCGGGCAGCACCCGGTCGACCACGACGACGTCGTCGAGCTGCAGGTAGGAGCCCTCGCCCACCCCGACCCAGAACTCGAGCGGGGTGGACGGCTCGGTGCCGATGACGCGCCCGACGACGGGCGAGGGGGCGTCCCCGGGAGCCGTGCCGTCGGCAGGTGCGTCCATGGCGACCGAACTTATCCACCGGCTGTGACACGCCGGGGCATGGGTCGCCGGCCCGGGCTCAGCCGGGCAGGAACGAGAGGCGCACCTCCCGCCGGGGGTTGTCGACGTTGAGGTCGACGAGGCAGATGCTCTGCCAGGTGCCGAGCACCAGCCGGCCGCCCTCGACCGGCACGGTCGCGTACGGCGGGACGAGCGCCGGCATGACGTGGGTGCGCCCGTGGCCCGGCGACCCGTGGCGGTGGCGCCAGCGGTCGTCGGGGGGCAGCAGGTCCCGCAGCGCCCGCAGCAGGTCCTCCTCGGAGCCGGCGCCGGTCTCGATCAGCGCGACGCCGGCCGTGGCGTGCGGCACGAACACGTGCAGGAGGCCGTCGCCGGCGCCGGCCACGAACGCCTCGCAGTCGCGGGTGATGTCCAGCACGGTCTCGGTCGCGCCGGTCGTGTAGCTGAGCGTCTGGGTGCGCACCGCGCCAGTGTGCGCCGTGCGCACGCCCGCCGCAGCCCCGCCGACGAGGGGTTCGCACCGGCCGCCCGGGGGCCGTAACGTCCGGTCGCATGGGTGATGCGAGGGGACCGGTCTCCACGACGATCGAGGACGGCGTCGCCGTCGTGCGCTTCGACGACGGCAAGGCCAACGTGCTCACCTCGGCCGTCATCGACAGCCTGGACGCCGCGCTCGACCGGGCGCAGGACGAGGCCCGGGCGGTGTGCATCGTCGGGCGGGAGAAGATGTTCTGCGCCGGCTTCGACCTGTCGGTGATGACCGCCGGCCCCGAGGCCGCCCGGGAGCTGGTCGCCCACGGCGGCCGGCTGCTCATGCGCCTCTACGTCCACCCGCAGCCCGTCGTCGTCGCCGTCACCGGGCACGCGCTGGCCGCCGGGGCGCTGCTCGTGCTCACCGCCGACGTGCGCGTCGGCGCCGACGTGCCCGCCAAGATCGGCCTGAACGAGACGTCGATCGGCATGCCGCTGCCGGTGTTCGCCGTGGCGCTGGCCGAGGACCGGCTCGACCGGCGGGCGCTGGTGCCCGCCACGCTCGCCGCCCGGGTCTACGACCCCCACGGCGCCGCCGAGGTCGGCTACCTCGACCGGGTCGTCGCGCCCGAGCAGGTCGAGGCCGAGGCGATCGCCGAGGCCCGGCGCCTGGGCGAGTACGACCGGACCGCCTACGCGCAGACCAAGGAGGTGCTCCGGGGGCCCACCCTGGAACGGGTGCGCGAGACCGGCGCCGCCGACCTGGCCCGCTTCCGGGTGGCCGAGAGCGGCTGACCCCCGGGGGCGATCCGGGCCCGGCCCGGGTAGCGTCGCGGGCGGCGGGCGCGCGACGAGGAGGGCCCGATGGCCGACCCCTGCACCCACCTCGACACCGCCCGCGAGGTGACGCCCTCGGCCGACGGCTGCGAGGACTGCCTGCGCACCGGCGACCGCTGGGTCCACCTGCGGGTCTGCCAGACCTGCGGTCACGTGGGCTGCTGCGACAGCTCGCCCAACCGCCACGCCACCGCGCACTGGCGCGCCCACCCCGACCACCCGCTCGTGCGGTCGTTCGAGCCCGGCGAGGACTGGTGGTGGTGCTACGCGGACCAGGTCGCCTTCGACGTCCCGGGCGCGGCGCCGGCCCCGTCGCACCCCTGACCTGGGGCTTGCCCCCGACGGGCAAAACCTGATCTACTCGGTCGGATTTCAGACTCGCAGGAGGACTCCCCGACGATGACCACCGAGACCTGGGGATTCGAGACCCGGCAGATCCACGCGGGGCAGGTGCCCGACAGCGAGACCTACGCGCGGGCGGTGCCGATCTACCAGACCACGAGCTACACGTTCCGCGACTCGGAGCACGCGGCCAAGCTCTTCGGGCTGGCCGAGGTCGGCAACATCTACACCCGCATCATGAACCCCACCCAGGCCGTGCTCGAGGCCCGGGTGGCGTCGCTGGAGGGCGCGCCCGACACGGCCATCGGCCTGCCCGGCGCGCTGGCCACGGCCAGCGGCCAGTCGGCCGAGACGCTCGCCATCCTCAACCTGGCCCAGGCCGGCGACCACATCGTCTCGTCGACCTCGCTCTACGGCGGCACCTACAACCTGTTCCGCCACACGCTGCCGAAGATGGGCATCGAGGTCACCTTCGTCACCGACCCCGACGACCTCGACGAGTGGCGCCGGGCGGTCCGGCCCAACACCAAGGCCTTCTTCGGCGAGACGATCGGCAACCCCCGCAACGACTTCCTCGACATCGAGGGCGTCGCCGGCGTGGCCCACGAGAACGGCGTGCCGCTCATCGTCGACAACACGGTGGCGACCCCCTGGCTCGTCCGCCCGCTCGAGTGGGGCGCCGACATCGTGGTCCACTCGGCCACCAAGTTCCTCGGGGGCCACGGCAACTCGATCGCCGGTGTCATCGTCGACGGCGGCAGCTTCGACTTCGGCGCCAGCGGCAAGCACCCCGGCTTCACCGAGCCCGACCCCAGCTACCACGGCCTGAAGTACTGGGAGGCGCTCGGGCCCGGCGCCTACATCATCAAGGCCCGGGTCCAGCTGCTGCGCGACATCGGCCCGGCCATCAGCCCCTTCAACGCCTTCCTGCTGCTCCAGGGCATCGAGACCCTGAGCCTGCGGGTCGAGCGGCACAACGACAACGCCCGCAAGGTCGTCGAGTACCTGGCCGACCACCCGCAGGTCCGCAGCGTCCAGTTCGCCGGGCACCCGGACTCGCCCTGGCACGAGCGGGCCGAGCGCCTCGCCCGGGGCCGGGGCTTCGGCTCGGTGCCGGCCTTCGTCATCGAGGGCGGCAAGGAGGCCGGCCAGCGCTTCGTCGAGGCGCTGACCCTGCACAGCCACGTGGCCAACATCGGCGACGTGCGCAGCCTGGCCATCCACCCGGCCACGACCACCCACAGCCAGCTCACCGAGGAGGAGCAGCTCGCCGCGGGCGTCGACCCGGGCCTGGTGCGCCTCTCGGTCGGCCTCGAGTCGATCGACGACATCATCGCCGACCTCGAGCAGGGCTTCGCCGCCGCCAAGGTCTGAGACGGCGGGGCCGGCGAGCCCGACCAGGAGCACGACGAGGGCGTGGGACCGGCCCGCCCGGCCGGTCCCACGCCGCGCCCCGGCGACGGCCGCGCGCCCGACGTGGTTCGATGGGCGCCGGCGTCCGCCCCAGCGAGGAGGGCCCATGGACCGCCTGAGCCCGCTCGACGCGTCGTTCCTCCACGTCGAGGACGACGTGAACCACATGCACATCGGGGCGATCGGGATCTTCGCCGGGCCGCCGCCGGGCATCGACGAGTTCCGCCGCACCCTCGCCGGTCGCCTGCACCGGGTGCCCCGCTACCGCCAGCGCGTCCGCACCGTGCCGCTGGGGCTGGGCCGCCCGGTGTGGGTCGACGACCCCCACTTCCGCCTCGACCACCACGTGCGCCACACCGCGCTGCCCCGGCCGGGCGGCGACGCCGAGCTGCAGCGCCTGGTCGGTCGGGTCATGTCCCAGCGCCTCGACCGCAGCAAGCCGCTGTGGGAGATGTGGGTGGTCGAGGGCCTGGCCGAGGACCGGTGGGCGCTCCGTGGCCAAGGTCCACCACTGCCTCGTCGACGGCGTGTCCGGCGCCGAGCTGCTGGCCGTGACCCTCGACCTCGGCCCCGAGCCGCCCCCGGTCGGGGACGACCCCTGGCGGCCCGAGCCTCTCCCCTCGCCCGTCCGCCTGGCCCGCGACGCCGCCGTCGACCTGGCGACCAGCCCCTACGAGCAGGCCCGGGCGGCCGGCGCGGTGCTGCGCCGCCCCGGCCGGCTGGTCGACGCCGCCCGCGAGGTCCTGCGGGGGTCGGTGGCGCTGTCGGGCGTCGTGCGGCCGACGCCGCCCACCAGCCTCAACGGGCCGATCGGCCCCCACCGCCGCTACACCTGGACGGCCCTGCCGCTGGCGGACGCCAAGGCCGTGCGCCGCCGCCACGGCGGCACGCTCAACGACGTCGTGCTGGCGCTGATCACCCGCGGGTTCCGCGACCTGCTGGTGTCCCGGGGCGAGGACGTGGAGGGCCGCGTGCTGCGGTCGCTCGTCCCGGTGTCGGTGCGGCCCCGCGACGACCGCGGCACGGCCGTCGGCGACGGCACCCTGGAGAACCGGGTGTCGGCGATGTTCGCCGAGCTCCCCGTGGGGGCCGACGACCCGGTCGAGCGGCTGGCCGCCATCGGTGCCCAGCTGGCCGACCTCAAGCGGTCGAAGCAGGCGGTGGCCGCCGAGGCCCTCACCTCGCTCGGGGTGTTCGCCCCCGCCATGCTGCTGTCGCTCGGCATGCGGGTCGCCACCCGGGCCGCCCGGCGCATGGGCCAGCTCGACACCGTGACGACCAACGTGCCCGGCCCGCAGTTCCCCCTCTGGTCGTGCGGGCGCCGCCTGCTGCGGGCGCTCCCCTACGTGCCGCTGGCCGCGCCGCTGCGGGTCGGGGTGGCCGTGTTCAGCTACGACGGCGAGCTGGCCTTCGGCGTCACCGCCGACGCCGACACCGCGGACGACGTCGACGTGCTGGCGCAAGGCATCCGGGCCGAGCTCGACGACCTCCTCGCCCACGCCCCGGCGGCCACGCCACCCGCAGCGGGGGCGCCGGCGGCGGGCGTGTCGCCCGCGGCGGCCGTCCCTACGATCGGCGCCGTGAGCACGCCGAAGCTGTACCACAACCCACGCTGCAGCAAGTCCCGGGCCGCCAAGGACCTCCTCGGCGAGCGGGGCGTCGAGGTCGAGGTCGTCGAGTACCTGAAGACGCCGCCGTCGCGCGCCGAGCTGGAGGCGATCGTCGCCGGGCTCGACGGCGACCCCCAGGAGCTGGTGCGGACCAAGGACCCGAAGTTCAAGGCGCTCGGCGTCGACCCCGCCGGCCTGACCGACGCGCAGGCCGTCGTCGACCTCCTGGTCGAGCACCCCGAGGTGATGGAGCGGCCGGTGCTGGTCGTCGACGGCCGGGCGGCGATCGGCCGGCCGCTGGAGCGGATCGAGGCCCTGCTGGGCTGACGGCCGGGCGCGCCGGTGCCCACGGCGTTCCAGCCGCGGGCACCGGGGCGGCGGAGGTGGGCTCAGGCGCCGCTGGCGCCGACCGCCTCCCGCTCGGCCGCCTCGTCGACCTCGACGAGGTCGACGACCGGCTCGGCCTGGCCCTCGACGTCGAGGTCGGGGAGGATGCGGTCGAGCCACCGCGGCAGCCACCAGTTGCGGTCGCCGAGCAGCTCCATGGTGGCGGGCACGAGCAGCATCCGGACGATGGTGGCGTCCAGCAGGATCGCCGCCGCCAGGCCCGTGCCCATCAGCTTCATCACCCGGTCGTTCTCGAGGATGAAGCTGCCGAACACGAACACCATGATCGCCGCCGCGGCCGTGATGACCTTGGCCGTGGCCGCCAGGCCGTCGGCCACCGAGGTGCGGCTGTCGCCGGTGCGGGTCCACTCCTCGCGGACCCGGGACAGCAGGAACACCTCGTAGTCCATCGACAGGCCGAACACGATGGCGAAGAGCATCATCGGCGCCCAGGGCTCGATCGGCGCCGGCTGGACGTTGGTGATGTCGCTGAGCCAGCCCCACTGGAAGAGGGCGACGGCGATGCCGTAGGCGGCGCCGATCGACAGCAGGTTCATGACCACCGCCTTGAGCGGCACCAGCAGCGACCGGAACACCACCATCAGCAGCACGAACGACAGCGCGAGCACGGCGGTGAAGAACCAGACCATCCGCGACTCGAGGTAGTCGGAGAAGTCGACGTTCGCCGCCACCATGCCGGTGACCGACACGTCGATGCCGGCGTCGCCCTCGACCGGTGGCAGCACGTCGTCGCGCAGCCGCTCGACCAGCTCGGTGGTGGCCGCGTCCTGGGGGCCGGTCGTGGGGACGACCTGCCACAGCACCGCCGTGGGGTCGGCCTCGTCGTTGAGCACCGGCGGCGAGGCGAACGCCACCCCCGGGTCGTCGGCGACCGCGGCCGTCACGGCGTCGAGGTCGTCGACGTCGGTGCCCTCCGGCAGCTCGGCCGCCAGCGTGAGCGGGCCGTTGAAGCCGACGCCGAAGCCGGCGACCAGCATGTCGTAGGCCTGCTTGGTCGAGGTGTCGTCCGGGTAGTTCGACTCGTCCGAGGTGCCGAGCCGCAGGCTGAACACCGGCAGCGCCAGCAGGACGAGGGCGGCGGTGCCGACCAGCGCCGACGCCCACGGGCGGCGCTGGATGAGCCGGCTCCACCGGTAGGCGGCCGTCTCGCGCCGGGGCTTGGGCGGCCGGCGGGGCACGTCGCCCGTGAAGGGGCGGAGGAACGACCCGGCGAGCAGCACCAGCGCGGCCAGCACGAAGCCGGCGGCGGCCAGCACGCCGACCTTCAGGCCGACGCCGGCCAGGCCGATCGCCGCGCAGCCGGCGGCCACGAGGCCCCGCCACCGGGTGCGCTCGATGTTGTCGCCCGCGAACCCGATGAGCGCGGGCAGCAGGGTGAGCGAGGCGGCGACCGTGATGGCCACGACCAGGGCGGCGCCGAGCGCCAGGCCGGACACGAACGTCACGCCGATCAGCAGCATGCCGAGCAGCGAGATGACGACGGTGGTGCCGGCGAACAGGACCGAGCGGCCCGCGGTGTCGAGCGCGATGGCGGTCGCCTCCCGCGCCGTGTGCCCGGCGTGCCGCTGCTCGCGGTAGCGGGTGACGATCAGCAGCGCGTAGTCGATGCCGACGCCGAGGCCGATCATGATGCCGATGAAGCTCGACATCTCCGGCACGGTGAGCACGTGGCTGAGGGCGACCAGCACCGACGTGCCGATGCCGATGCCCAGCAGCGCCGTGCCGATGGGCAGGCCCATGGCCAGCACCGACCCGAAGGCCAGCACGAGGATGACGATGGCGAAGGCCACACCGAGGATCTCGGACGAGGGCTCCTCGAAGTCGGCGAAGATGGCGCCGCCCATCTCGATGCGCACGCCCTCGACGTCGGGCGCCGCCTCGAGGATGGCGTCGCGGATCTCGCCGGCCCGGACCCACTCGACGTCCTCGGGCATCTCGACCTCGGCGTAGGCGATCCGCCCGGCGAACTCGCCCTGGGAGGAGATCTGCCGCTCGCCCTCGGGGCTGTAGGGGCTGACGACCCGCTGGACGTCGGGCAGCTCGGCCGCCTCGTCGAACAGCTGCTGCATCGCCTCCCGGACCTCGGGGTCGTCGACCCCCTGCTCGGCCGAGAAGACGATCGTGCCGGTGATGCCGGCGCCGGCTCCGTCGAAGTGCTCGTCCAGGACGTCGAAGCCCGTCCGGGACTCGACGTCGGGCATGTTGAACTCGTCGCGGTAGGCGTTGCCCGCGCCCTGCGCGGCGCCGCCGATCAGGAAGAGCGCCACCCACAGGCCGAGCACGAGCCTGCGGCGGTCATGGCACCAGGTGCCGAGTCGAGCGAACACGGGGGGCCTCCATTCGATCGGGTGGGGGCGGTCCGTCGGCGGCTCAGACCGGCAACCCTGCGGGAACTCATCGATGGCGAGACGCGATGATCGCCGGGCCCCGGAGGGCCCGGCGATCGATTTTCCCGTGGAGGTTTCCCGTGGAGGTCGGAGACCCGTGACCGGTGGGCTGGTCAGGCGTGCTTCGTGCGCTTCATGTGGATGACGCCCAGCACGACCAGGACGGCCATGATGGCGGCGCCGGCGAAGGCGACCCAGGCGGCGATCCCGGCGATCCGGCCGACCGTCGACCAGGCGAAGCTCGACAGCAGCAGGCCCCGCAGCGTCTCGCCCCGGAACAGGGTGTCCCGCTGGCGCTTCAGCTCGTCGGCCCGTGCCTGCAGCTCGGCGACCTCGTCGGCGGGGGCACCCGCCTCGATGGCCTCCTCGACGGCGGCCTGGGCGCCCCGGTCGTCGATCTCGGCGTACCGCTTGCCGTCGGCGATCTCCTCCAGGTGGCCGTTGATGTAGCTGGCGTAGGCCTCGGCCTCCTCGCCGGTGTCGACCTGCTCGCCCGCGTACTTGACCAGGTCGTCGCGGCCCTCCTCGCGGAGGCTCTCCTCGTCGGGGAAGAAGATCCGCTGCGTCGACAGCTCGTCGTGGACGTAGTCGTTGGCGAAGTCGGCGCCCCAGGTGAGCAGGCCGCCGGCCACGGCGAAGACCACCATGGCGACGACGCCGAAGCTGGTCAGCAGCTTGTCGATCGTCCGCCGGGGGAGCCGGATCACCTCGATGTCCGGCATCTGGACAGGGGGCCGACCGTTCTTCTCGGCCCGGGGTTCGGTCGCGATGCTCATCGTCGCACCTCTCTGGCTCGCATCTGGCGATTCGGCGACCCGATCGCTGAGCTCACGGTACGGAGGGGCCCGCGACGGTCAGTAGGGCCGTAGGTCCCCTGGGGAGGGGGACCGTGGTGGGGACGAAGGTCCCACCGGGTCCCGGCGCGGCGGCGTGCGACGATGGTCCGGCCGCCGAGGGGGGAGGACCGCGATGGACCCGCAGGAGCTGCAGGACAGGCTGGAGATCACCGACCTGCTCCACCGCTACGCACGGGCGCTCGACACCAAGGACTGGGACCTGCTGGCCTCGGTGTTCACGCCCGACGCCCACCTCGACTACACGAGCTCCGGCTGCCCGGCGGGGCCCCGGGACGAGGTCGTGCCCTGGCTGGCGCGGGTGCTCGAACCGGTGCCGATGACCCAGCACCTCATCACCAACGTCGAGATCGACCTCGACGGCGACCGGGCGACGGTGCGGGCGCTGTTCCACAACCCGCTGCAGCTGCCGGGCATGCCCGGCGTCAGCCACTGCGGCGGCACCTACGAGCACGAGGTCGTGCGCACGCCGGAGGGCTGGAGGAGCCGGCAGCTCGTCGAGACCATGCTCTGGTCCTCCAACCCGGTGCCGCCGAGATCGCCGTCCCCGACCGACGAGACGTCGATCGCCGACTGACCGCCCGCCCGCGCCCCGGGCCGGCCGTCGTCCGCCGGCGGTCAGCCGGCGGACGGGCCGATCACCGGCCGCCCTCCGCCGGCGCCGTCCGCGCCAGCCGGCCCGACCGGAGCGCGGCCCGGTCGACCTGGTCGAGGCTGGTGACGACGACGTCGGCGCCGGCCCTGGCCAGCAGGTCGGCGTCGTCGGCCCGGGCGATGCCGATCGCCGCCATGCCACCGGCCTTGGCCGCCTGCACGCCCGCGGGGGCGTCCTCGACGACCAGCGCGGCCGCCGGCTCGACGCCGAGCTCGGCCGCGGCGGCCAGGAACATGTCGGGGTGGGGCTTGCCGTGGGGGAAGTCGCGCCCGGAGACGTCGACGTCGAAGACGTCGAGCAGCGTCGCGCCGGGGGTGACGCTCGGCGCGTCGATGCCGTGCTCGGCCGCGAAGCGGTCGAGCCGGATCCGGCGCAGGAGCAGGTGGGCGTTCTTCGACGACGAGGCGGCCGCCAGCAGCAGGCCGGACTCCTTCACGTCGATGACCAGCCGCAGGGCGTCGTCGTAGGCGGTGAACCGGCCGGCCTCGATGAGGCGCACGACCATCGCCTGCTTGCGCTCGGCGTAGGCCTCGACCCGGGCGTCGACGTCGGGCACGTGGAAGTGCTCGAGCGCGGCCCGGGCCCCGGCCAGCCGGGGCTTGCCGGAGACCTCGGTCTGGTAGACGTGCGACGTGAAGGCGTCGGGGGTCCAGGTCGTGCGCCCCCGGACGTCCGACCACTCGCCCTCCATGAGCTCGCGCAACGACTCGCGCCACGCCGCCTCGTGGGGCGAGTCCACGAGCACGCCGTCGACGTCGAAGATGGCTCCCTGGAACCCGGCCATCCGCGCAGCGTCCCCCGCGCGCCGGCCGTCGTCAACCGGGGCCACGCCGGAGCGTGGCCGCCCGGCGGGGTTCGCCTACTGGTCGGCGACCATGAACTCGATGCGGCCGTCGGCGTCGACCGCCGCCTCGAGGATCTTGTCGTCGAGCGCGGCCGCGGCGACCGGCTCCAGGTACACCCGGGCACCCCCGTTCTCGACCACCTGGTCGCCTTCCTCCGGCATGAGCGCGGGTGTCACGGTGAGCTGGCCGCTGCCGCTCTCGTCGGCAGCGATGCGCAGGCCCGAGACCTCGGGCCGGTCGGGGTGGTGGACCAGGTTGGCGATCGCGGCGGTGGCGGTCTCGGAGAGCTGGAGCATGGCTGTTCCTCGGCTGGAAGGGGATGACTGGTTCCCGGGCCTACCCGTTCCGCCGAGGGCTAAACACTGCGACCAGGAGCGACGCCACGGCGCCGCCGCTCTGTAGGGTGACCGGGTGAAGCCGGTCGATGTGCTGGGCCTGAACGTCGAGGTCGGCAGCGGCGAGCCCATCGTCCTGCTGCGGGAGGTCGACGAGCCCCACCGCGTGCTGCCGATCTCCATCGGCGGGCGGGAGGCGCTGGCCATCGCCATGGCGCTCAGCGGCGAGGAGCCGCCCCGCCCGCTCACCCACGACCTGCTCGCCGCCATCATCGACACGCTGGACGTCACGGTCGAACGGGTCGAGGTGACCGCCATCCGCGACGGCACGTTCCTCGCCGAGCTCGTCGTGCGGGGGCCGAGCGGCGGGGCGCTGATCGACAGCCGGCCCTCCGACGCCATCGCGCTGGCGCTGCGGGTCGACGCCCCCCTCTTCGCCAGCGAGGAGGTGCTCGACGAGGCGGGCGCCGTGCTGCTCGTGGAGGACGAGGACGACGACGTCGAGCTCTCCGCCGGCGAGGTCGACCCCGAGGAGCTCGAGCGCTTCCGGTCGTTCCTCGAGTCCATCGACCCGAGCGACTTCGGCACCGTCGGCGAGGGCGGCGAGCCCGACGCGGGCCCCGACGAGCCGGACCGCTGACGCCGGCGCCGGACCGCCGGCGCGGGCCGCCGGTGTCAGGGCTGGGCGTCGAGGAAGGCCAGCGCGGCGTCGATGAAGCCGAAGTCCTTCGGGGTGGCGAAGTGGTCGACGCCCCGGAGCGGCTGGAACGTGGCGTTCGGGAGCGCGTCGACCAGCGGGTCGGCCGGCCCCGCGAAGTCCCGGTCGCCGAGCACGACGAGGACCGGGCAGGTCACCTTGGCCAGCACGCCGGCGTCGAGGCGGGGGCGCCGGCTGCGGATGAAGGCCGCGAGCGCCGCCCGGTCGACCCCGGGCTGGGCGGCCAGGCCGGCGAAGTACTGGACGACCGGCGACTCGGACGTGCTGCGGCCCTCGACCGCGGCGGCGATCAGCTCCGAGGCGTCCTCCTCGCGGAAGAGGTTGGCACCGACCCCGGCGACGACGATCCGGGCGAAGCGGCCGGGATCCTCGGCGGCCAGCGTGAGGATCACCCGGGCGCCCATCGAGAACCCGACGGCGTCGACCGGCCGGTCGGGCAGCAGGGCGGCGACCTCGGCCTCGAGCCCGTCGTAGGCCGCGGGGTCGTGGGGCTTGGCGGCCTCGCCGTGGCCGAGCAGGTCGGGGGCGATGACCTCGCGCCCGGCGTCCCGCAGCAGGTCGATCCAGCCGTTGTCCCCCCACGTCCGGGCCGCCGAGGTGGCGAAGCCGTGCAGCAGCAGGACCGGTTCGTCGCGCATGGTCGCTTTCTAGTCGGCGCCCCCGGGCATGGCCGCGCCGCCGCCGGGGTACGCCCGGCGCATGTCGAGCGCTGAGGTGCGGGCGCTGCTGGTGCCCGTCGACGGTTCGGACTTCTCGGCGGCCGCCGTCCCCGTGGCCGCCGACCTGGCCCGGCGGTTCGGCGCCCGGGTCGACCTCCTGAGCGTGGTCGACCGGGACGAGGCCCGTGAGCCGCGCGAGCGCGCGCTGGCCGACCTCACGGCGCCCGGCGTCGAGGTCACCCGCGAGGTCGTCGTGGCCGGCGACCCGGCGGCGGCCATCGACGAAGCGCTCCGCACGGGCGACCGGGTGGCGTGCATGGCGACCCACGGCCGGTCCCGGTCGGCCGCGCTGGTGGGGTCGGTGGCCCACGGCGTCATCACCCGGAGCCGGGCGCCGCTGATCGTCACCTGCCCCTACGTGCGCCCGGTGGGCGGCGGCCGGGGGGTGCTGGGCTGCGTCGACCCGTCGGACACGTCGGGCGCGGTCGTGCCGGTGACGCTCGAGTGGGCCCACCGCCTCGGCGAGCCCGCCGTCGTCGTCACCGTGGCCGAGAACGTGCCCGCCCCGGTCACGGGCGGCCCGGCGCGGCGGGCCTTCGGGCCCGACGGCGACCCCCAGCTCTTCCTCGACGAGGTCGTGGCCGCCGCCGGCGTCGAGGGCGAGGTGGCGACCCGTGTCGTCGAGGACCCCATCAGCGTGTGGAGCGGGCTCTACCACCACCTGCGCCAGCAGCCGGCCACGCTCCTCGTCGTCTCGACCCGCTCGCGGAGCGGGCTGGCCCGGGCCGCGCTCGGCAGCGTGGCGGCCCAGATCGTGCGGCACAGCCCGGCGCCCGTTCTGGTCGTGCCCCGCGCCGCACCGGGCGCGCCGACCGGCTGACCCGCCGCCGCCCCGACCCGACGGGGCCGGAGCCTCGGTGGGTGGCGCGGCTACGACCCGCCCTCGGCTTCGCCGACCGGCCAGCCGATCTCGACCTCGATCTCGTTCGCCGCGCCGACCTCGACCTCGAGCGTGAGGCGCACCCGGTCGGGCACGTCGACCGTGTACCGCCGCCCGTCGCGCTCGAAGGTCAGCTTGTTGTGCCGGGCGAGCTGGTCGGCCAGGGCCCGCAGGCGCTCGGCGGCCTCCTCCCGGCTCAGGACGCTCTCGGTCTCGTGCTCGATCAGATCCATGGCGTCTCCGTCTCGTCAGGGGGACCGCACCCTAGTGCCCGGCCGTCCCCCGGCCGGTCAGGCGGGCCGCCGCCCCGCCCCGACCGGCTCCCGTGCCGGCGGCTCGGGCACCGGCGCCGGCCGCGTCGCGGGCGGCGGGCGCTTCGCCGGCGGGGTGCGGCGGTGGCGGCGGCGCAGGTCCACGGCGGCACCCACCAGGAGCGCGCCGAGCGCCGCGGCGCCGAGGCCGAGCGGCAGCCACACCGTGGCCAGGCGCACCTGGGCCCGCAGGCCGGCGACCGTGTCGGCCACCTCGGCCACCGTGGCCGGCGTCTGGGCGTAGTCGACGGCGTAGACGGGGATCGCCGGGCCGGTGGCCAGCGCGTCGAGCGCGTCCGCCGCCTCGACCGCCCCCGGGACCTCGCGGTGGCGCCGCAGCAGGTCCCGGAGGGCGGACAGGGGGCCGGGGTCGGGGCGGACCCCGAGCTCCTCGTCGACGTCGACCCGCACCTGGGCGCCGGTGACCGGCTCGATGGCCGCCCGCCCGGTGAACGAGAGGACGTACTCGAGGCCGACCGGCTCGGCGCGGAGCGCGGCGAGCGCCGCCGCGTCACCGGGGTCGAGCGCCGGCGCCAGGCCGGCGAGGACGGCGCCGAGGTCGACGTCGCCGGCCGCCGCCAGGTGCGGCGCGAGCTGGTCGACCGTCAGCGACCGGGGCAGCGCCGCGGCCTTCCCCAGCTCGTCCAGGTAGGCGTCGGTCACCGGCGCCTCGGTGACCGACGCGGTGAACCAGTGGACCGCCAGGCCCGCGACCTCGTCCGCGGGGTCGCCGGCCACCGGCACCATCTCGTAGGTGTCGTCGATCTCGTTCTGGTAGATGGGGTAGGTGTCGTCGGGCCCGGTGCCGAACGGCAGGTTGACGCGGTACGCGCCCGACCGGTCGACGACGTTGCCCGGCTCGAAGGCGTAGGCGCGGTCGTCGGCGACGTTCTCGAGCGTCGACCGGTCCATCACGTACTGGTTGGTCTGGGTGGTGTCGATCAGGTCGCCGGCGCGCTGCTCGATCGTCTCCCGCACGACGACGCGCGTGGCGCCGCTCTCCGCCGGGATCGCCTCGATCCGGCGGTCGACGGTCAGCGGGAGCTCGAGCGGCTCGTCGAGCGGCGCCGCGGACACCGGGTCGACGAGGAGCGTGAAGGTGCCCTCGTAGCTCGGCGTCGCCACGAGGTCCGTCGGGTACTTCACGACGGTCGGGACGCCCACGGTCACCCAGGCGACGGCGGCGAGCGCGAACCCGGCGGCCACGACGAGCGCCGGCCGCGGGTAGCCGTGGCGCACGCCGCTCCGGGTGGTCCTGCGGTGCATGGCCCCTCCTCTCACCCCCATGGGACGCCCTCGGCCGGGGCCTCGACCACGTCCGATCTGCCACTCCCCGCAGGACCTTGGTCACCGAAGGCGGCTGCCGGTCCCCGGTCGCCGCCCGCTACGCTGCGGGGCTCCCGAACCAGTGGAGGCCCACGACATGGTGGACACCCGACGGTTCGAGACGACCTTCGCCATGCTCGACAAGGACGGCGACGGGCGCGTCTCGGCGGCCGAGTTCAAGGAGATCATGGCGACGCTCGGCGTCACCTACACCGACGAGAGCGCCGCCACGGCGATCTCGATGATGGACGCCGACGGCGACGGCCTCGTCACCCTCGAGGAGCTCGCGGCCTACCTGAGCGGCGAGCACGGCCCCCGAGCGGCCGGCGACTGACCGCGCCGCAGGGGCCGGGCGGGTCGCCGGCCCGCCAGGTCGTCACCAGCGGCCGGGCCACCCCGGCGGCGGTGGCGGCGGCGGGGGCGGCGGCCCGTACCACCCGGTCCCGTAGGTCGGCCGGCCCAGCGGCTCGGGCGGGCGCCGCACGTTGCGCAGCAGCCAGGCCACGGCGACGCCGAAGACGAACCCGCCGACGTGCGCCATCCAGGCGACCCCCTCGTTGGGGTCGGTGAAGAACTGGAAGACGAACCACAGGCCGAGCAGCCACTTGGCCCGCACGTCGACGACCGTGATGAAGGTGATGAAGAGGACGAGGGTCCGGATGGGCGCGTTCGGGTACCAGACCATGTAGGCGCCCATGACCGCGGCGATGGCGCCGGAGGCCCCGACCACGGGCACGGTCGAGCTCGGGTCGAGCGCCACGTGGGCGACGGTCGCGGCGATGCCGCCCACCAGGTAGAAGAGGACGAATCCGACCTTGCCCAGCCGGTCCTCGACGTTGTTGCCGAAAACCCAGAGGAACAGCATGTTGCCGGCCAGGTGGGCGATGCTGCCGTGCAGGAACATCGACACCAGCGCGGCCAGCCAGACGTCCTTGTCGGGCTCGAACGGCGGCGACGCGGGCGAACCGAAGCCACAGGCGCTGTCGTCGCCGAAGCGGAACGTGGCCACGACCTCGTCGACGGTCAGGGGCTCGCCGGTCGTCAGCTCGCAGGGGATGGCCGCCCACCGCAGCGTGAAGTCGACGTCCTCGGGCGTACTCGACCACGGCGTCGGTTGCCAGAACAGGAACACCGCGACGCAGGCGGCGATGATCACCCACGTGACGACCGGCACCGACCGTGCCGGGTTCTCGTCCCGCAACGGCAGCACGAAGCTGCACGCTACCGAGGGACGGGGCGATCGCCGCCGGTTCGGTGGCACCCGGGGCGGGTAGCCCTCGGCGGCGCCGACCGGCCCCTCGCCGCCGGCGCGAGGAGACGACGATGAGCGAGCAGCAGCGGCCGCCCCAGTCCCAGGAGCCCCCCGGCACGACGGCCGAGATGACGCCCCGCCCGAAGGACGAGATGGCCGACTACGAGGGCCGGGGACTGCTCACGGGCCGCAAGGCGCTGGTCACCGGCGGCGACTCCGGCATCGGCCGGGCCGTGGCGGTGGCGTTCGCCAAGGAGGGCGCCGACGTCGCCATCGCCTACCTGTCCGAGCACGAGGACGCGGAGCACACGGTCGCGCTCGTCGAGGACGCGGGGCGGCGCGCCGTCGCCGTCCCCGGCGACCTGTCCGAGGAGGCGGCGTGCCGCCACGCCGTCGCCACGACCGTCGAGCAGCTGGGCGGCATCGACCTGCTGGTGAACAACATCGCCCGGCAGCGCCCCGTGGACTCCCTGGCGGAGGTGTCGACCGAGGAGTGGGAGGCCACCTTCCGCACCAACGTCCACAGCTACTTCTGGTGCACGCGGGCGGCGCTGGAGCACATGCCCGACGGCTCGGCGATCATCAACACCGGCTCGGTCAACGGGCTGCGGGGGAACCGGTCGCTGCTCGCCTACGCCACGACCAAGGGGGCGGTGCACATCTTCACCAAGTCGATGGCGCAGGCCCTGCTCGACCGGCGCATCCGGGTCAACTGCGTGGCGCCCGGCCCCGTCTGGACCCCGCTCATCCCGGCGACGATGCCGCCGGAGAAGACCGAGTCCTTCGGCAGCCAGGCGCCGATGGACCGGGTCGCCCAGCCCGACGAGATCGCGCCGTCCTTCGTGTTCCTGGCGTCCGAGCGGCTGTCGGGCTACTTCACCGGCCAGGTGCTCGCCCCGGTCGGCGGCGAGACGCACCCCGGCTGAGACCGCCCGTCCGGGCGGCCGGCCCGCGCCGGCGCGGGCACGGCCGCCACGGGACGGTGCTGGCGGTCAGGCCGCGCTCGGCGTCGCGTTGCGCAGCAGCGCCTCGTTGGGCTCGGGCGGCAGCTCGGTGAGCGGCGTGGCCACCTCGGAGACCCGGGGGCCGAGCTGCGCGGCCAGGGGCGCGAGGGCGTCGAGGTCGAAGTCGTAGAGCTCGGCGGCGTTCTCGCCCAGGATCTTGCGCAGGTCCTCCTCGGGCCAGTCGGAGAACACCTGCCGGAGCGCCTCCCTCGTGTAGGGGTAGGTGCCCTCGTCATGGGGGTAGTCGCTGCCCCACATGAACTTGTCGAGGCTGACGATCCCGCTGCGGGCCACCTCGACGTCGGCCCGCTGGGGGAAGCTGATGCCGAACCAGACGTTCTGCTCGACGTACTCGGTGGCCGACTTCGGGAGGATGTGCTCCGGCTTGAAGCGCAGCTCGCCGACGGCCTGGTTCTCCCGGACGTTCTCCAGGATCATGTCGAGCTGCTGCAGCATCCCCGGGAGCCAGCTGCAGCCCTGCTCGGTCATCACGAACCGCAGGCGGGGGAACCGCTCGAACACCCCCGAGAGCATGAGGAACAGCAGCGGCCGGCGCGAGTACATGGGGATCTCGGCCAGCATGATCAGCGCGCTGGACGGCACCCGGGCGTAGGACGGCGAGCCGGTGCCGCCGTGGCAGTTGATCGGCACCTCCAGGTCCTGGCACACCGCCCAGAGCCGGTCGTAGTCGGGGTGGTTGAGCGGCTTCACCCAGTCGACGTCGGGCGGGATCGTCGGCAGGAGGATGCCGCCCCGCAGGCCGTGCTCCTTGATCCAGCGCACGTCCTCGATGGCGTCGTCGACGTCGTTGAGGAAGATCTGCCCGATGCCGGCCCGGCGCTCGGGGTAGCGGCTGCAGAAGTCGGCCAGCCACCGGTTGTGGGCGCGGATGCCGGCCAGCCGCAGCTCGTACTCCTCCGGCGTCGGCGGCTTGGCGAACAGGACGAAGCTGGGGAAGAACGGCGGGACCGTGTTCGGGTAGATGACCTCGCCCACGACGCCGTCCGCGTCCTGCTGGGAGTTGCGCATCTCGTCGTCCCAGTTGCGGTACCGGCGCTCGTCGCCGAGGTCGGCGAACGGGTTCTTGTACTGGGCCCGCCACGCGTCGAACTCCTCGTGGTACTTCGACTCGAGGTACTCGCGGTACATCGCGTGGCTGCCGCCCGCGTGGGTGTCGGCCGAGATGACGGTGTACCGGCGGTCGTCGTGGTCGCTCACCGCGCCCCCTCCCGAGGAAAATTAGAACGCGGTTCTAGGTTGGCACGGTGAGCCACCGTGTTCAAGGGGCAGCGGCCGGTCTGCGGCGGGAGCCAGCCGTACCCGACCGCCATGCCGTCGCCCGACCAAAGGGTCACGCTACGATCAGTGCTCTGGGAACCAGGCGGGCGGACAACCGGGAGCGATTCCGACGCGGCGGAGCCAAGTTGAGTCGGAGTAGCTCGCTGGCTGGGTCTCGCCCGGTCCCTGAGGCGCAGACGGAACCCCAGCGGTTCCGAGGTCTCAGCTGAGCGGCCTCTCGAGAAACCGCACGGGACCGCGCGCAGAGATGTCGGCAACACACAGACAGGGGGACGGAGCATGGGGCTCCTCGACAGGTGGCGCACTCGGCTCACCGAGCAGCGAGCCGTGACGCCCTCAACCGCAAAGGTGCGTACGCTCCCGGGTGGCCGGATCGTGAAAGTCGTTGGCGAGGCCTACTACCAGGAATCGCTCGACCAGGTGTGCGGAGGGCGCACTGAGGACGGGCATGCGCGCGAGTGCACCGCCACGCTGGTTCCCGAGCCAAGGAACCCCTACGACCGCAACGCCGTGGGCGTCTGGATCGACGGGCGCCAGGTCGGCCACCTCTCACGAGAGGACGCTCTGCGGTACAAGCCGGTCGTACGTCGCCTCGCCGCTAACGGCGAGATCGGTGCCTGCGCAGCCCTGATCCTCGGTGGGTGGGCACGACGCCTCGGCGACGTCGGGCATTACGGAGTAACGCTCAGCCTTGCGTCGCCAGGCGACTGCCTCAAAGCGCTCGACGGCGAGAACACGGTGTGGCCCGATCCTTGGGTCGTGCTTCGCCAGGAGCCTGGCTACCGAGCGCACCGCGAACGTACGCGCCGGAAGGAAGCCGAGCAGGCTGGCTACGTCCGCGGCCGCTTCTACACCGAGTGGGTGCCCACACTCGACAAGCTTCGGGCCGAGAAGCGGGACGACGAAGCGCTCGAGCTGCTGCTCGAGATCATCGACGCCACCGAGCGAGCCAGCCAGATACTTGGGGAGGTACCGCCTCCCGCGTACACAGAAAGAGCCGCGATCATCCTGCGCCGGAAGAAGGACTACGCGGGAGAGGTGGCGGTCCTCGAACGGTGGATGGCGGCCTGCCCACCCGGAGCGGGAAGCGATCGCTTCATCGGGCGGCTCGCCAAGGCCCGAGCACTTGCCGTCAAGGCCGGTCAGCTTCCGCCCACTTGACCGTCTGCACGGCGGGGATCCGGTCACGTCGGTCGTCGAGGCGAAGACGACGACCGGCCGTCCAGCCCGACACCTCACTCCGTGCCCCCGGCAGGATTCGAACCTGCGGCCTACCGCTTAGGAGGCGGTCGCTCTGTCCACCTGAGCTACGAGGGCGTGCCCTTCGACGGTAGCCGGGGCCGCGACCGGTGCCGCCACCCGCGACGACCGCTGACCACGCGCCTCACCCGGACCGCGGGGCGCGACCGCGCAGCACAGGGTGGCTTCACCCGGCGAGAGTGCGCCCCTACCGTGCGTGCCATGTCCTACGCACCTCCACCGCCGGGGCACGACGGCGTCCCGCAGCCCCACCCGCAGGGCACGGCCGTCCTCGCCCTGGGCATCATCGGCCTGATCGCCTGCGGCATCCTCGCCCCCGTCGCCTGGGTCATGGGGAGCAACGCGTTGCGCGAGATCGACCGCAACCCGTCGGCCTACAGCAACCGCGGCACGGTGCAGGCCGGCATGGTCCTCGGGATCGTGGGGACGATCCTCTGGATCCTGGGGATCATCCTCACGGTCACCTTCTCCTGACCCCGGCCGGCGCGGGCGCACTCCTACGATGCGGCCATGCCGGTGCGCCCGCCTCCACCGCCTCCCTACGGGCCCCACGGGCCCTACGGGCCCTACGGATACGCGCGCGAGCACCCTGACGGCACGACGGTCCTCGTCCTCGGCATCCTCAGCCTGGCCGTCTGCGGGCTCCTCGGCCCGTTCGCCTGGGCGAAGGGCAACACCGTCCTCGCCGAGATCGACCGGGCCCCCTATGCCTACACCAACCGCTCCTCGGTTGTGACCGGGCGGATCTGCGGGATGGTCGCCACCGGGCTGCTCGTCGTCTCCGCGCTGATCTTCTTCATCGTCCTCGTCGGCGCCGTCAGCGCGAGCACGTGATCGTCGGTGGGCCCGCCCGATCCCCGGCCGGGCGGGCGGTGGCCGAAGCGTGGGAGCGCAGGTGGTTCAATCAGGGCGTGACCCTTGCCGCCGATGACGCCGCCGCACACGTCGACAGCACCTGGGACGAGGACATCGTCCCGGTGCTGCGCGACTACATCCGCATCCCCAACGTGTCGGTCGCCTACGACGCCGGGTGGGCCGAGGCGGGGCACATGGCCCGTGCCACCGAGCTGCTGCGCGACTGGTGCCAGCAGCGGGCGGACGACGGCCTGGAGGGCGCCACCGTCGAGGTGCTCGAGCTCGAGGGCCGCACGCCGCTCCTGCTGGTCGACGTCCCGCCGGCCGGGGGCGGCCCCGCCGACGACACCGTCCTGCTCTACGGCCACCTCGACAAGCAGCCGCCGTTCACCGGCTGGCGGGAGGGCCTCGGCCCCTGGGAGCCGGTCATCGAGGGCGACCGCCTCTACGGGCGGGGCGGCGCCGACGACGGCTACTCGACCTTCGCCGCCATCACCGCCCTCGAGGCCGTCCGGGCCGGTGGCGGGGCCCACGCCCGCTGCGTCGTGCTGATCGAGGCCAGCGAGGAGTCGGGCAGCCCCGACCTCCCCGCCCACCTCGAGGCCCTCGGCGACCGGCTCGGCGAGCCGTCGCTCGTCATCGCCCTCGACTCGTGGTGCGGCGACTGGGACCACCTGTGGATCACCACCTCGCTGCGGGGCCTCGTCGAGCTCACCGTCGACGTCGAGGTCCTGACCGAGGGCGTGCACTCGGGCTCGGCCGGCGGCATCGTGCCGTCGAGCTTCCGCATCCTGCGGTCGCTGCTCAGCCGCATCGAGGACGAGCGCACCGGCGAGCTGCTCGTCCGGGCCCTGCACGTCGACATCCCCGACCACCGGCTGCGCCAGATCGCGGCCACCGCCCCCGAGCTGGGCGATTTCCACACCACCTTCCCGTTCGCCGGGGGCACGCAGCCCGAGCGCCCGACGACCGAGCAGCAGCTCATCGCCCGGACCTGGCTGCCGGCCCTCGAGGTCGTGGGCATCGAGGGCGCGCCGCCGCCGTCGGAGGCCGGCAACGTCCTGCGCCCCCGCACGGCCGTGAAGCTCTCGGTGCGGGTGCCGCCGACGGCCGACCCGGTCGCCGCCGCCGAGGCGCTGGAGCAGCGGCTGACCGACGACCCGCCCTACGGTGCCAACGTGACCGTCCGACGGGGCGCCGCCGAGCCCGGCTGGCACGCCCCGCCCGAGGAGCCCTGGCTCGCCGAGGCGATCGAGGCGGCGTCGACGGCCGCCTTCGGCCAGCCGCCCCGGGCCCTGGGCGAGGGCGGCACGATCCCGTTCATGGGCATGCTCGGCAAGCGGTTCCCCGAGGCCCAGTTCGTCATCACCGGCGTGCTGGGGCCCAACTCGAACGCCCACGGGCCCAACGAGTTCCTGCACCTGCCGACCGCCCGCCGGGTCACCACCGCGGTCGCCCACCTCCTCGACGCCCACGCCCGGCGCTGACGGGCTGGACGGGGCGCGGGCGGCCGTGTGGGTCACGGCCGGTGCGGCCGTGGCGCTGGCCGCCGCCGGCCGCCCGGCGGTGCCGGCCCCCGGCGGGGTCGGGTAGCTCTCCTGCCGCCCACCCGGACACGGAGCACGGGGAGAGCGAAAGGCCCCGAGCGTTGGACCGGTCGATGCCGCTCCGTCGCTCGGGGCCTCCCAGTGTGGCTGACGCTCTGGGCACGTCGCCGGTGGCGCCCCCGACGACAGTGCCGATCACCCGAAGCTCCCGAGCCTCGCGGTGATCCGGAGCGTCGGCGGCGGTGGTGTCGTCACCGCCTCGACTGCTCCGCCGAGCTGTCTGCCTCTCCCCCGGACTTGCGCCCCCTTGGTCCTGTGTGCGGGACGGGACCCTTGTCGTTCGTGTCTTCGGCAGCCTTGCCGTGGTGGTCGAGTCGATGATGCGGAGCGCGAAACCGCAGGTCAAGGGCTATCTCGCAATCCCCAGGGCAATCCCCAGACTTTCCCCGGTCATCCCCAGGTTGACCACAGTTTCACACAGGGTGGTCACAGGACACCCACAAGGTGTGGCGGCCGGGACGCGGGTTGCGATCGCACGGCGACGTGCTCGGCGCGGCCCGCTTCCGTCGTCCCCAGGTGGCGATGCGGGGCTCGGGGACGCCGGATCGGGGCCGGCGACCGCCGGCGCGCGGCCTCACCGCCACCCCCGGCGAGCAGTAGCGTGACCACCATGGCCGGAGCTGGACACGGGACCAGGGCGGTCGTCGCCGCCCTGCTCGCCAACCTGGGCATCGCCGTCGCCAAGTTCGTCGGCTTCCTCGTCACGCGGTCGGGGTCGATGCTGGCGGAGAGCGTCCACTCGGTCGCCGACTCGGGCAACCAGGCGCTGCTGCTCCTCGGCGGCCGCCGCGCCCGCCGGGCGCCCACGCCCGAGCACCCCTTCGGCTTCGGGCGCGAGCGGTACTTCTGGGCCTTCGTCGTGGCGATCATCCTCTTCAGCGTCGGCGGCATGTTCGCCGTCTACGAGGGCATCGAGAAGCTCCGGCACCCCCACGAGCTCTCCTCGACCGGCGTCGCCATCGCCATCCTCGTGGTCGGTCTCGTGCTCGAGGGCCTCTCGCTGCGCACGGCGGTCAGGGAGGCCGACGAGGTGCGCGACAAGCAGTCGAGCTGGTGGGCCTTCATCCGCCACTCCAAGAGCGCCGAGCTGCCGGTCGTCCTGCTCGAGGACCTGGCGGCCGGGATCGGCCTCGCCCTGGCCCTCGCCGCGGTGGTGGTCTCGTCGGCCACCGGCGACCCCGTCTGGGACGCGATCGGCACGCTCGTCATCGGCGTGCTGCTCGTCGCCGTCGCCCTCGTCCTGGGCGTCGAGATGAAGGGCCTGCTGATCGGCGAGTCGGCCTCGCCGGCCGACCAGGAGAGGATCGTCGCCGCCATCGAGGTCGAGCCCAGCGTGCGCCGCATCATCCACATGCGGACCCAGCACATCGGCCCCGACGAGCTGCTGGTGGGCGCCAAGGTCGAGCTCGTGCCCGACCTGACCGTCGCCGAGGCGGCCGAGGCGGTGAACCGGGTCGAGGACGGCGTGCGGCGCGCCGTGCCGGCGGCCCGCATGATCTACATCGAGCCGGACATCTTCCGGACGCCGTCGCCGGGCCCCGACTCCCCCGCCCACCTGGCGTCCGAGGCCGCCGCGCCCGACACCCGCGAACCCGCGACCGAGCCCGACGGCGCCGAGGACCGGGCCGCGCCGTCCCCCGGCTGATGGGGGAGGCGGGCCCGAGCGCTCGCGACGTCGGCCGGGCGCACCTGCAGCGCCTGGGCCGGGTGATCCGCGAGCGGCGCACGGCGGCCGAGATGTCGCTGCGCGAGCTCGCGGCCCGGACCAACGTGTCGAACCCCTACCTGTCCCAGATCGAGCGGGGCCTGCACGAGCCGTCGGTGCGGGTGCTGCGGGCCATCGCCCACGCCCTGAACATGTCCGTCGACGCGCTCATGGCGCAGGCGGGGCTGGTCGACCCACCGCCGAAGGAGGACGTCCCCTCGGTGGAGGAGGCCATCGCCGCCGACCCCCACCTCACCGACGAGCAGCGCGCCGCCCTCCTGGCCGTCTACCGCAGCTACGTCGAGGACGCGAAGCGCAAGCGCTGACGGGACCCGGGCCCGGCGCGACCGGCCGCGTCAGGCGGCCTTGGAGCCCTTCGCGGCCTTGGCGGCCTTGCGGGGGGCGGGCGTGACGCCCACGAGCGGGGAGACGGCGGTCGCGACGCCCCGGACGAGCTCGTACTCGGCGGCCAGCAGGTCGGAGACGAACCGGTACTGCGAGTCGACGATCTCGGCGGGGGCGGGCAGGCCCGCGGGGTAGGTGACGGCGGGGAGGCGCTCGGCGACCCGCTCCACGCCCTTCTGCACGTAGCCGACGACCGGCTCGCGCAGGTCGCGCACGACCTCGACGACCTTGGCCTCGACCTGGGTGACGGTGTCCATGATGCTCTTCGCCATGCGCTAAGGATACCAAGCATCTCGCTTGGAATTTCATGACATGTGCCACGGCCCGAAAACCCGACAAGACAAGTCGCATTTCGGGGCCCGGTGTCGCTACGCTCGTGTCCCGTCGCTCGACCTGCACCTCTCCGTCGACGACGAGCGACCCAGGAGGCAGACATGGCACTTCGACTTGGCGACGACGCACCGAACTTCACCGCCGAGACCACCGAGGGGACGATCGACTTCTACGACTGGAAGGGCGACAGCTGGGCGGTGCTCTTCTCGCACCCCAAGGACTTCACCCCGGTGTGCACCACGGAGCTCGGTCGGGTCGCGGCGCTGAAGCCCGAGTTCGACAAGCGGAACGTCAAGGTGATCGGGCTGTCGGTCGACGGCGTGTCCGACCACGAGGGCTGGGCCCAGGACATCGAGGACGTCACCGGGGCACGGCTGAACTTCCCGCTCATCGCCGACCCCGACAAGAAGGTGTCGACCCTCTACGACATGATCCACCCGGCGGCCAGCGAGACGACCACCGTCCGCTCGGTGTTCGTCATCGGCCCCGACAACAAGATCAAGCTGACGCTCACCTACCCGGCGTCGACGGGACGCAACTTCGACGAGCTCCTGCGGGTCATCGACTCGCTCCAGCTCACCGCCAAGCACCAGGTGGCCACCCCGGCCGACTGGAAGCAGGGCGAGGACGTGATCATCGTCCCCGCCGTGTCGGACGAGGAGGCCAAGGAGAAGTTCCCCGAGGGCTGGGACGCCAAGAAGCCCTACCTCCGGCTGGTGAAGCAGCCGAGCTGACCCGAACCCGAGAGGCACGGATCCCGCCGGCGCCCGCCGTCCCCGCCGACCGGGGCGGCGGGCGCGGCGCGCCCGGCGGGCTCAGCCGCCGTCGGGCCCGGGCGACGGCTGCAGGATGATGCGCGGCCCCCGGTCCCAGCGGAGGTAGGACCAGGCCCAGTTCAACAGCACCGACAGCCGGTTCCGCAGCCCGGCCAGGTAGAGCAGGTGCAGGGCGAGCCAGGCCAGCCAGGCGACGGTGCCCCGCAGGCGGACGCCGCCCGGCAGCTCGGCCACCGCCGCCCGCCGGCCGATCGTCGCCATGGTGCCCCTGTCCCGGAAGCGGAAGGGCACGGTCGACCGCCCCTCGAGCAGGCGGCCGATCTGGCGGGCGACGTGCGCCCCCGACTGCATCGCCACCGGCGCCAGCTGGGGCAGCGGTCGCTCGCCGCCCCGGTCGCGGGCGGCGGCCACGTCCCCCACCGCCCACACGCCCTCGAAGCCCGGCACGCCGAGGTCGTCGGCGACCTCGATGCGCCCGCCCCGGGTGGTGGGCAGACCGAGCTTCTCGGCCAGCGGGTTGGCCCGCACGCCGGCCGCCCAGATGACCGTGCGGGTGGGCAGCACCTCGCCCGACGCGAACCGCACGTGGTCGGCGGTCACCTCGGCCACCGCCTCGCCCAACCGCACCTCGACCTGGCTGGCCCGCAGCCGGTCGAGCGCCGCCCGCTGGGAGCTCTCGTGGAACGGCCCGAGGAGCGAGTCGAGCGCCTCGACGAGCACGACCCGGGCCCGCCCGACCGGCAGCGTCGGGTAGTCGCGCCGGAGGACGACCGCGAACAGCTCGGCCAGGGCACCGGCCATCTCGACGCCGGTGGGCCCGCCGCCGACCACGACGAAGTTCAGCTCGCCGCGGTCGATGAGCTCGGGGTCGGCGTCGGCGGCCTCGAACCGCTCGAGCACGTGGTTGCGCACCCGGACGGCGTCCTGGAGCGTGTAGAGCGGGGTGGCGTGCTCGGCCGCCCCCGGCACGTCGAACCAGGTCGCGACGGCACCGAGGGCGAGGACCAGGTGGTCGAAGGGCTCCTCGCCGTCGCTCTCGTCGTCGAGCAGGACGACGCGGCGGTCCCAGTCGACGCCGACGACCTCGCCGCGCCGCACCCGCAGGTTGCGCTGCGCGTGGAACAGCCCCCGGATCGGGTGGGCGACGTCGGCGGCGTTCAGGCCCGCGGTGGCGACCTGGTAGAGGAGCGGCTGGAAGGTCGTGAAGTTGTGCCGGTCGATGAGCGTGACCTCGACCGGCACGTCGGCGAGGTTGCGGGCGGCGGCGAGGCCGCCGAAGCCGGCGCCGACGATGACGACGTGGGGGCGGACGCCCATGGCACCTCCCGCCGAAGCTCGTGAACAGATTCACGAACAGGCTACCGGCGGACGGCCACGCCGCGCTCCCGATTGTCGGGACGTCACGAGGACCGCCCGACCGCCGGGGCGGGCGAGCGGATCGCGGCTCGGGGAGCTAGCTCGCGACCTCGTCGGCCGGCTGGCGGGGCCCCAGGTCGACGACCCGCCCCCGCCCCCCCCCCGGGCCGCAAGGGCGCCGGGAGGGCCTCCGCCGCGGTCCCCACAGCCCGCCGGAGGGCCCCCCCAGCGACCGGGCGGGGTCCAAACCCGGCCGCCCGGCGCCACCCCCCGCCCGCACGGCGGGGGGGGCCCGCGGTTCTCTTTA
>PKRH01000208.1 GCA_017577565.1 Thermoanaerobacterales bacterium | reverse complement strand
CCCGGCCCCCGCCCTGTTCCCCCCCCCCCCTCCCCCCCCCCCCGGGCGCCCGCCCGACGCGCCGCGTGCCCCAGGGGGAGCGATCCCGACCGTCCACCGTGCGCCACCGCCGGTGCGCCTCCGTCCCCGCCGCCGTCACGGGCGCCGGCGCCCATCCGTGTTCGAGCTCATGGGCCTGGTCCGGCGGCGGGCCGTGCGACCGCCGGGCCGGGGCGGGGGACCCGGCCGCCGAGCGGTGCTCGCCGCCCTCCTCGCGGCCGGGGCCGTCGCGGCCGCGGCGCCGGCCGGCCCGGCCGCCGCCGGCACCCGGGCGCCGGCCGAGCCCGGGCCCGTCGTCCACACCCCGCCCGTGGACGCCCCGATCGTCGACCCGTTCCGCCCGCCGCCCGGCCCCTACGGCCCGGGCAACCGCGGCCTCGAGTACGGCACCGAGCGCGGCGACGTCGTCCGGGCCAGCGCGGACGGCACGGTCAGCTTCGCCGGGCCGGTGGCGGGCTCGCTGCACGTGACGGTGCTGCACGCCGACGGGGTGCGCACGAGCTACTCGTTCCTCGCCACGGTCGAGGTGGCGGTCGGCCAGCGCGTGCGCCAGGGCGACCGCCTCGGGACGGCGGGCGGGCGGCTGCACTTCGGGGCGAGGCTGGGCGACGCCTACGTCGACCCCGCGGCGCTGTTCGGCACCACGACCACCGACGTCGAGCTGCTGCCGTTCGAGGTGCCGCCCGGCTCCGACCCCGCCGCCGAGGCCCGGGCCCTGGTGCTGCTCGCCCTCGCCGAGGGCGGCGGGCTGCCGGGGCTGCCGGACGTGGTCGACTGGCTGCGCGACCGGGCCGGGGCGGGTGTCGGCTACGTCGCCGAGCTCAACCCGTGGGTGCGGGGCCTGGAGATGGGGCTCGACCTCGCCGATCGCCTGCTGTCCCCGGGCCCCTGCTCGGACGGGCCGCCACCGGTCGCGCCGGTGGCGGGTGAGCCCCGGCGCGTCGCCGTCACCGTCGGGGGCCTCGGCTCGACCAGCACCAGCGCCGCCATCGACGACCTGCGGGTCGACGAGCTGGGCTACGACCCCGATCGCGTCGTGCGGTTCAGCTACGCGGGCGGGCGCACCCCCGGCACCGGCCGCGCCTTCCCCGAGCTGGCGACGACCAGCTACAGGTCCGCCCACACCCAGGGCGACGTCACCGTCGCCGCCGACCGGCTCGCCGACCTGATCGAGCAGGTCCTCGCCGCCGACCCCGAGGCGGTCGTCGACGTGCACGCCCACTCGCTCGGGGGCCTCGTCGCCCGCCTGGCCGTCATGGAGCTGGCGGACCGGGGCGTCGACCCGGCCCGCCTCGGCACCCTCGTCACCCTCGGCACGCCCCACCGGGGCGCCGACCTCGCCACCGCCCTCCGCGCCGTCGACACCACCGTCGCCCTCGACGCGGCCGTCGACCTCGCCGCGCGCCGCGTCGGGCTCGACCTCGACGCGATCGTCTTCGACCAGCTGGCCGAGGGCTCCGAGGTCGTCCGCCGGCTGCGCCACGCCGGCCCGCCGCCGGGCGTCGACCTCGTGTCGATCGCGGCCCGGGGCGACCTGACCGTGGCCGCCCCGCAGACCGAGGTCTCGGGTGCGGCCAACGTGACGGTCCCGCTCGCCGGCCCGTCGGCGCACGGCGACCTCGTCGGCTCCGACGAGGCCACCGCCGAGGTCGCCCGGGCCCTCGCCGGCCAGCCCCCGGGCTGCGAGCCCTGGCACGACGCCGTCGCCGACGTCGTGGGCGGCCACGCGGTCTCCTACGTCACCGACCAGCTGGGCGCGCTGTCGCTCGCCGCGCCGTGAGCCGGTGGCCCCGGCCAGCGGGCGCACCACCCGGCGCGGCCGGTGCCGGGCGGCCCGTGGGAAGTGCGGCGGTCGCGCGCCCCCCGGTAGGCTGTCCCGCCGGTCGGGCACCCCCCGCCCGGCTCCACCGATCACGCAGCCGGCCCACCCCACGGTCGCCTCCGGGCGCCGGGCCGGCGAGGACAACCGATGGGAGAGGAACGCACGTGGCTGTCGTCACCATGAAGCAGCTGCTGGAGGCCGGTGTCCACTTCGGGCACCAGACCCGCCGCTGGAACCCGAAGATGAAGCGGTTCATCTTCGGCGAGCGCGGCGGCATCTACATCATCGACCTCCAGCAGACGCTGCAGCGCATCGAGACCGCGTACACCTTCGTGCGGGACGTCGTCGCCGACGGCGGCACGATCCTGTTCGTCGGCACGAAGAAGCAGGCCCAGGAGCCGATCGAGCACTACGCCACCAAGTGCGGCATGCCGTACGTCAACGAGCGGTGGCTCGGCGGCATGCTCACCAACTTCCAGACGATCAGCCGGCGCGTCGGCAAGATGCTCGAGCTGGAGCGCCAGCGGGACAGCGGCGAGTTCGCCGCCATGCCCAAGAAGGAGGCGCTGCTGAAGCAGCGCGAGCTCGAGAAGCTCCAGCGCTACCTCGGCGGCATCCGCTCGATGGAGAGCCTGCCGCAGGCGATCTTCGTGCTCGACACGAAGAAGGAGCACATCGCCGTCACCGAGGCCAACAAGCTCGGCATCCCGGTGGTGGCCGTCGTCGACACCAACTGCGACCCGGACCTCGTCGACTACGTGATCCCGGGCAACGACGACGCCATCCGCTCGGGCACGCTGCTGTGCCGCGTCATCGCCGACGCCGTCATCGAGGGCAAGCACATCGCCTCGCTCCGGGCCCAGTCCGCGCCCCGCTCGCCCGAGGACGAGGAGCGGATCGCCATCGAGCAGGCCGAGGCCCGGCGCCGGGCCCTCCTCGAGGCGCAGCAGCGCGAGGCGCGCGTCGCGGCCGGCGCCCCGCCCGCCCGGCGCCCCCGCCCCCCGGCCCCCGGCGGCCCGGCCGGGCGGGCGGGGGGGCCAACGCCCCCCCGGGCGGACGGCCGGGAGCCCGGGAACCCCCCGGCCGGGGGGCCGGCCCCCACCAAA
>PKRH01000027.1 GCA_017577565.1 Thermoanaerobacterales bacterium | reverse complement strand
GCGCCGGTAACAGCCCCGGCGGCGCGGGGGGTGGTTGAGGGCCGGCTCGGGGCTCGGGACGGGCTCGGCCAGCAGTAGGCGGGGGGGGGGGGCCAGGTGGCGGGGGGGGGGGGGGCGCCCCGCCGGCGCCCCCCCCCGGCGCCGGGGCTGGGGCGGGGGGTCGCGGGGGGGGCCGGCGACGCCGGGGGCCGGGCGGCGCGGGACGGCGGGCGCCCGCCGGTCGGGCCCGAGGAAGTGCTCGGCCTGGGGCATCCCGTGGTCGGCGAACCACCGCACCCGCTCGGGGTAGGGCAGGATCCGGACGGCGTAGACGTTGCGGGTCGGGAAGGCGTCGCGGTCGCCCCGGGCCGAGCCGGCCATCGCCAGGCCGCCGAGCCCGAGCGCCGCCACCCCCAGGGCGGCCAGCGGCCACGCCCAGCGCGGGGCCCCGCCCGGGCCCGGGGGGAGACCGGCGCGCCGGGCGCGGATCCAAGCCCCGGCCGCCGCCACGAGCGCCGCGGCGCCGCCGGCCAGCGCGACCGCAGCGTGGCTGTCCCGCACCGCCAGCCACGCGGCCCCGGCGGCCACGGTCCCGAGCACCGTCCACCGGCCGGGCGACCGGGCGACCTGGAGGCCGGCCGCCACCGTCAGGGCGAGCAGCGACAGGGCGGGCGACTCGGAGAGCACCGACCGCTCCCACATCGTCACCGGGGTCGTGGTGGCCAGCGCCACGACCGCCGCGGCCGCCACCCACCGGCCCCGCCCCCGCACGACCGTGGCCACCGACGCGGCCAGGGCGGTCCAGCAGGCCACGGCGAGCGCGGCCTGCAGCGCCACGTAGCGTGACCAGTCGCCGCCGACCAGGCGCAGGAGCACCGGCACCCCGGGCGGGCGGATGCCCGCCCACAGCGACCGGCTGGACCAGGGCGCCTCGGCCATGGCCGCGAAGTCCTCGGTGTCCTGCCAGGTGAGCGGCGCCCGCCCGTGGAGCTGCCACCACCGCAGGAGCGCGAGCAGGGGCGCCGCCACGAGGGCGACCGCGACCCCCGGCGACCGGCCGGTCGCCCCCGGTGTCGTGGCCGCCGGCGCGGCGGGCGGCGCGTCCAGCCCTCGGCTCACCGCTGACCCCTGGTCACGCCGGCGACCGTACCCGCCCCCGGGCGGCGCCCGGGGGCGGCGCCGCCGGCGCGCCTCAGGGCAGCACGACGAGGTCGTCGCGGTGCACGACCTCGTGGGGCACGCCCTCGGGCAGCTGGGACGTGCGCAGCCCGGACACCTCGCGCAGCCCGGCGGCGTCCAGGCGGCTCAGGCCCTTGGCGAACACCTCGCCGTCGGGCCCGGCGATCTCGACCGCGTCGTCGGCCTCGAAGCTCCCCTTGACGCCGATGACGCCCGCCGGCAGGAGCGACACGCCCCGCTCGCACAGCGCCCGCTTGGCGCCCTCGTCGACGAGGATCGTGCCGGCCGACCCGACGGCGAACGCGATCCACAGCTTGCGCGCCGGCAGCCGGCGCTTCCGGGGCACGACGACGGTCCCGATCCCCGGCTGGCCCTTGACGGCGTCGACGAGCACACCGGTCCGGTGGGCGTGGGCGATGACCGCCCGCACCCCCGACCACGCCGCGATCTTCGCCGCGGCCAGCTTCGAGGCCATGCCGCCGCTGCCCCGGTCGGACCCCACCCCCCCGGCCATGGCCTCGAAGCTGTGGTCGACCTCGACGATCTCCTCGATGAGCGAGGCCTCGGCGTCGAACCGGGGGTCGCCGCTCAGCAGGCCGGGCTGGTCGGTGAGCAGCACGAGCAGGTCGGCGGCGAGCAGGTGCGCCACCAGGGCCGCCAGGCGGTCGTTGTCGCCGAAGCGGATCTCGTCGTCGGCGATGGCGTCGTTCTCGTTGACCACCGGCACGACGCCGAGCTCGAGCAGCCGGTTGAGCGTCGAGCGGGCGTGCAGGTACTGCTGGCGCACCATGAAGTCGAGCGGGGCGAGCAGCACCTGGCCCGCCACCAGCCCCGACCGGGCCAGCGCCGCGTCGTAGACCTGCATGAGGCGGCTCTGCCCGACGGCGGAGGCCGCCTGCAGGGTCACGGCGTCGCGCGGCCGGGCGGTGAGCCCGAGGGCCGGCAGGCCGGCGGCGATGGCGCCGCTGGTCACGATCACCACCCGGTGGCCGAGCTGGCGCAGCTCGTCCACCTCGGCGCAGAACTTCGCGACAACCGACTCGTCGATCTCGCCGCTCTCGCAGGTGATCGACGAGGTCCCGATCTTGGCGACGACGATCACCGGTCGTCGCCCTCGTCGTCCTGGAACTCGAACACCAGTCCTCCGATGCGAACGCTGTCCCCGGGACGAGCACCCGCCCGGGCGAGTGCCTTGTCGATGCCGAGGCGGCGGATGCGCCGGTGGGCCTCGTCGAGGGCGTCGGGGCGGGTCAGGTCGGAGAGGTTCACCGCCCGCAGCGCCTGGCGGCCCTCGACGACCCACTCGGCGCCCTCGCGCACGACGCGGAACCCCTCGCTCACCGGGCGGTGCACGACGAACTGGGCCGGCTCGGGCAGCTCCGCCCGCGCCGTCCGCACCGCCTCGGCGAGCCGGCCGCGCAGCCGGGCGATGCCCTCGCCGGTCACCGCCGAGATGCGCAGCTCGACCGGGGCGTCGACCGCCCCCTCGGCGAGGTCGGCCCGGCTGCCCACGACGACGCGCTCGCGCTCGAGCAGCTCGGGCCGGTAGGCGCCCAGCTCGTCGAGGAGCACCTCGAGCTGCTCGGCCGGCGGCCGCTCGGCGAACGGCGCCAGGTCGAGGAGCACGCACAGCACGCGGGCGCGCTCGATGTGGCGCAGGAACTGGTGGCCGAGCCCGCGCCCCTCGCTGGCGCCCTCGATGAGACCCGGGATGTCGGCCACCACGTACTCGTACCCGTCGTCCATGCGCACGACCCCGAGATGCGGCTCGAGCGTGGTGAACGGGTAGTCGGCGATCTTCGGCTTGGCCGCCGAGATGCGGCTGATCAGCGTCGACTTGCCCACGTTCGGGAACCCGACGAGGGCCACGTCCGCCAGCAGCTTCAGCTCGAGCCGCAGCCAGCGCTCCTCGCCGACCTCGCCCTGCTCGGCGAAGGCGGGCGCCCGGCGCCGGTTGGACAGGAACCGGGCGTTGCCCCGGCCGCCCCGGCCGCCCTCGGCGGCGAGGTAGCGGTCGCCGGGGTTGACGAGGTCGGCGAGCACGGTGCCGTCGCGGTCCCGCACGACGGTGCCCACGGGGACCGGCACCAGCAGGTCGGCACCGGAGCGCCCGTGCCGGCCCTTGCCCATGCCGTGGGCGCCGTCCTCCGCCCGCCGGAACGGGTGGTCGCGGAAGGCGAGCAGCGAGGCGACGTTGTGGTCGGCGACCAGCCAGACGTCCCCGCCGTCGCCGCCGTCGCCGCCGTCGGGCCCGCCCCGGGCCACGTGCGCCTCCCGCCGAAAGGACACCGCCCCGGCACCCCCGTCGCCGGCCTTGGCGTGGAGGTTGCACTCGTCGACGAACTGGGACACCGCTGCCGAGTATGTCGGGACGGTGACGAGGTTGCGAAACGCGCGCCGAGGGCTTCACGCGCCCGTGACACGGCGCGCCGGGGCCCCCGCCGCGGCGGGGGCCCCGAGTGTGCGGTCGGTCGCGAGGGGTGGCGGCCGTCAGCCGGTCGGCAGCACGTCGACCAGCTTGCGACCCCGCCGCTGGCCGAACTTGACCTTGCCGTCGACGAGCGCGAACAGCGTGTCGTCGCCGCCCCGGCCGACGTTCTCGCCCGGGTGGAACCGGGTGCCGCGCTGGCGCACGAGGATCGAGCCCGCGCGCACCTCGGTGCCGTCGAACACCTTCACGCCGAGGCGCTTGGAGTGCGAGTCGCGGCCGTTCTTGGTGGAGCCGGCGCCCTTCGTCTTGGACATGTCGTCGCGCCTCCCTCAGCCCTTGCTGATGCCGGTGATCTCGATGGTGGAGTACCGCTGGCGGTGCCCCCAGCGCCGCCGCTGGTTGGTCTTCGGCTTGTAGGTGAAGCCGGTGACCTTCGGGCCCTTCGCCTCGCCCACGACCCGGGCGGTGACCTTGGCGCCCTTCAGCGCCTGGGGGCCGGCCAGCACGGTGTCGCCGTCGACGAGGAGGACGGGCGTGAGCTCGACCTCCTCGGACTCGCCCACGCCCAGCAGCTCGACGTCGAGCCGCTGGCCGTTCTCGACCCGGTACTGCTTGCCACCGGTCTTGATGACTGCGTACATGCGATCTGCCTCGTTCGGCGCGCCCGAGCGCGCGCTGGGACCACGACGGGGACGGGACAGCCTACCCGGCCCCCGCCGGCGGTCGCCAACCTCCCCGCTCAGTCGGGCAGCAGCTCCTTGTCGATGAGCACCCCCCGGCCCTCGCAGGTCGGGCACCGGGTGGTGAACGACTCCAGCAGGCCCTCGCCGATCCGCTTGCGGGTCATCTCGCACAGGCCGAGCTCGGAGATCTCGAACACCTGCGTGCGGGTCTTGTCCCGGGACAGGGCCTCGCGGAAGACCCGGATGACCTCCTCGCGGTTGGAGGCCTTCTCCATGTCGATGAAGTCGACGACGATGATGCCGCCGACGTCGCGGAGCCGCAGCTGGCGGGCGATCTCCTCGGCGGCCTCGAGGTTGTTCTTGAACACGGTCTCCTCGAGGCTCGAGGTGCCGACGTTCTTGCCGGTGTTGACGTCGATGACCGTCAGCGCCTCGGTGTGCTCGATGATGAGCGACCCGCCCGAGGGTAGCCACACCTTGCGGTCGAGCGCCCGGTGCAGCTGCTCGTGCACGTGGTGGCGCTCGTAGAGCGGCAGGCGCTCCTTCTCGACGTCGTAGTACTCGACCCGGTCGGCCAGCTCGGGGCTGATCGACGCCACGTAGTCGCGGACCGCGGTGTAGAGGTCCCAGTCGTCGATGAGGACGCTGCGGTAGTCCTGGTTGAACTCCTCCCGGATGACCCGCACCGCCATGTCGGGCTCCCGGTAGAGCAGCTTCGGGGCCTTCGACCGCTTGGCCAGCGCGTCGATCTGGTTCCACTGCTCGACCAGCCGGCGGACGTCGTCCTCGATCTCCTCGGCGGTGACGCCCTCGGCGGCCGTGCGGACGATGACGCCGTGCTCGTCGGGCTTGACCCGGTCGAGGATCTGGCGGAGGCGCCGGCGCTCGTCGTCCGGCAGCCGCTTGGAGATGCCGTAGGTGGACGAGTTCGGGATGAGGACGACGAACCGCCCGGGCAGGGAGACCTCCTGGGTCAGGCGGGCGCCCTTGGCCCCGATGGGGTTCTTCGTGACCTGGCAGATGATGGTCTGGCCGGCCTTCAGGACGTCCTCGATGCGGGGGCGGCCCTTCGTCCCGGCGCGCTCGATGTCCTCGGGGTCGTAGTGGACGTCGCCCCGGTAGAGCACCGCGTTCTTCGGCGTGCCGATGTCGACGAACGCGGCCTCCATGCCCGGGAGCACGTTCTGGACCCGGGCCAGGTAGATGTTGCCGTGGATCTGCGAGACGTCGTCGGAGGGCCGCGACACGTAGTGCTCGATCAGCGAGCGGCCCTCGAGCACGGCGATCTGCGTGGCCGTCGGGCCGACGTGGACGCACATCGAGTAGCGGCCGACGGCCTTGCCCTTGCGCTCCCGGCCCCGCCGGCGCTCGAGCGTCGCCTCGTCGAGGTCGGGCGGTGCCTGGGGGATGACGGCCTCGACCGGCCCGGAGTCGTCCCGGCGCTCGCCGGCGGTCGCCTTGGCGGCGGACCGCCCCCGGCCGCCGCGCCGGCGACGGCGCTTGCGGCCCTCCTTCGCCGTCGTGCCGGCCTCCTCGGCCTTGCGGGCCTCGATCTGGGCCAGCACCTCGGGCGGGATCGAGTCGCCGATCTTGGGCTTGGACGGCGCCTTGGGCACGAGCGCGGCCGCGGCCGCCTCGACGCTCGCCGGCCGGCCCTCGCGGTGGAGGTCGGGGAGCTCGGGCGTGCGGTCGTCGTCGAGCGGCGGGGGCGGGGGCGCCGGGCGCCCCCCGCGCCCGGGCTCGCCGGTCTCGCCGCTCTCGGCCGTGGCGCCCTCGCCGGCGGCGGTCGCCGCCGGGGCCTCGGCGGCCGAGGCGGGCTCGCCGGCGTCCTCGGTGCCGGCGCGGCTCTCGGCCCGCGCCTTGCTGCGCTTGCGGCCGCCGCGGCTGCCGCGCCGGCGCCGCTTGCGGCCGCTGCCGCCACCGTTGCCGCCGTCACCGGCCCCGTCCTCGGGGCCGCGGGCGCCGGCGCCGTCGGTCGCCGCCCCCTCGATCGGCGCCGTGGGGGCCGGCTCGACCGGGGTGCCGTCCACCGGCGTCTCGCCGGCCGGTGGTGTGCCGCCGGGAGCGGCGGCACCGTCGGCGGGGGCCGACCCGGCGCTCGTCCGCTTCCCGTCCTCAGCGGCCGGGCAAGGCGCCCCCGGGCCGGAGATGTCTGTCTCGGACATGGTCGAAATCCCTTCTCATGACGCGCGCCTTTCGGCGTGCGGAGGCGGCGTCGCTGCCGGCCCGAGGTCGATCACCTCGCGCCGGGCGCCGCCGGCCTGCGTCCACTGGTGCAAACGGGTGACCCGCACCACCACCCAGGTCGGGTCGATCGCGGCGATCAGCTCGGTCGGGCGCAGCGCGCGGGGTTGCGTCGCGAGCTCGGCACGGAGCGCCGTGGCCGTGCCGGTCGCGGTCGGTGCGAGCGGCGCCACGACCTCGGTGACAGGACCGAGGACCTGCAGGTCGAGGATCGCGGGGCGGACGTCGTCGGTGACGGTCTGCCCCTTGCGTTCACGGGTCAGGGGGAGCTCGGTGGCCTCCAGCGCGCGGGCGACGCCGGCGGCGACGTCCGAGGGCCCGAGGTCACCGACCTCGATGTGCCAGGTGCAGCTGGTCACCACCTGCTGCAGCGACGGTTCGCCCGGCGGCAGGGCGACGACCGACTGCACCTCGATGCCCGCGGGGAGGGCCGGAGCGAGCAGGGCGGGCACCTGCTCGACGGCGACGTGGTCGAGCGGCACGCGCAGGGCCACGTCGAGGTACTCGCCGAGGGACTCGTAGCCCGTCGACAGGGCCAGCCCGAAGCTCAGCTTCGGGCGGGGTGCGAAGCCCTCGGTGTAGGCGATGGGGATCTGGGCCCGGCGCAGGGCGCGCTCCCAGATCCGGGCCACGTCGCGGTGGCTGGTGAACCGGACCTTGCCCTGCTTCGAGTAGCGGATCCGCAGGCGCGGCGCCGGGCCCCGGGGCTCGCGGCCCTCGGCCGCGTGCGGGGCGGGCGCCTCGCTCACCGGTCGGCTCCCGTCAGGGACGACGTTCGCAGCACGACGGGCACGCTGGTGACCCGGTCGGCCGTGGACAGGTCCTGGCCGGTTCCCTGGCTGCCGCCCGCCGGCGGCGTCGTCGAGGCGACGACGTGCTCGATGCCGTATCCCGTGCAGGCGCCGCAGTCGTAGCAGGGGGTCCAGCGGCAGTCGGGCAGGCCGACCTCGGCGAGGGCGTCCTGCCAGTCCTGCCAGAGGAAGTCGCGGTGGAGGCCGGCCGACAGGTGGTCCCAGGGCAGCACCTCGTCCTCGGTGCGGTGCCGGTGGACGTACCAGTCGACGTCGAGGCCGTGGTCGGCCATCGCCTTCAGCCACCGGTCGAGGCTGAAGTGCTCGCTCCACTCCTGGAACGTGCCGCCCTCGCGCCAGACCTGCTCGATGACCGGGCCCAGCCGGCGGTCGCCCCGCGACAGCAGGCCCTCGACCAGGCTGGCCTTCGGGTCGTGCCAGGTGAGCTGGAGCCCCTTCACCTTGCGGGCGCCGTCACGCAGCAGGCCGATCTTCCGCTCCAGCTCCTCCAGCGTGTTCTGGCCGAACCACTGGAAGGGCGTGAACGGCTTGGGCACGAACCCGCCGACCGAGGCCTTGACCGAGACGTTCCGCGTGTGGCGGCGGCCGAGCTCGACGCAGTTGCGGGCCAGCTCGAGGATGCCGAGCGTGTCCTCGTCGGTCTCCGACGGCAGGCCGGTGAGGAAGTAGAGCTTCACCCGCCGCCAGCCCGAGGCGAACGCGGCCTCGACCGCGCCGTAGAGGTCGTCCTCGCGGATGAGCTTGTTGATGACCTGGCGCATGCGCCAGGTGCCGGCCTCCGGGGCGAAGGTGAGGCCGGTGCGGCGCGCCTTCTGGATCTGCGTGGCGATCCCGACGGTGAAGGCGTCGACCCGCAGGCTGGGCAGGCTGACCGACACCTGGCCGCAGGCGGCCGGGTCGTCGACGATGCCCTCCACGACCTCCTCGATCCCCGAGAAGTCGGCGGTCGACAGGCTGGTCAGCGCCACCTCGTCGTAGCCGGTGCGCCGGAGGCCCTCGGACACCATCGTCCGGACCTGCTCGGCCGGGCGCTCCCGCACCGGGCGGGTGATCATGCCGGCCTGGCAGAACCGGCACCCGCGGGTGCAGCCCCGGAAGACCTCGACGTTCAGCCGGTCGTGCACCACCTCGGTGAGGGGGACGAGCTGCCGGCGAGGGTAGGGCCACTCGGCGAGGTCGGCGATCGTGCGCTTCTCGACCCGCTCGGGCACGTCGGGGTGGCGGGGCGTGACCGCGGCGATGGTGCCGTCGTCGCCGTAGGCGACCTCGTAGAGCGAGGGGACGTAGACGCCGGGGACCTGGGCCAGGGCCCGCAGGACGCCGTCGCGGCCGCCGGCGCGGCCCGACGCCTTCCAGTCACGCACGACCTCGGTGATCTCGGCGACGACCTCCTCGCCGTCGCCGAGCACGACGGCGTCGAGGAAGTCGGCGAGCGGCTCGGGGTTGTAGGTGCAGTGGCCGCCCGCGACGACGAGCGGGTGCTCGGGCCGGCGGTCGGCCGCCCGCACGGGCACACCGGCCAGGTCGACGCAGTTGAGCAGGTTGGTGTAGGTGAGCTCGGCGGAGAGGTTGAACGCGAGGACGTCGAACTCGTGGGCCGGGCGGTGGGTGTCGACCGAGAACAGCGGGATGCCCTCGCGGCGCATCACCGCCTCGAGGTCGCTCCACGGCGCGTAGGTCCGCTCGGCGACGGCGTCGTCGCGCTCGTTGAGGATCTCGTAGAGGATCTGCAGGCCCTGGTTGGGCAGGCCGATCTCGTAGGTGTCCGGGTAGGTGAGCAACCACGAGACGGCGCCCTCGGCCGCCGTCGGACGCCGGGCACCGAGCTCGAGCCCGATGTAGCGGGCCGGCCTCTCCACGCCCGCGAGGTGCGGTTCGAGCTGCGTCCAGACGGATGACATGTCACGACAAGGCTAGCGGGGCGCCGGCGCAGGTCCCGAACCCCCGCGCGACGGGCGCGTGCGCCCTGGTCGCGGGGCCCGCCGGCCCGCGCCGGCCGGGACCGACCCCCGGCCGGTCGCCTAGGGTTCCGCCCGTGAGCATCACGGCTGGGGGACCCGGTGCGGTCGCGACCTCACCGGAGCCAGGGGCTCGGGGGGCGACCGACCACTCGACGGAGCGGGCTGTCCACATGTTGCGCGCACTGCCCCGGCGCGAGCGCTGGTGGGCGCTCGCCGTCGCGCTGGCGCTGCTCGCCGCGCCGGTCGTCGCCGTCGCGATGTTCGTCCCCGACTGGACGCCGGCGGGCGACCCGGCGCTCATGGGCCTGCGGTCGCTCGACGTGGGCACCGCCAACACCCCGACCATCGGGCAGCCGTCGCAGTCGCGCCTGTACGCCGAGACCGTCCACTCGGTGCACCACCCGGGCGCGTCGCACTTCTACCTGATGGCGCTGCCCATCCGGGTGCTCGGCGGCCCCCTCGGCATGCCGCTCGTGTCGCTGCTCATCGTGGGGTCCTGCCTCCTCGTCGCCGCGTGGGCGGTCTTCCGCCGGCTCGGCCGGACCGCCGGGCTCCTGGCGGCCGCGGTCCTGGCCCTCGTCGCCTTCACGACGGGCCCCGGGTCCCTCGTCAACCCGGTCAGCTCCAACATCGCCTGCTACCCCCTGCTGGCCACGGCGGTCCTCTGGTGGTGCGTCGCCGCCGGCGACCTCCGCCTCCTGCCGCTGGCCACCGGGCTCGCCTCGTTCACCGCCCAGCAGCACCTCTCGGTCGTGCCGGCCACGGCAGTCCTCGTGGTCGGCGGCCTGGCGGTGCTCGCCGTGCGCGGCTGGCGCGGCGGACGGTGGGCCGTGGCCGCCGAGCGGCGCGAACTGCGCCGGTGGGGCCTGTGGTCGCTCGGCCTCGGCCTGCTGCTGTGGTCGCCGGTCATCGCCCAGCAGTTCCTCGGCGACGCCGGGAACCTCGGCGAGATGTGGTGGTTCGCCCGTCACGGCAACAGCGACAGCCTCGGCCCGTCCTCGGCGGTGCGGCAGGTGGCCAACGTCGTCGGGTGGCCACCGCTGCTCGGGCGGACCGACGTCGCCGGCCACGACCTGCTGGCCGAGCCGTCGCTGCTCCGGTGGGTCTCGGCGGTCGCGGTGCTCGGGGGTGCGTTCGCGCTGTGCGCCCGCTGGCGCCGGCAGGGCTCGGCCCGGGCGACGCTCGGGATCGGCGTGGCGCTCGTCCTCGTCGCCGGCCTGGTGAACGGCTCGTCGGTGCCGTGGGGCATCGAGATGACCCGGATCACCTTCTACCACTGGAGCTGGCCGCTCTCGCTGATGGTCGCCCTGGTCTACGGGTCGGCGGTGGCCCCCGCCGTGGCTCGCCTCGCGACCCGCCGGTGGGCCGTCGCCCGCCCCGCCCTGGCCGGGCTGGCCGTCGTGGCGGTGGCCCTCCCCACGGCCGTGAACCCGGCGCTCGACCGGCGGGCGAACACTTCGGTGGCGGCCGGGTCGACCATCGACGTCGACGTCGTCCGGCACCTCGCGGACGCGGTCGAGGCCGAGGCCGACGCCGGCCGCCTCGGCGACCACGTACTGCTGGTGAGCCGGGGCGAGCCGGTCTTCGCGGGCGTCGTGGACGCGCTGGCCTTCGAGCTCGCCCAGCGCGGCATCGACGTGCGGTTCCCGCTGAGCTACCGGTTCTTCGTCAACGACGACCGCCTGGTCGACCGGGACGAGCTCGACGGCGGCCTCGTGCTGCTGGTCGACGCCCCCGCCCCGCCCGACGACCCCCCGGGCGGCGAGCTGCTCGCCGAGGTCACGATCGAGCCGGGCTTCGACGCGGACGCCTACCGCGAGCTCGTCGCCGCCGCCCGCGCCCACGACGAGGTCGTCCTCACCCCGGAGACCGAGCGCTTCCTCGCGGACCTGGTCGGTGACGACGAGGTCGGCGCGGAGATCGTCGACACCTTCCTCCGCGAGATCGTCGAGAACCCGCGGCGGGCGTTCCTCAATCCGGCGATCCTCGAGTTCGTCCGCGACCACCCGCTCGAGCAGCCCGCCTTCGACCCGGAGACCGTGCAGCGGGTGATCGACGGCGTGGCGCTGTTCGAGGAGCGGGGCACGCAGATCACCGCCCTGCGCCTCCACCTGCTCGACGGGGACGAGATGCGCGCCGCCGCCTTCCGGCACGAGCTGCCGCGCGACGAGGGCGACTGACCCCGGCGACCGCCGGCGACGCCTCAGCCGGCGGGCCGGCGGGGTCGTCGGGCCTCGGCGATCACCCACGGGAAGGCCCGCACGACCCGCACCTCCTCGAAGGCGGCGGCGAGCGTCCGGCGCAGGCGCCGGGGGGTGAACCACTGCACGTGCTCGGGGTCGTTGCCGAGGCGGCGCACGTTCTTCCCCCGGGCCAGGTTCCCCAGGCGGAACCAGGGTTCCCACGGCACCGACACGACGCACCGGTCGCCCGTGGCGCGGGCCAGCTCGGCCACGGCCGGCGCCACCGCCGGCAGGTGCTCGAGGACCTCGATGCAGGTCACCAGCGTGACGCCGCCGTCGCGCACGGGCAGCATGCCGGCGTCGCCGACCACGGGGGTCACGCCCGGCAGGCGCCCGGCGACGGCCGCCTTGTCGGCCCGGTACTCGACGCCGAGGACCCGGGGGGCGGCGCCGTCGCAGGTGGCGGCGCCGTCGAGCAGCCGCTCGAGGCACAGCCCCTCCCCCACGCCGACGTCGACGATCGCGGCCGGCAGGGGCCCGACGACCGCCCGCAGCCGGCGCATCCACCGGTCGAGCAGCCAGCGGACCACCGGGTTGGACGTGCCGTACTTCGCCGCGTCCTGACCGGCCGCGGCCTCGGGCGCCCCGGGCGCGAGGCCGATGGGCCGGGCGCCGGCGCCCGGCGGCTGCTCGGTGTCGACGCCGGTCACGCGGCGTCGACCGCCCGCGTCTCGACGACGCTCTCGGTCACCGTGGTCACCGGTTGACGGCGCAGGTGCACGCTCAGCTCGGCGAGCAGGCCCAGCAGGACCATCTGCAGCGACACCACGACGAGCAGGACGCCGGCCAACAGCGCGGGCCGGGTGCCGATCTGGTTGCCCATGAGGCGCTCGACGAGCATCCAGCCGAGGAGCGCGCCGCCGACCACGCCCATGATGACGCCCAGGCCGCCGAACAGGTGGAACGGCCGGCCGGTGTAGGTGGTGAGGAACTTCACGGTGATGAGGTCGAGGAACCCCCGCCAGAACCGGGCCCGGCCGAACTTCGACTCGCCGTGGCGCCGGGGCTGGTGGTCGACGTCCACCTCGCCCACCTTGAACCCCCGCCACTGGGCGAGCACGGGGATGTAGCGGTGCAGCTCGCCGTAGATCTCGAGCGAGCTGGCCAGCTCGCGGCGCATGGCCTTGAACCCGCTGTTGAAGTCGCGGCCCGGCACGCCGGTGACCATCGACGTGACCCGGTTGTAGATGCGGGAGGTCGTGCGCTTGACGAACCGGTCGTGGCGCACGGCCCGCCGCCCGGTGACGAGGTCGAGCTCGTCGTCGCCGTCGAGCGCGGCCAGCAGCTTGGGGATCTGCCGGGGGTCGTCCTGGCCGTCGGCGTCCATGAGCACGACGTACTCGCCCGAGGCCCGGGACAGCCCGACGCTGAGGGCCGCGGACTTCCCGAGGTTGCGGCGCAGGCGCACGCTGGTGACCGGGCCGCCCTCGAGCTGGCGCATCAGCTCGGCCGTCCCGTCGGTGCTGCCGTCGTCGACGACCACGAGCTCGAAGGTGACCCCGGCGTCGCGCAGGGCCGCCACCGTCTCCGGCACCAGCTCGGCCAGGTTGTCGGCCTCGTTGTAGGCCGGCATCACCACCGACACCTGGGTCCCCATGCCTTCCCCCTTGCCGTCGGCGGACGATACTACGTGCGGTGGCGCGGCGGTTGCCCACCCGTCTCGGCGGTCAGCCGAAGCGGCGCATGTGGACGTTGAGGACGACCCCCAGCGCCAGCCAGGAGGCGAGCACCGACGAGCCCCCGTAGCTCATGAACGGGAGCGGGATGCCGGTGATCGGCATGATCCCCATGGTCATGCCGACGTTCTGGAAGATCTGGAACACGAGCATCGACAGCACGCCGATGCAGATGAGCGTGCCCAGGCGGTCCTGGGCGATCTGCGCCGTGCGCAGCACCCGGAAGCAGATGAGCGCCAGCAGCCCGAGGACGGTGGACGAGCCGACGAAGCCCAGCTCCTCGCCCACCGCGGTGAAGATGAAGTCGGTGTGCTGCTCGGGCACGAAGCCGAGCCGGGTCTGCGTCCCCTCCAGGTAGCCCTTGCCGGACACGCCGCCCGAGGCGATCGCCGCCTTCGACTGGTCGGAGTTGTAGGCCTCGCCCTGCAGGTCCTCGCCGTCCGCGTCGAGGAACGTCGTCAGCCGGTCGCGCTGGTAGTCCTCGAGCACGTCGGAGGTGAGCACCCCCACCACCGCGACGATCCCCAGCGCGGTCAGCACGACGATGTGGCGCGGCCGGGCCCCGGCGATGAGCAGCACGCCCATCGTGATGGCGACGAAGACCAGCGCGCTGCCGAGGTCGGGCTGGGCCAGGATGAGCGCGGTGGGCACGCCGACGATGGCCAGGGCGCCGAGCACCACCCGGAGCCGGAGCGGCACCTCGGCCCGGGCGAGCGCGGCCGCCAGCGTCACGATCACCCCGACCTTGGCCAGCTCGGCCGGCTGCAGCTGGAACGACCCGAGCTGGAACCAGGCCTGGCTCCCCCGCCGCTCGCTCCCGAGCGGCGAGATGACGAGGACGAGCAGGAGCAGCGTCGCCCCGTAGATCACCGACGCGAAGTCGCGGAGGCGGCGGTAGTCGACGAGCGTCACCAGCACCATGGCGACGATGCCCACCGCGATGAAGATCAGCTGCTTGCGCAGGTAGGAGGTGTCGTAGCTGTCGGGGTCGGTGCCCCGGGTGGACGAGAGCACCATCATCGCCCCGATCGCCGAGACGGCCAGCGCCGAGCAGAGCAGCACGAGGTCGACGTGGCGCCAGGCGGCGGGCGGCCGGGCGTGGAACAGCGGCTCGTCCCGGCGCCGCCCCCGCTCGCGCCGGGCGGGCGCCAGCCGGTCGCGGCGCGGCAGCCGCTCGAGCTCCCAGGTGCGGGCCATCAGCCGCCGTCCCTCCCGCGCCCGTCAGTCATAGGACGCCCCCGCCTCGACCAGCGGCTGCTCGCCGCCCACCGGCGCGGCGTTCGGCGCCGCGGGCGGCAGCGGCGTCGTGCCCGACAGCGCCTCGAACAGCGCCCGGGCCACCGGCGCCGCCGCCGTGCCGCCGAACCCGGACTCCTCCATGACGACGGCGACGGCGTACTCCGGGGCGGGCGCCGGGCCGAAGGCGGCGAAGACCGCGGTGTCGGACTTGCCGTCGACCTGGGCGGTGCCCGTCTTGCCCGCGATCGGGTACCGGTCGAGCGGGAAGCCGGCGAAGGCCCGGCTGGCCGTGCCGCTCACCGGCACGTTCACCAGGCCCTCGTAGAGCGGCTCGCGGACCTCGGGCGGCAGGTCGACCTGGCCGGCCACCTCGGGCTGGAACTCCGCGGTCACCTCGCCCGTCTGGTACGCCTGGGTCCGAAGCGCGATCTGGGGGACGTAACGGGTGCCGCCGTTGGCGAAGGTGGCGTAGCCGTTCGCCAGCTGGAGGGGCGTCACCAGCACGTCGCCCTGGCCGATCGCCATGTTGACGTTGTCGCCGGTGCGCCAGACGCCGTCGTTGCAGTTCACCCGGTCGCAGTAGTCGCGCTTCCAGGCCGGGGTCGGGACCCGGCCCGGGGCCTCGCTGGTCAGCGCGACGCCGGTGCGGTCGCCCAGTCCCCAGGTCACCAGGTGGTTCTGCATCGCCTCGTCGCCGCCGAACCGGTCGCGCTGGAGCCAGAACTGGGCACCCACGTGGTAGAAGTACGCGTCCGACGAGATCGTGATCGCCCGGGGCAGGGTGATGTTGCCGTACACGGCCCCGCCGGCGTTGCGCCGGTAGCACTTGGCGCCGGAGCACCCGGGGATCTGGTAGCCGCCCCGGTCGGAGAACACGGTGTCGGCCTCCATCACCCCGGCCATGAGCGCCGCGTGGCCGACGAACAGCTTGTAGGTCGACCCGGGCGCCCACTGGCCCTGGATCGCCCAGTTGTTCAGCGGGTAGTGGTTCGCCGGGTCGTTGAGCGCCGCCCACTCGGCGGCGTCGATCCCGTCGACGAAGGTGGACGGGTCGTAGGACGGGTACGACGCCATCGCGATGATCTGCCCGTTGTTCGGGTCGATCACGACGGTCGATCCGGTGGTGGCGTTGTTGACGGTCCCGTCCCGGTTGGGGCGGGCGCGGGCGGCCTCGAGGCCCTGGCGCAGCTTCTGCTCGGCCAGGGCCTGCACGTCGAGGTCGATGGTGAGGACGAGGTCGTCGCCCGGCACCGGCGGCGTCTCGCTGATGACCCGAACGGGGTCGCCCTGCGAGTCGACCTCGATGCGCCGGATGCCGGGCGTGCCCCGCAGGTAGCGCTCGAAGGTCTGCTCGACGCCGCTCTTGCCGATCTCGTCGTTGAGGCCGTAGGGCTTCTCCCGCTCGTCGGCGACGGCCTCCAGCTCCGCCTCGTTGATCTTGCCGACGTAGCCGACGATGTGGGCGGCCAGCGACCCGTAGGGGTAGGAGCGCACCGCCTTCCGCTCGACGACGACGGACGGGTACTCGGCGGTGTGCTCCTCGAAGTAGATCTTCAGCTCCTCGGGCACGTCGACCGCGATCGGCACCGGGGCGTAGCGGTTGAAGCGGTCGTCCTCCAGACGGGCGCGGATGTCGTCGGGCGAGGTCGGGAAGCCCGCGCCGGTCAGCTCCATCGCCAGCCGGTTGACGACGTCCTCCTGCTCCTCGGGTTCGAGCCCCTCGTGGATGCTGCGATCGATGGCGACCACGACCGCCACCCGGTTGTCGACGATCACCTTGCCGTTGCGGTCGAGGATCCGGCCCCGGGGCGCCGGGATCTGCACCGTGCGGACGCGGTTGGCCTCGGCCCGCACCTGGTAGTCGTCGGCGGCGATGACCTGGAGGTCGTAGAGCCGGGCGAAGAGCGACGCGAACAGCGCGACGGCCACGATGGTCAGCAGCGACAGGCGCAGCCGGGGGACGTGGTGCTCGCGCCGCCGGGCGTTGCCGTTGCCGTTGACGTCGGGGAGATGACCGAGCTTCATCGCCAGCTCACCTCGAGGCGGTCCGGTTCGGGGTGGCCGTGCGCCCACCACAGCACCCGCATCAGGGGGAGGACGACCACCGCCGCGCAGGCGGCGAGGGCGAGGGCGATGGCGGGCACGTCACCGAAAGGGTACGCCACGCCGACGAGGTTGCCGGCGCTCGTGTAGAGCACGGCGTGCAGGCCGCCGGCCACCGCCGCGGCCAGGACCGGCCACCAGCCGCTGGTGCGGCCGACCAGCACCCCGACCCAGCCGACGAGCGCCCCGACGACCGTGTAGCAGAGCGCGGTCAGCCCGAAGGGCGTGTCCAGCACGAGGTCGTAGAGGACCCCGCAGACGAAGCCGTAGGCGGCGCCCCGGTCGGGCCCGCCGGTGAGGGCGGCGGCCACGACGACCGCGAGCAGCAGGTCGCCCATCGCCCCCGCGATGCGCAGGTCGACGACGACCGAGAGCTGCAGCAGCAGGGCGACGAGGACGACGAGGGTGGCGCGGACGAGGGGGAAGCGGGGCCGGCCCATCCCCTACCCCGGCTGCCAGAGGAGGACGGTGACGTACGAGAGCTGGGAGACCTCGACCAGCGGCTCGACCACCAGCTCGAGGGTCAGGCCGCCGGCGCCCTGCTGGGTCTCGACGACGGTCCCGACCGGGACGCCGGGCGGGAAGGCGCTGCGGTCGACGCCGCTCGTCACCACCCCGGTGCCCTGCTCGACCTCGGTGCGGGGCGGCAGCGAGGAGTCGACCCGGAGGGGCTCCTCGCTCCCCTGCCCGTGGGCCGTGCCGAGCGCCCCGGTCGTGGCCAGGCGCACACCGACCCGGAAGTCGGGGTCGGTGACGAGCTCGACCCGGGCGGTGCCGGCGGTCACCTGGTCGATGCGGCCGACCAGCCCGCCGCCGGTGACGACGGGCATGCCCTCGGCCAGGCCGGCGTCCGCGCCCTTGTCGATCTCGAGCGCGTGGGAGAAGTTGGACCGCGGCCCGGCGACCACCCGGGCGGTGACGGTCGGGACGTCCCCGGCGAAGGGCAGGTCGAGCGACTCGGACAGCTCGGCGAGCTGGGTCTCGGCGTCGGTGCGGGCGATCTCGGCCGCCTCGGCCTCGGCCAGCTGGGTGCGCAGCCGCTCGTTCTCGCGCTTGACGTCGTCGTAGTCGGTGATGCCGTGCCAGGCGTTGCGCACCGGGCTGGTGACGGTGTCGAGCGCACCCTCCACGGGCTCGAGCGCGGCGGCCGCGCCCTCGCGCAGGTCGCGCACGACCGGCACGTCGCGCAGCCCGAGCACGACGAGGGTGACCGACGCGAGCAGGAGGACGAGGATCCGGGTCCGGGAGCCGGACGAGGGCGAGACGGCCATCAGTACCCGGTGGACGAGAAGAGCACGCTCTTCAGCGCGTCGAACTCCTCCAGGGACTGGCCGGAGCCCACCGCCACCGCGTGCAGCGGGTTGGGGGCGACCACGATCGGCATGCCGGTCTCGTGGTGCAGCCGGGCGTCGAGGCCGTGGAGCAGCGCACCGCCGCCGGCCAGGCAGATGCCCTTGTCCATGATGTCGGCGGCCAGCTCGGGCGGTGTCTTGTCGAGCGTGACCTTGACGGCGTCGACGATGGCCTGCACCGGCTCCTCGATGGCCTCCCGCACCTCCTCGGTGGTGGTGACGATGGTCTTGGGCAGGCCGGTCATGAGGTCGCGGCCGCGGATCTCGGCGTGGAGCTCCTCGACCAGCGGCCAGGCCGAGCCGAGGGCGATCTTGACCTCCTCGGCGGTGCGCTGCCCGATTGCCAGGCCGTACTCCTTCTTGACGAACTCCACGATCGCCTCGTCGAGCTCGTCCCCGGCGACCCGCACCGACTGGCTGGTGACGATGCCGCCCAGCGAGATGACCGCCACCTCGGTGGTGCCGCCACCGATGTCGACGATCATGTTCCCGGTGGGCTCCTGCACCGCCAGGCCGGCGCCGATGGCGGCCGCCATCGGCTCCTCGATGATGTAGGCCGGCTTGCGGGCCCCGGCGTACTCGGCGGCCTCCTGGACCGCCCGCTGCTCGACCCCGGTGATGCCGGACGGGACGCAGATCACCATGCGGGGCTTGCCCCAGCGCCGGTTGTGGGCCTTCCGGATGAAGTAGCTCAGCATCTTCTCGCAGATCTCGAAGTCCGCGATGACGCCGTCCTTCAGCGGGCGGATGGCCTCGATGTGGCTGGGGGTGCGCCCGATCATGCGCTTGGCCTCGGTCCCGACGGCGACCGGCCGGCCGTCCCGCACGTTGACCGCGATGACCGACGGCTCGTTCAGCACGATGCCCTTGCCGCGCACGTAGATGACGGTGTTGGCCGTCCCCAGGTCGACGGCCATGTCGCGACCCGTCAGGGAGGAGAGGAAGTTGTCGGGCATCCGTGCACCCTCCGCCGGTCGTGGGGCCTGCCGTAGGTTACCCCCGGGTCCTGGTGCTCCCGGCGACCCTGCCAGGCGCTTCTCGCGCCGGGCCGGCCGCCCGCCCGGGTGCGCCCCCGTCGGGGCCCGCGGCTCAGGCGAACCCGGGGAACCAGAGCGCGATCTCGCGCTCGGCCGACTCGTGGCCGTCGCTCGCGTGCACGAGGTTCTCGGTCGTCGTCGTGGCGAAGTCGCCCCGGATGGTCCCCGGCTCGGCGTCGGTCACCTTCGTGGCGCCCACGAGCTTGCGCACCAGCAGCCAGGTGTTCTCGTCGGGGCCCTCGACCACCATCGTGAACACCGGCGAGCGGGTGATGAAGTCGACGAGCTCGCCGAAGAACGGCTTCTCGCGGTGCTCGGCGTAGTGGCGCTCGGCGAGCTCGCGGTCGACGCTGCGCAGCTCGGCGGCGACGAGCCGCAGCCCCTTGCGCTCGATGCGGGACACGACCTCGCCGATCAGGCCCCGCTCGACCGCGTCCGGCTTGCACATCACGAAGGTGCGGTTCTTCACGAGGGGACGAGGGTAGGGGCGGCGCCCACGACCGGCGAAATCCCGGGTCGCCCGGGCGGGCGCACCCGCCCGCGGCGGCGACGGCCGGGCCGTCGCCGGCCTCAGGCGGCGACGCCGTCGTCGCGCACGAGGCCCAGGCGCCGGCAGGCGGTGCGGGCCGCCCCCACCGTGTAGAGCGAGCCCGTCACCATGACGAGGCCGGCGTCGCCGGCGTCCACCGTCGTCGTCCACGCCCGCTCGACCGCGTCGGCCACCTCGGGCTCGGCGACGACGTCGACGCCCCGGGCCGCGACCGCCTCGGCCAGCTCGGCGGCCGGGAGGCCCCGCGGCGACGGCGGCGTGGTGGCGATCACCTGGTCGCCCGGCCGGACGCCGAAGGCGTCGAGGACCTCGTCGACGTCGCGCCCCCGGAGCAGCCCGAGCACCCACCGCCGGGTGCCCCGGATCGTGAACTCGCCGGCCAGGGTCGCGGCCGCGGCGGCCGCGCCGGCGGGGTTGTGGGCGCCGTCGAGGACGAGGAGCGGCGCCCGGTGCAGGACCTCGAAGCGCCCGGGGAGCCGCAGCCCGGCGAACGCCTCGGCCACGACGTCGTCGTCGAGGGGGCGGCCGAAGAACGCCTCGACCGCCGCCACCGCGGCGGCGGCGTTGTCGGCCTGGTGGGCACCGTGGACCGGCAGGAACACCTCGTCGTGCCGGGCCAGCGGGGTCCGCAGGTCGAGCAGGTGCCCGCCCAGCGCCAGCCGGTCCCGCACGACGCCGAAGTCGTCGCCCCGCACCCACAGCGCCTCCGGTCCCTCGGCGGTGAACACGTCGCGCAGCCCGGCGTCGGGCTCCCCCAGCACGAGGTGGCTGCCGGGCTTGACGATGCCGGCCTTCTCGCCGGCGACGTCGCGCCGCCAGTCGCCCCGCCCGTCGGTGTGGTCGCGCGCGACGTTCGTCACGACCGCCACCTGGCCGTCGGCCACGTTGGTGGCGTCGTAGCGGCCGAGCAGCCCGACCTCGACGACGGCCACGTCGACCGCCACCTCGCTGAACCAGGCGTAGCCGGCGGCGGTCAGCAGCTCGAAGTACGAGGGGCGCTCCTCGAAGAACCGCTGCTCCTCCAGCAGCGCGATCTCGCCGAGCACCCGGGCCAGGTCCTCGGGCGGGATCGGCTCGCCGTTGCGGGCGATGCGCTCGGTGACGTGCTCGAGGTGCGGGCTGCTGTAGGTGCCGACCGAGAGCTGGTGGGCGGCCAGCAGCGCGGTGACCATCCGGGCGGTCGAGCCCTTGCCGTTGGTGCCGGTGATGTGGATGACCGGGTAGTCCCGCTGGGGGTTGCCCAGGACGTCGACGACCCGGCGCATCCGGTCCAGCGACAGGCCCGCGACGTGGCCCGCCGAGATCCCGGAGGTCTTCTCGAGGTCGATGTGGGCGTCGAGGTACGCCTGTGCCTGGTCGAAGTCCACGAAGGGTTGCTGCGGTGCCCGGCCCGCGGGCTACGAGGCGGCGCGGCGCGGCCGCTGCTGCCGCGTCAGCTCGCTGCGGGGCACGAGCGTCGGGTTGACCCGGTCGAGGACGACGGCCCGGTCGACCACGCACTTGCCGACGTCGTTGCGGCTGGGCAGCTCGTACATGAGGTTGAGCAGCACCTCTTCGAGGATGGCCCGCAGACCGCGGGCGCCGGTGCCCCGGAGCAGGGCCTGCTCGGCGATGGCCTCCAGCGCGTCGGGGGCGAACTCGAGCTCGACGTCCTCGAACTCGAAGATCTTGCGGTACTGCTTGATGAGGGCGTTCTTCGGCTCGCTCAGGATGCGGACCAGGGCATCCCGGTCGAGGCTCGAGACCGTGCCGATGACCGGCAGCCGGCCGACGAACTCGGGGATGAGCCCGTACTTGAGCAGGTCCTCCGGCTGGACCTGCTCGAACAGGGCCGAGGGGTCCTTCTCGTCGTAGCGGTTGACGTCGGCGGTGAAGCCGACGCCGCTGCGGCCGATGCGGTTCTCGATGATGCGCTCGAGCCCGGCGAACGCACCGCCGCAGATGAACAGGATGTTCGTCGTGTCGATCTGGATGAACTCCTGGTGGGGGTGCTTGCGCCCCCCTTGCGGCGGCACCGAGGCGACGGTGCCCTCGAGGATCTTCAGCAGCGCCTGCTGCACGCCCTCGCCGGAGACGTCGCGCGTGATCGACGGGTTCTCGCTCTTGCGGGCGATCTTGTCGATCTCGTCGATGTAGATGATGCCGGTCTCGGCCTTCTTGACGTCGTAGTCGGCCGCCTGGATGAGCTTGAGCAGGATGTTCTCGACGTCCTCGCCGACGTAGCCGGCCTCGGTGAGGGCCGTCGCGTCCGCGATGGCGAAGGGGACGTTGAGCATCCGGGCCAGCGTCTGGGCCAGCAGGGTCTTGCCGCACCCCGTCGGCCCGATGAGCATGATGTTCGACTTCGACAGCTCGACGTCGCCGGAGGCCGAGCTGCCGTACTGGACCCGCTTGTAGTGGTTGTAGACGGCGACCGACAGGATCTTCTTCGCGTGGTCCTGGCCGACGATGTAGTCGTTCAGGAACTCGTAGATCTCACGGGGCTTCGGGAGCTCGTCGAATCGCAGCTCGTTCGGCTCGGAGAGCTCCTCCTCGATGATCTCGTTGCAGAGATCGATGCACTCGTCGCAGATGTAGACGCCCGGACCGGCGATCAGCTTCTTGACCTGCTTCTGGGACTTGCCGCAGAACGAGCACTTCAGCAGCTCGCCGCCGTCTCCGAACTTGGCCACGTCGATCGCTCCCCGGTCGGTCCTAGCTCGCCCGTGTGATGGGGCCGGACATGTCCACCGTCTGACGTGAGGTGATCACGTCGTCGATGATCCCGTACTCCTTCGCCTCCTCGGCCGTGAGCACGAAGTCGCGCTCGGTGTCCCGGTGGATCTTCTCCGGGTCCTGGCCGGTGTGGAAGGCGAGGATCTCGTCGAGCATCGTGCGCATGCGCAGGATCTCGCGCGCCGCCAGCTCGACGTCGGTGGCCTGGCCGCCGGCCTGGCCCCACGGCTGGTGGAGCAGGACCCGGGCGTGGGGCAGGGCGAGGCGCTTGCCCTTGGTGCCGGCGGCCAGCAGCACCGCGGCCGCGGAGGCCGCCTGCCCGAAGCAGATGGTGCTGACGTCCGGCTTCACGAAGCGCATCGTGTCGTAGATGGCGAAGAGCGCCGTGATGTCGCCGCCAGGGCTGTTGATGTAGATGTTGATGTCCTTGTCCGGGTTCTCGGACTCGAGGTGCAGCAGCTGGGCGCAGACGAGGTTGGCGACGGCGTCGTCGATCGGCGTGCCCAGGAAGATGATGTGCTCCTTGAGCAGCCGGCTGTAGAGGTCGTAGGCCCGCTCGCCCCGGTTGGTCTGCTCGACGACCGTCGGGACCAGGTAGTTGCGGACGACCTGCATGTGCTGCCCGACGACCTCGGGCGACGTGCCGTACGTGGCGGCCGCGACAACCGGTGGCTGCCGGAGCGTGTGGTCTGCGGCGTGCGGCTGTCGCACCGTGGGGTCGATCACGTCGGGTCGCTCTCCGTCTCGTTGGTGTCGGTCTCGTCGTCGCCCTCGCCGGACGACTCGCTCGGGGAGGTGAGCTCGAGCTCGTCCCTGTCGATCGGCTGACCGTCCTCGTCGACGATCTCGACTCGCTCGAGCAGCCAGTCGAGCGCCTTGCGCTTCCGCACATCGGAGCGTACCGCCGAGAGGTTGCCGCCGCGCTCGAACTCGGACCGGACCCGCTCGACCGGCTCGCCGACCCGCTCGGCCACGCCCGAGAGCTCGGCCTCGAGGTCCTCCTCGGTGCACTCCAGGCCCTCGGCGTCGGCCACCGCCCGCAGGGCGAGGTCGACCTTGGCGGACACCTCGGCGGCCTCGCGCAGCTCGGCGGTGAGCTCGTCGGAGCTCTTGCCGGTGATCTGCAGCCACTGCTCGGGCGTCAGGCCCTGGGCCTGCAGCCGCATGGCGAAGTCCTGGGCCCGGTGGCTGAGCTCGTGGTTGACGAGGGCCTCGGGCACCTCGTCGGTGACCAGCTTGGCCAGCTCGGTGCCGACGGCCTCGCGCAGCGCGGCCTGGGCCTGCAGCTTGCGGACGGAGAGGGCCCGCTCGCGGATGGAGTCGCGCAGCGCCTCGACCGTCTCGAACTCGCTGTTCTCGGCGACCCACTCGTCGGTCAGCTCGGGCAGGACCTTCTCCCGCACCTGCTTGACGAGGATGCGGAACCGCAGCTCGCGCTCCTCGTTCGGGTCGGGGTGGGTGGCGGCGAACTCGAGGATGTCGCCGGCCTTGGCCCCCCGGAGGTGCTCGTCGACCTCGGGGGTGATGGCGCCCGAGCCGACCGTGTAGCTGTAGTCGTCGGCGGTCAGGCCGTCCTGGGCCTCGCCGTCGAGCGTGCCGGTGATGTCGACGACGACCGCGTCGCCGTCCTGGGCCGGGCGGTCGACGTCGGCGAAGGTGGCCTGCACCTCCCGCATGCGGTCGATCTGGGCGTCGACCTCGTCGTCGCCCACCTCGGGGCGGGGGATCGTCACCCGCAGGCCCTCGTAGCCGGGGACCTGGACCTTGGGGCGGACCTCGACGACGGCCTCGAAGGAGACGGGCCCCTCCTCGGCGCCGGAGGTGATGTCGATCTGAGGAGCGTCGATGGCGTCGACGTCGTTCTCGATGATGGCCCGGGCGTAGTACTCCGGCAGGGCGTCGTTCAGCGCCTGCTCGCGGCCGATCTGCGTGCCGAGCCGCTTCTCGAGCACCTTCCGCGGCGCCTTGCCGGGCCTGAACCCGGGGATGCGCACCTCGCGGGCGATCTTGCGGTAGGCGGCCGTGATGGCCTTGTCGAACTCCTCCTCGTCGACCTCGACGGAGAGCTTGACCTTGTTCCCCTCGAGGGGCGCGACGATGGTCTTCACAGGGGCGTGAGTGTAACGGGGGTCCCTGACGGCCCCGACCACCGGCCCCGACCAGGGCCATCGTGCGGCCCGTTCACCGGGCCGGTCGCCCCCGCCGCCGTCCCGGCACGGCGCCGGGGTGGCTCGGGTACGCTCAGCGGACTGCCTCTGCGGGGAGTGGCGCAGTGGAAGCGCACCTGCTTTGGGTGCAGGAGGCCGAGGGTTCGAGTCCCTCCTCCCCGACGCTCCGGGACCCGGCGGGCGGCCCGGTCGGCAGCCCCGGACCGGCCCCGCCCCCGGGCGCCCGGGATGGCGCAGACCCGGCCCCGGTACGGCAGACTGTCGCTCCCGGCCGTCCGCGCGGCCGGCACGCGGGTGTAGCTCAATGGCAGAGCTCCAGCCTTCCAAGCTGGCGGTGCGGGTTCGATTCCCGTCACCCGCTCGGAGCGGTCCGCGGGGACCCGACCCCGACGGAACCGGCGTCCCTCGCACGCGCACCCGCACGTCGGACGCCAGAACCGCTGACGCCGGCCACGGCCCTGCCCCACCCCCGAACTGGCGCCCGCACCAGCGCATCCGCACGCGAGGGACGCCGGATCACGCACGAGCCCGCCCCCGTGGCGGGAATCGCGGCACGGCCCGTCGTGTTGGGGACGGCATGACGAACGACCAGCGGGGGCGTGTCCGGGTCGAGCGGGGGGCCAAGCGGGTGCGGGCCTTCCTCGGCGGTGAGCTGGTGGTCGACACCGTGCGGCCGCTGCTGGTCTGGGAGATCCCCTACTACCCCGCCTACTACCTGCCGGTCGACGACGTGGTGGCCGAGCTCGTGCCCACCGGGGGGACGGAGCGGTCCCCGGACCGCGGCGACGCCGCCGTCGTCGACGTGCGCACCCCGTCGCAGACGGCCGCCGGGGCCGGGCTCCTGTTCGAGGACGGCCCGGTCCCCGACGTCGCCGGCCACGTCCGCCTCGACTGGGACGCCATGACCGCCTGGTTCGAGGAGGACGAGCAGGTCTTCACCCACCCCCGCAGCCCCTACACCCGCATCGACATCCTCCCGACCTCCCGGGAGGTCGTCGTGCGCCTCGGCGAGGTCGAGCTGGCCCGCAGCACCCGGGGGCACGCCCTGTTCGAGACCGGGCTGCCGCCCCGCTGGTACCTGCCCCGCACCGACGTGCGGATGGACCTGCTCGTGCCCTCGGGCACCGTCAGCCACTGCCCCTACAAGGGCCGGGCCGAGCACTTCTCGGTCCGCATCGGCGACGACGTGGTCCCGGACGTCGCCTGGTCGTACCCCACCCCGCTGCCCGAGAGCGTGCGCATCGCGGGGCTGGTCGCCTTCTACGACCGCCGGGTCGAGGTCACCGTCGACGGCGAACGGGTGGGCTGACCCCCGACCCGCCCGGGCCCCGGCCGGGGTCGGGGCCCGGGCCGGAGAGGGGGGCCCGACCCGGGGACGGGCCGGGCCCCGACCCTGACCGTGCGGAACGGTCAGGCGGCCGGCACCAGGTCGGCGAAGAGCACGAAGCCCGAGCCGACCCGGTTGACCTCGACGAGCGACAGGTCGAGGCCGGCGAACTGCGGCAGCGGGAAGCTGGGCAGCTTGTCCTTCACCGAGCCGAACACCTGCGGCGCCAGCTCGGCGAACACCGCCTCGATCAGCGCGGGCGGCAGCCCGAGCGGGTTCTCGATGATCGTGGCCTCCAGGTCGTCCTCGCTCGGCTGGGCGAACGTGAAGGCCAGACCGTCGTCGGCCAGCTCGAGGCCCACGCCGGTGCGGAAGTCGAGCACCAGCTCGAGCAGCAGCGTCGGGTTGTCACCGGCGACCGAGATCGTCGTCCGGTAGCCGCCGAGCCGCATCTCGCCGATCGACCCGTCCGGGCCCGGCTCGGTGGTGACGAAGGGCGCCACCTCCGGCCGCAGCGAGATCACCACGGGGTGGTCCTCGGTGATGAGACCGCCGGCACCGATGAGGTCGAACAGCCCCCGCAGGGTCAGCGGCTCGCCGTTCAGCTCGGTGACGTCCACGTTCAGCAGGCCCAGCTCGGTCTCACCGGCGAGCAGCTGGTTGAACCCGGACGCCGAGGCGCCGACGGCGACGTCGTACTCCCGCCCGCCGGGCGTCGTGGCCGGCAGGTCCGCCAGCACCTCGCCGGGGAAGGCCACCGAGCCGGTCAGGTCGGGGGCGCCGGGCGCCACGCTGGCCGCGGAGAAGCCGGCGGTGGCCCGCAGGGCGATGCCGTCCGTGTGCTCGTCGGCCGCCGTGATCGTCGACTCCAGGTCGAGGCCCAGGGCCCCGCCGATGTCGCCGGCGATGCTGAGCTGCGACAGCGCCTGCTCGACGGCGTCGGCGACCGGCGAGTCGAGCGGGCCGGACCCGTCGGGGTCGCCGAGCAGCGAGGTCAGGCTCGTCTCCATCATGTCCTCGACGTCGGGCATGAACAGCCCGACGATCTGCTCGATCACCGGGATCGAGCAGATGCCGCCCACGAAGTCGTCCCTGACGTTCCCGAGCGTCACCGTGGGCGTGGCCCCGACGAGGTTGACGTCGAGGTAGTGCGGGTCGGCCGGGTCGGGCTCCAGGGCGTAGGCGCCGTCGATGGTCACGCGTGCCGCGTCGACCTCCAGGGCGCAGCTGGTCGGGATGCCGGCGACCCGGGCGTCGACCCTGACCGGGACGCTCAGGTCGGTGAGCGTCACCACCGCCTGCACGTTGCCCTCGTGGCTGTCGAGCGCGACGCCGAAGTCGGCGATGGTCGGCGCCCCGGCGGTGGAGGCCTTGGCGTGCAGCGTGCAGACGATGATCCGCGTCAGGCACTCGTCCATGAACACGGTGCCCGGCGGGGCGATGGCGCCGGGGTCGAACGTGGTCAGGTCCTTGACCACCGTGCCGAGCTTGCCGAACGACCGCTCGTTCAGGCGCAGCCCCACGGCGTCGTCCTGCACGGCGCCCTCCGGCAGCACGACGGCGTGCTCGCCGTCGCCGTAGACCACCGTGCGCCGCTCCCGGATCACCTGGCCCGAGCCGTACCGGGCCTCGACGAGGACCGGGTTGATGATCGCCTCGCCGTCGAGCGGCACCTCCGCCGACCAGGTCGTGCCGTCGATCGTCGCCTCGACGCCGTTGACGGTCAGCGACTCCAGCGTGTCGTCGGACGCCACCTCGACCGTGCCGGTGATGGTTTCGGTGGGCGACGACGTGTAGACGCCGCTCTGGTCGACCGTCAGCGAGTTGCACGCCACCAGCACGGCGGCCAGCGCGGCGACGCCGCCGAGACGCAGCCTTGCCCTGAGTCCCACGTTCCCCCCTTGTCCGCCCGCGTCCTGACGTGCCGCCGGCCCCTTCCCTGCCGGCGGCACGGCACGCCGCCCCATGGCGTGCCCAGCGGTGGCCGAAAGCTAACGGTTGCAGCGGGTGCTGACAAGCACCGAGGGCGGCGCCGCTACCCGCCCGCCGCGCCCGGGCCCGGGTCGCGCCCGGGGGCGGCGGCCCGGACGGTCAGGCACGTCCAGGCCCCCATGTAGATGCGGTCGCCGTCCCGGAGCCGATGGCGCTCGCGGTCGCCGAGCGGTCGGTCGGCGTCGTTGATCCAGGTGCCGTTCGAGCTGCCGGCGTCGTAGACGACCCAGCCCTCGGCGTCCCACTCGAAGACGCACTGGCGCTGGCTCACCGCGGGGTCGGCGGCGGCGCCGGTGAGGGGCAGGTCGACCTCCGGGGTCGCGCCCGGCCGCACCCGGCCCAGGACGGCCCGGTCGCCGGTCAGCTCGAAGCTGAGGGTGGGCACGACGCTCGGGAAGGCGGGCTCCCCCTCCCCCACCATGCGCTCCCAGTGCGACCGGTCGGCCGACAGGTGGAGCGTGACCGCCACCGGCGCCGGCGGCGTGCCCGACTCGACGTCGTAGCCGCACGACTCGCAGAACCGGCCCGTCACCGGCTCGCCGCACCCCGGGCACGGGGTGGCGGCGGGCGCCGGGGGCGCCCCGTCGCCGCCCTCGGCCGCCGGCTCGGGCCCGGTCGCCGGGGCCTCCGCCGCCGCCTCGCCCGCCCCGCCGCCGGCGCCGCCCGGCGGGTCGATCGGCGCGCCGCAGGTGTCGCAGTAGTCGCCGGTCGCCGAGCTGTGGCCCTTCGGGCAGGTGTACGTCGCCATCAGGTCCCCTCCCGCGGCGTCGGCGACCCGCCCTCCGGCGCCCCGTCACCGCTCCTCCTCCCGAGCCGGACGGTGCGGGTCGAGCGGGTGTCCAGCGTCATCTCCGCCGAGCGCTCGGCCCGGGGCCGCAGCCGCACGGTGCCGCGCTCGGCGTCCTGGATCTCGACGACCTTCGACAGCAGCTTCATCGTCTCGTCGTGGCCCGAGGCGGCGGCCAGCTGCACGGCCCGCCCGAGCTTGACGGTGGCGGTGGCGTGGTCGCCGGCCTTGGCGGCGTGCAGGCCCTCCTGGATGGCCTCGGCCAGCTCGACCTGGCCGGTGTAGTGGGCGACGTGCTGGTCGATGCGGGTCGACTTGGCGACGTCGTCGGTCCACACGGCCCGCACGAGCGCCTGCGTCGCCACGGTGCCGTCGGCCAGCACCAGGCTCACCCGCCCGGCGAGCATCTCGTCGCCGACCTCCCCGGGCCGGACCTTGATGCGCAGGTGGTAGTCGCGGGCCTCGCCGGGCGCCCAGCCGCCGAGCAGGAAGTCCTGCGTCAGGGGGCCGCTCGGCGTGCCGGCGCCCGTCAGGTCGAGCACCTCGGGCGCCACCTGGCGCAGCGACTCCAGCACCGCCCCCTGGGGCGTCCACAGGCGCAACCGGACGTCGGGCAGGGCCCGGGCCTGGCTGGAGCTGATCATCGCCCGGAAGTCGGCGGCCAGGTCCTCGGGGTCGGCCACGATGTCGACCGTGCCCAGCAGCGCGGTGGCGATGCCGCGCAGCTCCTCGACCTCCCAGTCGACGCCGACGCCCCGGCAGTCGCACTGGAACAGCCCCCGGCACGCCTGGACGGCGGCGGCCAGCTCGTGGGGCTGCTGGTGCTCGTTGCGCCCGTCGGTGAGCAGGATGGCGTGGCGGGCCGAGGCCGTCGTCGAGGCGAAGAGGGTGCGGGCGAGGTCGAGCCAGGTGCCGATGGCGGTGCCGCCCGCCGCCTGCGCGGCGGCGATCGCCGCCTTGGCGCCCTCCCGGTCGGCGGGGGTCGCCGTGGCGAAGCTGCGCCCGTCGACGGGCCAGACGAGCCGGGCCTGGTGGTCGCCGGCGATGACGGCGAAGGACACGCCGTCGTCCAGGCTGTCGACGGCGGCCGCCGCGGCCTCCTTGGCCGCCTCCAGCTTGCGGGCCGTGCCCATCGACCCGCTGGTGTCGAAGATGATCACCTCGGCCCGGTCGGCGCCGCCCCGGACCGCGGCCGCGCCCGCCGCCTGCTCGTCCCCCGCGGCCTCCACGGTCACGACCGCGTCGACGGTGTCGGCCCCGGCGGCCAGGTACTCGTTCTGGTACGTCTCGGCGGTGAAGGGGCTCGCGGGACCGGTGCTCACGGGTTCTCCTCCAGCTCGGACGTGTCGCCCACGGGGGCGAGGGCGACGGTGACGTTGTCGGCGCCCCCCTGGTCGAGGGCCCAGCGCACGAGCAGCTCGCAGATCGCGGGCAGCGGGCCGGCGGGGCGGCCGGGCGGGCCGAGGGCTGCGGACACGAGGGCGCTCATCGCCTCGTCGGTGGGCGCGTAGTTCCACAGCCCGTCGCTGCAGACGAGCACGAGCGCGCCCGCCGGCGCGTCGACCGAGGTCAGGTGGGGGTCGAGGTCGAAGGCGTCGGCCCCCAGCCACGCGGTGATGCCGTGGCCGCCGGGCAGGGCGAGCGCGACCTCGAGGTCGATGCCCTGGGCCACCGCCGCCGCGGCGACGCTGTCGTCGCTGCTCAGCTGGGTCGCCCGCCACCCGTCGCCGGCCGGCGCCAACAGGTAGGCCCGGGCGTCGCCGACGTTGGCGACCCGGACCGTCGGGCCCGCCACCGCCACGGCGATCGTGCAGGCCGGGTGGGTGTCGTCCGGCGGCCAGTGGGGGTCGCGGTCGTGCGGCAGCGCGCTGACCGCGGCGTGGGCCGCCTCCAGCGCGGCGGCGAGGTCGCCCTCGCCGGTGACCGGGCGGTCCCGGAGCGCCGCCACGACGGCCTCGACCGCGGCGGCGGACGCCTCGTCGGGGCTGGGGCTGGCCGAGACGCCGTCGGCCACGACCAGCACCGGCCAGCCCTCCGCCGTGCGGACGACGCCCCCGGCGTCCTCGTTGCGGTGGTGGCGGTAGCCGCGGTGGGTCGCCCACCCGACGGGGCCGACCGCGTGCACCTCGACCGGATCCTCGGCCCGGTGCCCGCAGACGGTGCAGTAGCCGTCGGGGCCGACCTCGCCGCCGCACCTGTCGCAGGCGGGGAGGCCGTCGGGCCGGCCTGCCCCGGCCACGTCGTCCGGCGGGAGGCCGGTCGGCGTCCCGCAGCTCTCGCAGAACCGGGCCCCCGCCACCAGCGGCTCGCCGCAGGCCGGGCAGGAGCCGTCCGCCGGGGCGACACGCCCCGGCCGGGCCTCGTGCGGGTTCACCACAGGCTCCACGGCCGGACGCGGGCCGCCGAGTCGAGCAGCTCGTGGCGCCGGGCCGGATCGGGCGTGGCGGCCGCGAGGTCGAGCAGCGCGGCCTCGGCGGCCCGGGCCAGCGCGGGCCGGGTCGCCTCGACCCCGCCCACCCGAGGGCCGACGTGCTCGCCCCGGTCGAGGGCGGCGAGCGCCGCCGCGTACAGCGCCGCGGCGAGGGCGGCGTCGCCCCCCTCACGGGCACCGGGGGACGCCGACCGCACGCGCTCGCCGGCGGCGGCGGCCACCTCGGTGTCGTAGCGGCCGCTCTGCATGATCTGGCAGGCCATGGTCAGCGCCTCGGGTCGTAGGGGGTGGGTGGTGGGGACGGCGGTCAGCACCCGGGCGGCCTCGCCGTACCGGCCGAGCGCGGCGAGCACCCAGGCGAGGCCGGCGAGCGCCGGGATCCACGACGGGTCGGCCACCGCCACCTGCTCGAACAGGTCGGCGGCCTCCTCCAGGCGGGACCGGTCGCCGCTGGCGGCCAGCGCGACCGCCAGCGCCAGCGCGCAGGCGGCCTCGCCGGGGGCGGTGGCGTAGGCCTCCTCGAAGAAGCCGGCGGCCCGGGCGGCGTCGCCGGCGGCCAGCGCGACGACGCCCCGCAGGTACGACCGGACGTTGGCGACGACAGCCCGGTGCTCGGCCGCCTCCGGCGCCTCGGGGTCGAGCCGGTCGACGGCCGCCGAGGCCGCCGCGTGGTCGCCGAGCTCGCACTGGGCCCGGGCGACGGTCGCGAGGTCGGCCCAGCTCAGCTCCTGGTCGGCGGCGACGAGGGTGGCGACCGCCTCGGGGTCGCCCTCGGCCACCCCCGCCACCTGGTTGGCGAGGCGCGGGTGGACCGGGAGCAGCGGGCTGGGCAGCGCCTGCCACGACAGGCCGTCGAGGCGGGGGCGGGGCGGGCTGTAGCGGGTGCTCGTGCGGGGGG
>PKRH01000207.1 GCA_017577565.1 Thermoanaerobacterales bacterium | reverse complement strand
GGGGGGGGTGTGCGCCCGGGGGGGGGGGCGCCCCCGGCCTGGGGGGGTGCGCGCGGGGGGCGGCCCGCCGGCCGGGGGACGGTCCTGGTGCGGCGCGTCCTGCGGACCGGACGACCCGGGGGGCGGCGGGTACCCGGTGCCGCCGGTCGGGGTACCGGCGCCCGGCTCGTCGGCCGGGCCCTGGCCGAGGCCGGAGGTCTCGTCTGTGCTCATGGTCGAAGACTACGGCGCGTAGCCGCTCGTGGATAGGTGCGAACGCACCTGCCACGTCACGCGCACGGCTGTGACCTCTCATGGTGGTGCTTCACTCGTCGCGCCGGGGCTCGCGCTCGCCGCCGTCCTCGTCGCGCGCCGGCGGGTGGCCGGCGGCGGCGAGCGCCGCGGTCACCCGGTCGAGGATCGCCACCGTGAGCGTCTCCGGCCCGGCCGGGCCCTCGCGGGGCTCGATGCAGACGGGGACGCCGGGGTGGAGCTCGGCGTGGGCGTCGACCAGCGCCCGCCACCGCTCGTCGTCCGGGGCGCGCGACACGACCACCGCGTCCGCGCCCTCGACCAGCGGGCACGGCCGCCCGGCCAGCGCCGGGCACCCCCGCCGGCCCGCGCGGGGGCCGGCGCAGGTGACGACGTCGAAGCCCGCCTCCCGGGCCTCCTCGGTGCCGTGCCAGCGCCCGCCCGGCGCCTCGACCAGCAGGCGCCCGCGGCGCCGCAGGCCGCCCCCGGGCCCGCCGGACCAGACCGGGGTGTCGCCGCGGGTGCCGATGACCAGCCGCAGCGACACCCAGTCGCTGGTCGGCAGGTAGGCGTGTCCCCGGGACCGCAGCAGGGCCAGCATCGGCGCGTTGGTGGCCAGGACGTCGGCCCGCAGGTTCGGCACCCCCCGGGACGCCGCCACCTCCAGCAGGGCGTCCAGCAGGTAGGGGCCGAGCCAGCCCCGCCGGTCGGCGGCCACGGCCATGCCCAGCTCGCCGTCGCCGCTCGGCAGCAGCTCGTAGCTCGCCTCGCCGACGATCCGCAGCTCCGGCCGGTCGGGCCGGGTGGTGTCGACCTCGACCGCCACCAGGCCCGCCCCACCCCGCGACCACACCGCCACCGCCCGCTCGAAGAAGGCCCGGTCCGGCCGGTAGGCGGAGAAGAAGCGCCGGTAGCGGTCCTCGTCGGACAGCCCGGCGTACAGCTCGACCAGCCCGTCGACGTCGCCCGGCGCCATCGGGCGCACCACGAGGGCCCGCCCGTCCCCCAGGTCGACCTGCCGGGTGCCGGGGCGTTCCACGTCCCCAGCCTGCCCGGCCGGCCGGGGCGCGGCCAGGGCCGGAGGTCCCCCGCCCACCCCGCGTCCGGCCGGTGCGGCGGTGGCACCGGCCGGGGCAGGATGGTCGGCGGAGGCCGGCATGGCGCACGATCGGATCTGGGACGAGGCCCGGCGCGAGCTGGCCGGCCTGCCGGGCGGCCGGGGCCTGAACATCGCCCACGAGGCGGTCGACCGCCACGCCGCCGGCCCCCGGCGCGACCACGTCGCGCTGCGGTGCCACCGCCGGGACGGCCGGGTCGAGGCGCTGACCTACGCCGAGCTGGCGGCCGCGACGGACCGGTTCACGCACGTGCTCGCCGGGCTCGGCGTCGGCCCCGGCGACCGCGTCGCCACCCTGCTCGGCCCGGGCGTCGAGCACCAGGTGGCCGTGCTCGGCACGCTCAAGGCCGGGGCGGTCGCCTGCCCGCTGTTCGCCTCCTTCGGTCCCGAGCCGGTGCGGGAGCGCACCGCCCGGGCCGCCGCCCGGGTCCTCGTCACGACGCCCGGCCTCCACCGGCGCAAGGTGGCGCCCGTCCGCCCCCGCCTCCCCCGGCTCGAGCACGTGCTGCTGGTGGACGGCGGCGGGCCGGCAGGCACCACCGACGCCGGGGATGGGGCGGTCGCCCTGACCCGGCTGCTCGCCGAGGCACCCGCCGACTGGACGATCCCGCCCACCGACCCCGGGGCCGAGGCGCTCGTCCACTTCACCAGCGGGACGACCGGCACGCCCAAGGGCGCCGTGCACGTCCACGAGGCCGTCGTCGCCCACCGCGCCACCGCCGCCTGGGCGCTCGGGCTCGGCCCCGAGGACGTCTTCTGGTGCACCGCCGACCCCGGCTGGGTGACCGGCACGTCCTACGGCGTCGTCGCCCCGCTCGCCCACGGGGCCACGAACGTCGTCCTCGAGGGCCGGGCCGACCCCGCCCGCTGGTGCGGCACGCTCGCGTCGGCCGGCGTCACCGTCTGGTACACGTCGCCGACCGCACTGCGCCTCCTGGCCCGGGCCGGCGACGACCTGCTCCGCGGCCACGACCTGGGCCGCCTGCGCCTCGTGGCCAGCGTCGGCGAGCCGCTCGACGCCGACCTCGCCGCCTGGGCCCGGCGGGCCCTCGGGGCCCCGGTCGTCGACACCTGGTGGCAGACCGAGACCGGCGGGATCATGGTGGCGACGCCGCTCGACGGCACGGCGCCCGCGGGGTCGCTCGGGCGCCCCCTGCCCGGCGTGGAAGCCGCGGTGCTCGCCCTCGGCGACGACGGGCGGGCGGTGGTGCGCGACGGGCGGGTGCGGCCGGTCGAGGGGCCCGGCATCGAGGGCGAGCTCGCGCTGCGGGCCGGCTGGCCGTCGATGTTCCGCACCTACCTGGGCGACGAGGCCCGCTACGGGGCCTGCTTCGCCGGCGGCTGGTACCTGACCGGCGACCTCGTGCGCCGCGACGCCGACGGCTGGCTGTGGTTCGTCGGCCGTGCCGACGACGTGATCAACACCGCCGGGCACCTCGTCGGGCCGGTCGAGGTCGAGGGCGTGCTCCGCCGCCACCCGGCGGTCGCCGAGGCGGCCGCGTTCGGCGTGCCCGACCCGGTGGCGGGCGAGGCGGTGGCCGCCGCCGTCGTCCCCGCGCCGGGGGCCGAGCCCGGCGACGCCCTGCGGGCCGAGCTGCTGGCCCACGCCCGCCGGCACCTGGGGCCGGGCGTCGCGCCCCGCACGGTCGACTTCGTGACCGAGCTGCCGCGCACCGAGAGCGGCAAGAT
>PKRH01000206.1 GCA_017577565.1 Thermoanaerobacterales bacterium | reverse complement strand
GGGCGACACCGTCTCGCTCGACGCCGACTTCATCGTCTTCTGGCTCCCGAACCTCGCGCTGCCCGACCGCGAGACGCTGATGAGCGACCAGAGCACGCGCCTGATGCTGCCGGAGCAGATCCTCGGCCAGGCCCTGCTCTACCTCGTCGCCGCCGTGGGCCGGCACGTGGTCTTCCGCGACCCCACCCGCTTCGCCGCCGCCCTCTACGACGAGGCGTGGGCGCTGCTGGCCTCGCCCCACGGCCAGAGCCTGCTGATCGAGGGGGTGCGGGACGGCCGCAAGCACAACGGGGCGATCTGGATGGCCAGCCAGCACCCGAACGACTTCGCCATCGAGGAGCTGGAGGACCTCCTCGGGTCGCGGTTCGTGTTCCGCCAGGCCCGCCGGGCCATCCCCGCGGCCCTGCGGTTCCTTGGCGTGGCCGAGAGCGTCGACGCCTCGTCGACGCTGGAGCACGGCCTCGACAACGGCGTCTGCTTCTACCGGGACGTCCGCGACCGGGTCGGGCTGGTGCAGGTCCTGCCGCCCATCGTCCCCGACCTCGGCGACGCGTTCGACACCTCCCCGCGGGCGTCGGCCGGCCTCCCGGCCGCCGGCGCCGGCGAACCGGAGGCCGACGCGGGCGAGCCGGAGGCCGGCGAGCCCGATCTCCCGGAGGTCGAGCCCGGCCTCGCCGAGCCCGCCTCGGCCGGCGACGAGGCGGCGCCCCTCCGTCCCGAGGTCGTCGCCCCCTACGAACCGACCGAGCGCCCGTGCCGGGCCCCCGACCTCGACGCCGTGCGCACCGCCCGGCGCGCCGCCCGAGCCCGCCGGCGGACACCGCTGGCCCGGGCGCTCGCCGGCGAGGAGCCGGAGGGATGACTGGCCGCGCCCGCCCCGTCGCCCGGGGCCGCCCCGGGCGGGTGGCGCTCGCCGTCCTGCTGACGGCCCTCGCCGTCGGCGGCGTCTGGGCGATGGTCGCCCTCCCGGCGGAGGCGAGGCCCTCGCAACCGGATCAGACGCCGACGCCGACACCCGCGCCACCACCGCCGCAGGCCACCACGACGACGGCACCGACGACGCCCCCCACGCCGTCGCCGCAACCCGGACCCTCACCCGAGCCTCCGCCCGCGACGGACGGGCACCAGGTCGACTGCCCCAACGAGGGGCCCCTCGCCGAGCTCGCCGCCGTGCTCGACGAGCTCCCGCTGGTCGACCTGAGCAGGTGGGCGGTGGGCGGCACCCACCGTCGGACCTGGAACCCCCCTGCCGACCTGCCGGACGACGTCCGGGAGTGGCTCAGCGAGGAGATCCTCACCCACAAGGAGTGCTCGCTCATCGACGCGACGGTGCTGCCGCGCTGCGACGGGAGCTCCGACGACGGCGGCAGCGTGCTGATGCCCGGGACGTGCGTCGGCGCGTTCCCCACCACGAGCTACGACCTGACGTTCGAGCGGTCGCCGTGGTTCAGCGTCGACAAGCTCGACGACCTGCTCGGCTACGTCATGGTCTTCCTGTTCGACATCGCGACGCTGATCATCGGCGCCGCGATCTGGCTGATCGGCTACGCGCTGAACTGGCGGCTGGCGGGCGGCCTCGAGCTGCCGGCCAAGCTGGCCCACACCTTCCAGCTCCAGGTCGTCGAGCCGCTGCAGCTCGAACGGATCGCCTGGCTGGTGCTGGCGGGCTGGGTCGCCTTCGCGGTGCTCCGCGGGAAGACCGCCCACGGCGCCAGCGAGTTCCTCCTCTCGGTGGTGCTGGCCATGCTCGCCGTCGTCGTCGTCAACGACATCACGACCGAGGAGAGCTCGTACATCGTCGACACGGTCGACACCATGGACCACCTCACGGCCGGCGTCCTGCTGGCGGGCACCGGCAACGACCCGCGGTGGGACGACGACGAGCCCCCGAGCGTGGAGGACGCGGTCGGGCCCCTGCAGCGCGACCTCCACATCGCCTTCGTCGACTCGGCCTACGACCAGCTCAACTGGGGCCGGCGCGTCGGGCTGTCGGGCGAGGACGGGCGCTGCGGGGAGGACGGGGCCGACTGCGCCCCCGACGCGTGCATCGCGGCCAAGGAGCACATCCTCCGGATCCAGGACCCGAACCCGCAGTGGGCCGCACGGCACATGGAGCGGGCCGGGTGCAGCGAGCTCGCCTCCTTCAACCGGCAGGCCTCGGCGGAGCGGACCGTCGCCGCCGGGCTCAACCTCGTGGGCGCGCTCGTCCTCGTCGCCCTCTTCGGCCTCCTCGCCCTGACGCTGCTCATCGCGAAGTTCACGCTCACGCTGATCTTCGCCGCGACGCCGTTCGCCGCGGTCGCCGCGGTGTTCCCGGGGGCGGCCCGGCGGTGCGCCTGGGTGTGGCTCGGCGCCCTGCTGCAGGTCTTCGTGGTGGTGGTCGGCACCGCGGCCCTCCTCACTCTGCTCGTGGTCTCGGTCGACACCACGCTCGGCGCGCTCATGGGCGTGAACCTCTTCCAGCGCTGGGTGCTGGTGCTCGTCGTGCTGCTCACGATGTTCGTGCTCCGCCGGCGCCTGCTGGCGGCCAGCAGGACGCTGGCCGGCAAGTTCGCCGACAGCCTGACCCGGCTCTCCCCCCACAACGCCGGCTACCAGGGTGGGCCGGTCGGCGCCAACCTGACCGGCGCCGAGGACTTCGCCGCCCGCAGCTACCTGACCCGGCGCATCGAGCGACGGGTCGCCCGCCGGTCGCTCCGCAACCTCGAGATCATGGAGCGCACCCGGGAGCGGGGCAACATCAACTACGAGTACGTGATCTCCGGGAGGTCGGGCTCGTCCGGTACCCGGGCGCCCACGGGCGTCGGCGGCGCCGGCGGCCGGCCGACGGCCCTCCCTGGCGGCGGGCCCAGGGCGCTCCCGAGGGGCGGTGCCAGCACGCGTGCGAGCGGAGGTGCCGCCGCGGTCGCCGGCGGCGCAACCGGTCGCACCGGCCGGGCGACGACCGGCGCGAGCACCACCACGACCAGATCGGGTCGTGGCACCCGGACCGGGACACGCCCCGGCACCGGACCCACCACCACCGGCACCGCGCCACCCCCCCCAGGCCCCCCCCCCGCCCCCCAACACCCGCGCGCCGCCCCACCCACCGCACCCGCCCCCCCGC
>PKRH01000205.1 GCA_017577565.1 Thermoanaerobacterales bacterium | reverse complement strand
GGGCTCGAGGTTTTTTATAAGGACCACCCTCCGACCGCGGGCGCCGGGGGGGCCCGGCCAGCCCGGCCGCGAGGTCGCCCCCGAGCCCCTCCCCGTTCGGGCCCCCGGTGCCGAGTTGCTCGAGGCCGGCCGACAGCAGCCCCCGCCGCCCGGGCCGGGCCGCGCCCGGCGGGGGCGTGGCCGGGCCGAGCTCGGGGAAGCCGGCCTCGAGCCACGCCTCGATGGCGCCGTCGAGCGCCCGCACGAGGGCCCGGGCCGTGCCCCGGGCGGTGTCGTTGCCGTGCAGGCCCTCGGCGACGAGGAGGCGCAGGGTGGTCCGCTCGTCGAGGGCCTGCTCCACGAGCCAGGCCATGAGCTCCTCGAAGCGCTCGTGCGGTGCCAGCTCGGCCCGCATCGGCGGGTCCTCGGACGCCATGCGCTCGCCGTAGCGCCGCTCCTCGATGATGGCCCGCAGCAGGTCGGCCTTCGACGGGAAGTAGTGGTAGATCGTGGCGACGTTCAGGTCGCAGGCGGCCGCCAGCTGGCGCATCGAGGTGGCGGCGGCGCCGCGCTCGCTGACGAGCCGGACGGCGGCGTCGAGGATCCGGGCCCGCGCCCCGGCGGCCCCGGCCCCGGCGTCGTCCCGTCCCGCCCGACGCCGGGCACCGGTGACCGGGCTCACGTCCACTTGGCCGGGTTGAAGCGGCTCTCCGGCGTGAACACGGCGGGCAGGTGCTTGATGGACAGGACGAGGCTCGAGTCGCCCCGCTCGATGCCGTCGAGGCGTGCGGCGCGGATGTCGCGCAGGCGCTTGAACAGCTCGGTGAAGACGACCTTGATCTCGGCCCGGGCGAGGTTGGCGCCCAGGCAGTAGTGGGTGCCGATCCCGAAGCCCAGGTGCGGGTTCGGGTCGCGGTCGATGCGGAACTCGTCGGGGTCGTCGAAGACGGCCTCGTCGCGGTTGGCCGACTGGTAGAGCATGAAGACCCGGTCGCCGGCCTTCAGCCGCACGCCCTTGTAGGTGTGGTCGTGGGTGACCGTGCGCATGAACGACATCACCGGACTGACGTAGCGCACGATCTCCTCGACCGCCGAATCGATGAGGTCGGGGTTGTCCAGCAGCTTCTGGTGCTGGTCGGGGAAGCGGCTGAAGGCGAGGAGCCCGCCGGTGAGCGCGTTGCGGGTCGTCTCGTTGCCGGCCACGACGAGGAGGATCAGGAACATGATCAGCTCGTCGGGCGACAGGATGTCCGCCGAGCGGTCGACGAGCTCGTTGCCGGCGAAGGCGCCCTCGCCCCGGGCGGTGAGGGCGCCCTCGTCGAACGCCTTGGTCAGCACGCCGATGAGGTCGTCGGTCGACCCGTCGGCGCGCCGCTGCTCGATCAGCTCGGAGCACATGGCGGCGAACTCGGCCCCGGCCTCGGCGGCGGCGACGAGCACCGGGTCGTCGGGGTCGGTGTGGCCGTCACCCGCCATCATCTGGTCGCTCCAGCGGTAGAGCCGGTCCCGCTGGTCGGGGTCGAGGCCCATGAGCTCGGCGATGACGATGAGCGGGACGTGGATGGCGAAGTCCTCCACGAAGTCGCACTCGCCCCGCTCGGCGATCTCGTCGATGATCTGGTTCGACAGCTCGCGGATGTGGTCGGAGAGCTGGCGCACCACCCGCGGCGTGAAGCCCCGGCTGATCAGCCGCCGCTGGCGGTTGTGCTCGGGGTCGTCCATCGAGATGATCGACATCGGCGCCGCGACCTTGGGGCGGACGCCGTGGGCCGCCGAGTACGTCTCCTGGTGGCGGCTGATGTGGCTCACGTCCTCGTGGCGGGACACCACCCACAGCTCGTTCTTCTCGTCCCACCACAGCGGCGCGTTGTGGCGCAGCCAGCGGTACGCCTCCCACGGGTCGTCGTAGAACCGCGGGTCGAGCACGTCGATCTCGAACGGCGGTGTCGCCGTCGCAGCCCCCTCCGTCAGCGTCATGCGCGCAGTGTCTCAAACGAACGTTTGATGGGCAAGGGGTCGCGGCCATCCTCCCGGCGCGGGATCGGCGCGGAGCGACGTCACCCGCCGCGCGCCGCGGTATGGTGAACGGTCCCTGGCGGCGTGACCGAGTGGCTCAGGTAGCGGCCTGCAAAGCCGTTTACACGGGTTCGATTCCCGTCGCCGCCTCGGCACCCCGGCCCGGCACCGGGCCGGGGTGCTCCGCGCCGGCGGCGCTGCGCCGTCCGCCACCCGCCGGCGTCACCGACCGACCGCCCGCCGCGCGTCTGTCGTACGCTCCCCGGCGACATGCAGCGGCCGCGCCCACGTCCCTCCGACCGTCCCGCCGGTGGCCCCGGCGCGGCGCCCGCCGCCGCCCGCCGGACGGCCCCCGTGCTCCTCGTCGGCGCCGGCCCCGGCGACCCCGACCTGCTGACCCTGCGGGCCGAGGCGGCGCTGGCCGAGGCCACCCTCGTCGTCACCGACCCCGTCGTCGCCCACCTGGCCCGGGCCTTCGCGCCCCGGGCCGAGGTCCTCGTGTCGGCGGCGGGCGGCCCCGACCGGGAGAGCATCGACCGGGGCGCGCCCGTCGACGGCGACGCCCTCGCCTCGCTCGTGGGCGGCCCCCGGGCGGGGCACCGGGTCGTGCGCCTCTACCGGGGCGACCCGTGGCTGCACCCCGCCTTCGCCGTCGAGTCCGCCATCCTCGCCGCCGCGGACGTCGAGCACGAGGTCGTGCCGGGCCCGGTGGCCGAGATCGCCCCGGTCGCCGCGGCCGGCATCGCCGTCCACGCCCCCGGCGTCGCCCGGGCCGTGTCGATCGCGCCGGCCAGCCGGCTGCCCCGGGCCGTCGACCCCGGCCACACGATCGTGACCGTCGCCGACACCGCCGACGACGCCGGGCGCGTCGCCGCCCGCCTGGCCCGCAGCGGCGACCCCTCGCTGCCGGCCGCCGTCGTCACCACCCTGGGCGGCGTCGCCGGCCCGGTGCGGCGGGGGACGCTCGGCGAGCTGGCCGACGACCGCAGCCTCGGCGCGGGCGTCGTGGTCGTCGGCGCCGCCGCCTCGCCCCGGGCGGTCGCGGCGGCCGCGGACGCGGCGCTCGCAGCCGGGCGAGCCTGCGGGCCGCCCGAGGGCGCCGGCGAGGACGGGCC
>PKRH01000026.1 GCA_017577565.1 Thermoanaerobacterales bacterium | reverse complement strand
CCCCCAGCCGCTTCCCGGCGGGAGGATCGCGTTCGACCTGACCGTCGAGGGCGTCACCGAGCCGGCGACGGCCGAGGCGGCCGTCGTGCGCGACGGCGTCGTCGAGGGCGAGCCGCTCGTCGTCGAGCTGACGCCCTACGAGGAGCCGGAGGAGCCCGAGGTCCCGGCCCCGACCGTCGGCCTCGGCGAGGTCACCTGGACGCCCCACCGCTGGGCGCACGGCACCCTCACCGTGCCACTCGCCAACGACGGCGAGCCGGCGACGGCGACGGTCACCGTCACGACGCCCGTCGCCGTGACGCTCCCCGACCCCCGCCAAGGCTGCGTGCCGCGGTCGCTGCGGCCGTTCACGGTGGCCTGCACGGTCGACGTGCCGGCCGGGGGGACGGCGCTCGAGCTGACCGTCGTCGTGCCGGGCTTCGAGGTCCCGGCGACGGTCACCGTCGCGGTCGGCGACGTGGTCGTGGGCGAGGCCGAGGTCGGCCTGACGCCGCGGCCGCGGGAGACGGGCTGAGCGCGGACGTCAGTCGCCGTCGGCCGACGGCGTGTCGAAGTTCTCCCAGTAGCGGCTCGGCGTCGGGCCCCGCTGCCCCTGGTACTTGGAGCCCACGGCCTTCGAGCCGTAGGGCACGTCGGCCGGGGTGGTCATCTGCAGGAAGCTGACCTGGCCGATCTTCATGCCGGGGTAGAGCGTGATCGGCAGGTTGGCCACGTTGGACAGCTCGAGGGTGATGTGGCCCGAGAAGCCCGCGTCGATGAACCCGGCGGTGCTGTGGATCAGCAGGCCGAGGCGCCCGAGGCTCGACTTGCCCTCGATGCGGGCGACGATGTCGTCCGGCAGCGTGATCCGCTCGTAGGTCGAGCCCAGCACGAACTCGCCCGGGTGGAGGATGAACGCGTCGCCCTCGGCGATCTCGACCTCCTGGGTGAGGTCGGAGAGGTCGCGCTTGACGTCGATGACCGACATCGTGTGGTTGAGGAAGACGCGGAACAGCTTGTCGAGCCGCAGGTCGACCGACGAGGGCTGCACGCACGACTCGTCCAGCGGTTCGATGGCGATGCGGCCGGCGGCGAGCTGCTCGCGGATGGTGCGGTCCGACAGGATCATCGGCCGACGACCCTAGTGGTTGTCCTGGTCACCGGGCGTGGGGTGCCGTGCCCCGGCGCCGGGGCGCCCGCCGGCCTCAGGCGGCGGCGCCGGCCGTGGCGGGCGCGGGCTCCGGGCGGGACGACAGCGCCCGCCACAGCGCCCGGTAGCTCGGGTACTCGAGCCCCTCGGTGACCCAGCCGGCCCGGACCAGCTCGGCGTGCAGGTCGGGCAGCCGGCGCCACGGGATCCCCATGTCGACGTGGTGGGCCAGGTGCCAGCCGGTGTTGAAGGGCACGAGCACGAACCGGGCGAGCAGGCTCTGGCGCACGACGTGGGTGGTCAGGCGCCGGTCCGGCGAGGCGGTCATGCCGCCGTGCTCGGCGATGGCCCGCAGGCGGTTGAGCACCCGCCAGACGGTCATCCAGGGGCCGAACCACAGGAACAGGTAGAGCTCGGGCCGCCCGATGAGCGTGAGGGGGACGAGGATCAGCAGCTGGGCGGCGAGGATGCGCAGCGCGACCGGCCGGGCCGTGCGGGACCGGAGGGCCAGCAGGAGGCCCCGGAAGTTCTTCCAGCCGCTGATGCCGATGGCGTCGCGCCGCAGCTTGCGGAAGAAGGACGCCCGGGTGATCGGGTAGCCGACGTAGAGGTTGAGGTCGGGCTCGTCGGGCCCGAACTCCTCGCGGTGGTGGGCGAAGTGGCTGCGGCGGTAGGCCTCGAAGGGGATGAAGGCCGGGTAGGACAGCAGCCAGCGCCCCACGAGGTCGTTCCACCGCTTGTTGGTGAAGAGCAGCTTGTGGGCCGCCTCGTGGGAGATGATGGCGAACCGTGCGTGCGCCGGCCCCATCAGCAGGAAGGCAGCGACCCAGGCGAGCGGGTGGTCGATCCAGATGGCCGCGCCGATGGTGAGCGCCGCCTGGCCCCAGGTCAGCAGCACGCTGCCGACGTTGCGCAGGTCGTCGATCCGGCGGAGCTGGGCCCGCAGCTCCGGCACCGGCTTGCCCGAGGCCGTCAGGCGGTCGGTGGGGAGCACGTCCGGCAGCAGCTCCGGCGGCGGGAGCATCGTCGTGCGGGGACGCTCGGTGGCGACCATGCCGCCATATTACACACTGGACGACACATGTCGATAGAACGTAAGCCCCTCACCGCCCGCTCGGTCCTGGCGTCGACGCTGCTCGGCACCGAGCCGCCGTGGCTGCCGACCCGGACGCTGGTGCGGGCCGGGGCGCTGTTCGGCATCGCCGAGGGGACCGTGCGGGTCGCCCTGTCGCGCATGACGAGCGCCGGCGAGCTCGAGCCCTCCGGCGACGGCTACCGGCTGGTCGGGCGCCTGCTCGACCGCCAGGCCCGCCAGGCGGCGAGCCGCCGGGCCGCCACCCGGCCGTGGGACGGGACCTGGGAGCTGGCCATGGTGCGCTCGGGCGACCCCCGCCGGGCGGCCGACCGGGCGGCGCTGCGGTCGGCCCTCGCCGACCTGCGGCTGGCCGAGCTGCGGGAGGGCGTCTGGCTGCGCCCCGACAACCTGCCCGCCGACCGCTCGCCCGAGGCCCGCCGGGTGGCGGCCGAGCAGTGCCTGTGGGGGCGCGGCGCCGTGCTCGAACCGGCGCCGGACCCGGCGGCGCTGTGGGACCTGGCCGGGTGGGCGGCGGACGCCGAGGAGCTCCGGGCCGAGCTGGCCGAGCTGCTGCCCGGCATCGAGGCGGGTGACACGCAGGCGCTGCGGGCCGGCTTCGAGGCCTCGGCGGCCGTGCTCCGCCTGCTGCAGCACGACCCCCTGCTGCCGTCCGAGCTGCTGCCCCCGGACTGGCCCGGCGAGGCCCTGCGGGCCGACTACGACCACTACGACGCGGTCTGGCGGGCGGCGTTCCGCCACCACCTCGACGCCGCCGACTGACGCCGGCCGCGGTCGCAGGCGCCCCGCCCGTCACCGGTCACGACACTTAGGTCTTGACCTAAGCGTCGTCCTCCCCCATACTTAGGCACGTGCCTAAGCGTTCGGCGTCGCTCGATCAGGTCTTCCAGGCCCTGGCCGACCCGACCCGGCGCAAGGTCATCGAGCGGCTCGTGGCGGGTCCGGCGACCACGTCGGAGCTGGCCGAGCCGTTCGACATGACGCTCCCCTCGTTCACCCAGCACCTGGGTGTCCTGGAGCGTGCCGGGCTGGTGACGTCGTCCAAGCAGGGCCGCGTCCGCATCTACCAGCTCGACCCCGCCGGCCTCGCCGTCGCCGACGGCTGGCTGGCCGACAAGCGCCGCCTGTGGGAGCGGCGGCTCGACCAACTCGACGAGCTCCTCACGACCCTCAAGGAGGACGACCGGTGAGCTTCACCCCCTACACCCTGGATCCGACCCGCGACCTCGAGCTGGTGCGCGAGGTGGACGTGCCCCCGTCGCTCGTGTTCAGGGCGTGGACCACCCCCGAGCTGCTGAAGAGGTGGTTCGCCCCCAAGCCGTTCGAGACCCCCGAGGCGGAGGTCGACCTGCGGCCCGGCGGCATCTTCCGCACCGTCATGCGGTCGCCCGACGGCCAGGAGTTCGACGGCACGGGCTGCGTCCTCGAGGTCGTGCCGGACCAGCGCTTCGTCTGGACCGGCGCCCTGGGCCCCGGCTTCCGGCCCCAGCCGGCCGAGATGCCCTTCACCGGGATCATCGAGCTGGAGCCCACGCCGTCGGGCGGCACCCGCTACCGGGCCATCGCGGTCCACCAGAGCGAGGAGGACAACCGCAAGCACGCCGAGATGGGCTTCGTCGAGGGCTGGGGCACCTGCCTCGACCAGCTCGTCGAGGTGGTCAAGGCGCTCTGAGCGGGCCGGGACGCCCGGCGGTGCCGTGCGGCCCCGCCCGTCGCCCGCCCCCGGTGGCCACCGCGGCACCCGAGCCGTGGCGGCCACCGCCGCGCGCCGCCCTCAGGTGCGCAGGTCGGCGACGACGTCGTCCAGCGTCGCCGTGAGCCCGAGGACGAGAACAGCCCGAACCCGGTCGGGGTTCGGGCTGCGCTGGACTCACCGTGGAGCGGGTGACGGGAATCGAACCCGCATCATCAGCTTGGGAAGCTGACGTTCTGCCATTGAACTACACCCGCGTGGCGGAGGTATGAGGCTAGCCGACCGTGCGGCGTGCTTCGAACGCCGGCCGGCGCCCCGCCTCAGCCGGCGGAGCGGGGCGTGAAGGCCAGCGGCAGCACGGTCGGCCCGACGAACGACGACCGGCTCGGGCGCCACTCGACCTCCCCGGCCAGGCGCAGGTCGGGCAGCTCCCGGGTCAGCACCCGCAGCGCCTCCTGCAGCTCCGCCCGGGCCAGCCACGCCCCCAGGCAGTGGTGGACGCCGGCGCCGAACGACAGGTGGGGCACGGCCTCGGGCTCGAACCGCACCTCGTCGCCCCAGGGGTAGCGGCTGGGGTCGAGGTTCGTGGCCGCGAAGCTCACCAGCAGGACCGTGCCGGCGGGGAACAGCACGTCGCGGTACTCGACGTCCTCGGTCGCCACCCGGGCGGTCTGGCGGATCGTGCCCGACAGCCGCAGGGCCTCCTCGACGGCCATCGGCACCAGGCCCGGGTCGTCGACGACCTCGCCCCAGCGGCCGTGGCGCAGCAGCAGGTACACGGTCGCCCCGAGCTGGTTGCGCGTCGTGTCCGAGCCGCCGGTCAGGATGGCCTCGACCAGCGTGACCAGCTCCTCGGTGCTGAGGCGGTCGCCGTCCTCCTCGGCCTCGATCAGCTTGGTCAGCAGGTCGTCGCCGGGTTCCCGCCGCCGGCGCTCGATCAGCTCCTCGACGTAGGCCGTCATCTCCGCCTGGGACGCCTTGACCACCGGCAGGTCGCGCTCGAGGTCGGTCGAGAAGATCATCAGCAGGTCGGTCGCCCACCGGGCGAACAGCGGCCAGTCGTCCTCCGGCGCGCCCAGGACGTGGGCGATGACCTGCACCGGGTAGGGCTCGCAGAGCCGGCCGACCAGCTCGACCTCGCCGTCCGCGGCGAACGAGGCCACGTGCTGACGCACCAGCCCGGCCATGTAGGGGCGGAGCTCGTCCACCGAGCGCTGCTTGAAGGCCGGGAGGCACAGCCGGCGCAACCGCAGGTGCTCCTCGCCCTCGGCGGAGAGGATCGACCCGGGGCGCCGCTCGAGCGCCGGGTCGTCCGAGCCCCGCACGTCGGCCATGTGGCGCAGCAGGTGGTGGAGCCTGCGGTCCTTCAGCAGGTCGCGGGCCGCCTCGTGGCCCACCACCACCGGGGTGCGCCGGGAGCGGGCGAGCCACGAGCCGCCGGCCCGCTCGACGATCTCGGTCGGGGGTGCGTAGGGGTCGACCTCGGGGAGGTCGAGCTGGTCGTAGGGGACGGGCATCGGTCGTGCTCCGGTGGGGACGGCGCCGCTCAGAGGGCGGCGGTGACGACGGCGGCCACCTCGTCCTCGGTGGCCGGGCGGGGGTTGTTGGCGATCACCACGTCGGCGACGGCGTCGGCCGCCAGCACGGGCACCAGCCCGGGCCCCACGCCGGCGGCCCGCAGCGGCCTGTCGGTGCCGACCGCGGCCGACAGGGCCGCCACCTCGTCGACCAGCCGGTGGGCCGCGGCCTCGGCCGACGCCGGGCCACCCGTGCGGTCCCCCGGCGCGGTCGGTCCCGCCGACCGGAACCGGAACGCACCGGCGGCCGCCCCGAACGCCTCGGCCCGGACCGGCAGGTTGAAGCGCAGGACCGCGGGCAGGACCATCGCCAGCGCCGCGCCGTGGGGGATGCCGGCCCGGTTGGTCAGCGCGTGGCCGATGGCGTGGGCCAGGCCGAGGCCGGTCGAGCGCATGGCCCGGCCCGCGAGGTGGGCGGCCAGCAGCAGCTGGGACCGGGCGGCGAGGTCGCGGCCGTCGGCGACGGCGGTGGCCAGGTGGGCCGAGACCAGCTCGACGGCCCGCAGGGCGTCACCGGCGGCGACGTCGTTGGCCCGGCGCGACGCCAGCGACTCCAGGGCGTGGGTGAGCGCGTCCATCCCGGTGGCGGCGGTGACCGGTGGCGGGACGCCGAGGGTCAGCTCCGGGTCGAGCACGGCCGCCACCGGCACGGTCGACTCGTCGCCCAGGTAGACCTTGCGCACCGCCTCGGTGTCGGTGACCACGCCGAAGCCGTTCGTCTCCGCCCCGGTGCCGGCGGTCGTCGGCACCGCCACGATCGGCAGGCCGGGCCGCTCGACCGCCGCCGGGTCGTCGAGCCGGCGGACCGGCACCGGGTTCACCGCGCCGAGCGCGATCGCCTTGGCGGCGTCCATCGGCGAGCCGCCGCCCACGGCGACGACGGCGAGCTCGCCGCCGTCGAGGGCTCGGCGGGCCGCGGCCACGCCGGCCTCGACGTCGGCCAGCGTCGGGCTCGGCGCCACCCGGTCGAACACGGTCACCGCCACGCCGGCCGCGGCGCAGGCGGCCTCGACCCGGGCCGCGACGCCGGCGGCGGCGACGCCCGGATCGGTGACCAGCAGCGCCCGGCGGACACCGAGGTCGCGCACGATCGGGCCGACCTCGGCCACGGCGCCCGGGCCGAACACCAGCCGGGGTGCGGGGTCGACGGTGACGTACGAGGGGGTGGGGATCGCGGTCATGCCGAGTACCGGAGGGGGGTCCGGGTGAGGTCCTCGTAGAGGCGGACCGCGGACATCTCGCCCGCGTCGCCACCGTAGGTGGCCATCGCCCGCCGGAACACCTGCTCGGTCAGCGCGGTCATCTCGGCGGGGACGCCCACCGCGCGCGCCAGGTCGGTGGCGAGCCCGAGGTCCTTGCACACGAGGGCCAGCGGGAAGCTCTGGTCGTAGTCGCCGTCGCGCCACACGCGGTCGAGGTCCTGCGCCACCACCTGCGAGGTGGCCGGGCTGGCGACGATGGCCCGCTGCAGCGCCTCCAGGCGGGCGCCGGCCCGCACCCCGATCGACAGGACCTCGGCGGCGGCCACCTCGTGCATGAACCAGAGCAGGTTGATGCACAGCTTGGCCACGTAGCCGGTGCCGTGGGGGCCGATGTGGAGGATGCGCTCGGGGTCGCCCATGGCCTCGAGCACCGGCCGGCAGGCGGCGAGGGTCTCGGCGTCGCCGCCGACGTAGATGCCGAGCGTCCCCGCCCGGGCGCCGGCGACCATGCCCGCCACCGGCGCGTCGAGCACGGCCACGCCCCGCGGCTCGACGACCCGGCGGACCTCGGCGGCGACCTCGGGGGTCGAGGTGCTCATGTCGATCCACGTCGACCCCGGGCGCAGCGCGCCGGCTGCGCCGCCCGCGCCCGCGGTCCCGAGCAGGACCTCCCGGACGTCGGCGGGCGTGGGCAGCATCGTGACGAGCACGTCGGCGGCCGCCGCGCACCCGGCCGCGTCGGCGGCCCAGCGGGCCCCGGCGGCGACCAGCGGCTCGGCCGCCTCCGGGCGCCGGTCGTGGACGACGAGCGGGAACCCGGCCCGGGCGACGTTGGCGGCCATCGGCGCCCCCATCCGGCCCAGGCCGACGAAGCCGACGACGGGCCCGGCGCTCACGGCGTCCTCCCCGGGTCGCCGGCCGCGGCGACCGCCGGCCGGCCGTGCTCGATCCACGTCGTCTTCGGGCGGGTGCAGGCGTGGAGGGCGTGCAGCGACTTGTCGCGACCGTGCCCCGAGGCCCCGAACCCGCCGAAGGGCAGGCTGACGTCGGTGGCGTCGAAGGTGTTCACCCACACGGTGCCCACCCGCAGCTCCCGGGCCATCCAGTGCGCGGTCGCCAGGTCGGCGGTCCACACCGCGCCGGCGAGCCCGTAGGGCGAGTCGTTGGCGATGGCCAGGGCGTGGGCCGGGTCGTCGGCCTCGATGACCGCCAGCACCGGCCCGAACACCTCGTGCCGGGCCACCGGCTGGTCGTTGGTGACCCCGGTCAGCACGGTCGGCGGGTAGTAGGCGCCGCCGGGGACGACCTCGACGGGCGCGCCGCCGCAGGCGACCACGGCCCCGTCGGACTCGGCCCGGCGGACCCAGCCGTCGACGGTCGCGAGGTGCTCGGCCGACACCAGCGCGCCGAGGCGGGTGGCCGGGTCGAGCGGGTCGCCGGGGACGATCCCCCGGGCGATCGCCACCACCCGCTCGACCAGCTCGGCGGCGATCGGGCGCTCGACGACCAGCCGGCTGCCGGCGTTGCAGGTCTGCCCGGCGTTGTAGAAGATCCCCCAGGCCACGGCCTCGGCGGCCGCGTCGAGGTCGGGGCAGTCGGCCAGCACGACGTGGGCGCTCTTGCCGCCCAGCTCGAGCTCCACCGGCTTGGCGTTGCTCGCCGCCGAGCACGACAGCAGGTGCGCGCCGGTCTCCCCCGAGCCGGTGAAGGCCAGCGCGTCGACGCCGGGGTGCCGGGCCAGGGCCTCGCCCGCCACCGGCCCCAGCCCCGGCACCACGTTGAGCACGCCGGGCGGCAGCCCCGCCTCCACCGCCGTCCGGGCGAGCAGCAGCGCGGACAGCGACGACTGCTCGGCCGGCTTGAGCACGACCGAGTTGCCGGTGGCGATCGCCGGGGCGACCTTCCAGGCGGCGATGATCAGCGGGTAGTTCCAGGGCACGATCGCCCCGACCACCCCGAGCGGCTCGCGGGTCACGACCGCCAGCGCGCCCTCCCGCACCGGCCCGACCTCGCCGTAGAGCTTGTCGATGGCCTCGCCGTACCACTGGACGCAGCCGGCGGCCCCGGCGACGTCGACGGTGACGGCGTCGGTGATCGGCTTGCCGACCTCCAGCGACTCGAGGAGCGCCAGCTCGTCGGCACGGGCGCGCAGCAGCTCGGCCCACCGCAGCATCACCGCCTTGCGCTCGGCCGGCGGGCGGCGGCGCCAGCGGCCGTCCTCGAAGGCGGCCCGGGCGGCGGCCACCGCCCGGTCGACGTCGGCGGCGGTGCAGGCCGCCACCTCGGCCAGCACCCGGCCGTCCCGCGGGCTCACCGACGGGAACGTGGCGCCCCCGGCGGCGGCGACGAACGCGCCGTCGACGAACGCCCGGCCCTCGGGCACCAGCTCACCGGCGCGGCGCACCCAGTCGGCGTGCGTCGCCACGGCCGCCACCTCAGCGCTCCTCGCCGCAGGCGTAGCGGCGGATCGCGTCCTCGTCGAGCACGACGCCGAGGCCCGGCCGGTCGGGCACCGCGACGGTGCCGTCGGGCTCGATCCGGATGGGCTCGGCGAGCATGAAGTCGCGCCGCTCGCAGGTCCACCCCGGCGGGTCGTAGGGGAACTCGACGTACGGCCCGCCGCCCACGCCGGCGACGACGTGCAGGTTGGCCAGCAGGCCGATGCCGTTGGTCCAGGTGTGGGGCGTGAACCAGCGGTTGGCGGCCAGCGCCAGCTCACCGATCGTGCGGGCCCGCAGCATCCCGACCGCCAGCACCACGTCGGGCTGCAGCACGTCGAGGGCGTCGGCCTGCACCGCCTCGACCAGCTGGTGGAAGGTGCGCGCCATCTCGCCGCCCGACACCCGCACGCCGGTGGCGGCCCGCAGCGCCGCCAGGTCGCGCAGGCGGTGCTCGGGCAGCGGCTCCTCCATCCACAGCACGTCGAGCTCGCGCAGCGCCTCGGCGGTGCGACGGGCGGTCGGCAGGTCGGTGGCGGCGGCGATGTCGCCCGCCATCCGCCACGCCTGGTTCATGTCGACCATGATCGCCATCGAGTCCCCGACGGCCGCCCGGGTGGCCCGCACCGCGGCCAGGCCCTCGTCGATCCGCCGGCGGTCGATGCGGATCTTGATGGCGCGGAAGCCCTCCTCCCGCCGGGCGAGGGCCGCCTCGGCCCGGGCCTCGGGCGGCAGGAGCATCCCGCAGGACGCGTAGGCCGGCAGCCGGTCGAGCGCGCCGCCGAACAGCCGGGCCACCGGCTGGCCGTAGGCCTGGCCGATGATGTCCCACAGCGCCGCCTCCAGCGGCCAGTACCGGCCGGCGTGGTGGGCGATCGTCTCCAGCGTGCGGACGTGGCGGGCGATGGCCCGGGGGTCCTCGCCGATGAACAGGTGCCGGAACGCCGAGAACCCGTCCATCGTGTCGCCCGAGCCGACGCCGACGATGCCCTCGTCGGTCTCGACACGGACGAGGGAGGCGGGGAACGTGCGGCGCGGGACCGGGTCCCAGGCGGCGGCGAACGGCGGGTCGAGGGGCAGCTCGAGCCGGGTGATGCGGATGTCGGTGATCTTCACGTGACCTGGGTGGGGTCGAAGTGGGCGTTGGACGGGGCCCCGGCGGCGGCGAGGACGTCGTCGAGCGCCGGGCGGCCCTCGGCGCCGGCGGCCAGCGCCGCCCGGGTGGCCTCGCGGTTGTTCCGGTAGACGGCGCCGGCCAGGTCGGGGGTGGCCCCGGGGTCGACCCAGACGGCGGCGATGAGCAGGAGGTCGTCGACGAGGTGGGCGGGCACGATCCCGTCGCGCACCGCGTCGGCCACACCCGCCGCCACCCCGGCCTGGGCCGGGCCCCACGTGAGGGAGGCGTGCACCTCGCCCTCGACGGTGGCCTTGTTGACGAACACGGTCGCCGGCTTGGCCGCCACGTTGGGCCGGACGCAGGCGACGAAGGGCACGTGGCCGGGCCGGGGCGTGGCGAGCGCGGTCGCCCACGCCGCCTCGACCGGGCCGCCCCTGGCCCCGAGCACGGTGTTGACGTGGGCGGCGGCCGGACCCTCGCCGACGAAGGCCTCGCCGACCTGGGTGGCGAGGGCCGGCGCCGCGGACGGTGCCGGCCCGGTCACAGCAGCCCCTCCTCGGTCATCCACTCCTCGACCACCGTGCGGGGGTCCTCGCCGTCGACCTCGATCCGCTCGTTGATGGCCCGCATCTCGGCCACGTCCAGGTGGGGCAGCAGCTCCTCGACCAGGTCGAGCACCTCGGGGTGCTCGGCGTACAGCTCGGCCCTGGCGGTGAGCGCCGGCTGGTAGGTGGGGAAGAAGCCGAGGTCGTCCTCCAGCACGACGAGGCCCAGCGGCTCGATGTGGCCCGAGGTGTTGAACACCTCGCCGAAGTTGCACAGCTCGCCCTTCCGCGTCTCCGTGTAGATGACGCCGCCGTCGAGGACGTGGACGTTCCCCTCGGGCACCTCGATGCCGTAGGCCGCGAGCAGGCCGGGCATGCCGTCGTCCCGGGTCGAGAACTCGCTCTCGATGCAGAACGTGACCTCGTCCGGGTCGGTGCGGGCCAGCTCGGCCACGTCCGACAGCGTGGCGACGTCCAGCTCCTCGGCGGTCTCCCGCAGGGTGGCGAAGGCGTAGGTGTTGTCCACCTCGGCCGGCGGCGACCACTGGATGCCGTTGCGCTCCAGGTCCTCCCGGGCGACCGCCTCGTACTGCTCCTCGGGGCTGTCGAGGGGCTCGGTGTGCTGGAGGATCGTCACCCACCCGGTGCCGGTGTACTCCCAGTACATGTCGATCTCGCCCGACACGAGGGCGGTGCGGGTGTTGACGGTCCCCTTGATGTTCGTCTTGTCCTCGACGGTCGCGCCCTCCCGCTCGAGCAGGAGGATCATCATCTGGCCGAGGGCGATGTTCTCGCCGAAGTCCTTCGAGCCGACGGTGAACGACGCGCCCTCGAGCACCCCGGGGCCGTCGGCGCCCCCGCCGGACGGCGAGGCACCGCTCTCGTCGTCGCCGCCGCACCCCGCGGCGGCCAGGGCCAGCAGCAGGGCGGCCGCGAGCGCGGCGGCCCGGTGACGTCGGGACGTGGTCATGGTCCTCCCTCGGGTTCCGGGACGGGGACGGCGGGGCGGTGCGGGCGCGCGGCTCACGACACCCCCCGGGGGCTCAGCGCCCGCTCGGCCACGGCGCCGGCCCAGTCGAGGGCCAGCGCGACGCAGGCGCACAGCACCGAGCCCGTGACCAGCACCGGTGTGCGGCCGAGCTTGATGCCGTTGATGATGATGTCGCCCAGGCCGCCGGCGCCGACGAAGGTGGCGAGCGTGGCGACGCCCGCGCCGATCACCATCGCGGTCCGCAGCCCGGTGAGCACGACCGGCACGGCGAGCGGCAGCTCGATGCGCCACAGCACGGCGGCCCGGCTCATGCCCATGCCCCGGCCGGCCTCGACCAGCGCCGGGTCGACCTGGCCGATGCCGGTCACGACGTTGCGCAGCACCGGCAGCAGCGAGTAGGCGACGAGGGCGACCGCCGCGACGCGGAAGCCGACGCCGAACCGCAGCGTGAGCAGCACCATGACGCCGTAGGCGGGCACGGCCTGGCCGACGCCGAGGACGGTGAGCACGCCGGGCGCCACCCGCCGGAGGGCGGGGCGGGTCAGCAGGACACCGAGCGGCAGCGCCAGCGCGGCCACGGCGAGGGTGGCGACGACGGTGAGCCACAGGTGCTCGCGGGTGGCCCGCAGCAGGTAGTCGGCGTTGATCGTGCGCCGTTCGATGGAGTCGAGCTCCTGGCCCCGCAGCCACAGCCACAGGCCGCCGAGCAGCAGGGCGACGACCAGCGGCCGGGCGGCCAGACCGGCCCAGCGGCCTCGTCCCCCGCCGCTCACGCCGCCCCCTCGGCGCTCCCCAGGGCCGCGGCCGCGGCGACGTCGTGGCGTCGGGACTCGGCGTGCAGCCGGGCGACGTGGGCCATCACCTCGTCCAGGCCGACGACGCCCCGGAACCGGCCGTCCCCGTCCACGAGGATCACACCCGCGCCGTCGGTGCCCAGCATGACGTCGAGCGCGTCGTGGAGCGTGGCCTCGGCCGTCAGCGTGGCCGTCGCCGGCAGCCCCACCCCGGCGAGGTCGGCGGGCAGCGGGGTGAGGTCGTCGGCCGCCACCCAGGCGACGGGGCGCTCGGCCGCGTCGAGCAGCAGCACGCTGCCCGAGCGCGAGCGGACCACGAGGTCCCGCACGAGCGCGGGGTCGTCGGTCACCCGGGCCGTGGGGAAGGGCCGGGCGGGCACGGCGTCGAGCCGCACGAGGTGCAGCCGCTTCAGCGAGGCGCCGGCGCCGACGAACCGCTTGACGTAGGGGTCGGCCGGCCGGCCCAGGACCTCGTCGGGCGTGCCGACCTGGGCGAGGCGCGACCGCTCGCCGAAGACCGCGATGCGGTCGCCCAGCTTGATCGCCTCGTCGATGTCGTGGGTGACGAGGACGATCGTCTTGCGGACCTCGGCCTGGACGCGGAGCAGCTCGTTCTGCAGCCGCTCGCGGGTGAGCGGGTCGGTGGCGCCGAAGGGCTCGTCCATCAGCAGCACCGGCGGATCGCCGGCGAGCGCCCGGGCCACGCCGACCCGCTGCTGCTGCCCGCCGGACAGCTCCCGGGGGTAGCGGTCCCGGTGCTCCGCCGGGTCGAGGCCGACGAGCTCGAGCATCTCGTCGACGCGGGCCCGCACCCGGGCCGAGGGCCAGCCCAGCAGGCGGGGGACGAGCGCCACGTTGGCCCCCACCGTCAGGTGGGGCAGCAGGCCCGTCTGCTGGATGACGTAGCCGATCCGCCGGCGCAGGCGGTTGGGGTCGACGTGGGTGACGTCCTCGCCGTCCAGCTCGATCGAGCCCGAGGTCGGCTCGACGAGCCGGTTGATCATCTTCAGCGTCGTCGTCTTGCCGCAGCCCGAGGGACCGACGAAGACCATGAGCTCGCCGGCGGCGACGTCCAGCGACAGCCGGTCGACGGCCGGCCGGTCCTGGCCCCGGTAGCGCTTGGTGAGCTCGCGCAGGCGCAGCATCGGTCGCCCGGCGTCGGTGCGGTCAGGCACGGATCCCCCTCGGCGTGGTCAGGCGGCCCACGACCTGCCAGGCCAGGTCGAAGGCCACGGCCAGCACGGCGACACCGAGCGTCCCGGCCAGGGCCTGGTTGACGGAGTTCGGCATGCCGAAGCGGGCGAGGCCCGCGTCGATGAGCACGCCGAGGCCGATGCGGGTGACGTAGACGGCGATCGCCCCCAGCCCGAGCACCAGCTGGGTGCCGACCCGCAGGCCGGCGAGGATCACCGGCCAGGCCAGCGGCAGCTGCACCCGCAGCAGCAGCCGCACCGGTCCCATGCCCATGCCCCGGGCGGCCTCGAGCACCGCCCCGTCGACCGAGCGCAGGCCCGCGATCGTGTTCCGCACGATCGGCACCAGGGCGTAGAGCACGAGCATGACGAGGACGGTGTCCCGGGTCAGCCCGGTGACCGGGATGAGGAGCCCGACGAGCGCCAGGCTCGGCACCGTGAACACGACGCTCGTGCCGGCCTGGGCGGCGGCGGTCGCCAGCCGCGACCGGTGGGCGAGCACGCCGAGGGCGACGCCGAGCAGCCCGGCCACGACGACGGCGGTCAGGCAGAGGTCGGCGTGCTGGATCGCGAGCTCCCGCACCTGGTCGCGGTTGCGGTCGAGCCACTCGGTGAAGCTCACGGCCGGGGAGTGTCCGCGGGCCGTCTCGCGGGCGACAAGGGTGGTTGCTGGGATCGAGAGGCGAATTGTTGGCAGCGCCACCCGCGGGGCACTGTGTCGCCATGCCCGACGTCGCCCGCCGCGCCGGTGGCCTGGCCCGCGACCTCGACCTGCTGCGGGCCCTCGCGACCGTCCCGCCCGACCAGGGCGGGCTCGGCGTCATGCGCCTCGCCGAGATCGTCGGGCGCGACAAGAGCCAGGTCTCCCGGGCCATGCGGGCGCTCGAGGCGGTCGGCCTCGTCGAGCGCGACGTCCGCACCCTCGAGTACCGGCTGGGCACCGAGGTGTTCGCCCTCGCCGCCAAGGCCGGCCCCAACCGCCTGCTGCGCACCGCGCCCCCGCACATGCAGGCGCTCGCCCAGCAGCTCGACGAGACCGTGCACCTGTGCGTGCTCGCCGGCACCGGCGTGCTGACCGTCGCCTCGGTCCCCGCCCCGTCGCACTCGTTCCGGGCGACCGGGTGGGAGGGCCGGGTCGTGCCGGCCCACTGCACCTCCGCCGGCCGGGTCCTGCTGATGGACGCCGAGCTGCCGTTCATCGAGCAGCGCTTCGCCGGCGGCGACTTCAGCGGCGGGCCCGGCAACCGGACCACCGACCCCGCCAGCCTGTGGAGCGAGATCTGCGCCGCCCGGCGCCGGGGGTACGCGCTGGTCGACGAGGACTTCGAACCGGGCCTCATCGGGGCGTCCGCGCCGGTGCGCGACCACCACGGCCGCATCGTCGCGGCCGTCAACGTCAGCGCCAGCAAGGAGCGGTCGCACGCCCGCCTGCGGGCGATGGGCGAGGCGACCGCGCTCGCCGCCCGGCGGCTGTCGGAGGCGCTGGGCATGCCGCCCGCCGCCGACCGCCCCGCCACCGGCCCCACCTGACCGCCCGGCCCCGGACCGCCGCCGCGGCGAGAGGGGCCGGGTGCCGCACCGTCCGCCCACCGACCCGTCCCGAGGAGCAGCCGATGACCACCGCCGAGCGCCGGACCGACGACCCCGCCGCCGTCCTCGACAGCGTCCCCCTGGGCGCGTTCGTGGGCGGCACCTGGACGGACACCGGGCGCACCTTCCCGGTCGAGGACCCGGCGACCGGCGAGGTGCTGGCCGCCGTGGCCGACTGCGGCCCGGACGAGGCCCGCGCCGCGCTCGACGCCGCGGCCGCCGCCCAGCCCGCCCTCGCCGCCACCGCCCCCCGGGAGCGGGCCGAGCTGCTCCGGCGCATCCACGAGCTGCTGCTGCGCGACCGCGAGCGGCTGGCCACGATCATCACGCTGGAGATGGGCAAGCCCGTGGCCGAGAGCCGGGGCGAGGTGGCCTACGCCGCCGAGTTCTTCCGGTGGTTCTCCGAGGAGGCCTGCCGCATCGAGGGCAGCTACGCCACCAGCCCCGACGGCCGGGGCCGCATCCTCGTCACCCGCCGCCCGGTCGGGCCCTGCCTGCTCATCACGCCCTGGAACTTCCCCCTGGCCATGGGCGCCCGGAAGATCGCGCCGGCGCTCGCCGCCGGGTGCACGAGCGTGGTCAAGCCCGCCGAGCAGACGCCGCTCACGATGCTGGCCCTGGCCGCGCTGCTGGAGGAGGCCGGGGTGCCGGCCGGCGCGGTGTCCGTGCTGCCCGCGTCCGACCCCGAGGCGGTGGCCGACCCGGTCCTCGCCGACCCCCGGCTGCGCAAGCTGTCGTTCACCGGCTCGACCGAGGTCGGGCGCCACCTGATCCGCCGCTCGGCCGACCAGGTGCTGCGGGTGTCGCTCGAGCTGGGCGGGAACGCGCCGTTCCTCGTGTTCGAGGACGCCGACCTCGACGCCGCCGTCGAGGGGGCGCTGGTGGCCAAGATGCGCAACGGCGGCGAGGCCTGCACCGCCGCCAACCGCTTCCTCGTGCACGACGCGGTGGCCGACGAGTTCGCCCGCCGGCTGGCCGAGCGCATGGCCGCGCTCGTCGTGGGCCGCGGCACCGAGCCGGGCGTCGACGTCGGGCCGCTCATCGACGGCCCGGCCCGGGACCGGGTGGTCGGGCTGATCGAGGAGGCCACCGCCGGCGGCGCGCAGGTGCGGACGGGCGGGGCGGCCCTGCCCGGGGCCGGCTACTTCCTCGAGCCGACCGTGCTGACCGACGTGCCGGCAGGGGCCGAGATGACCCGCACCGAGATCTTCGGGCCGGTCGCGCCGATCCAGCGCTTCGACGACACCGACGCCGCCGTGGCCGCCGCCAACGACACCCCCTACGGCCTGGTCTCCTACGTCTACACCCGGGACATCGACCGGGCGCTCGCCGTGTGCGAGGCGCTCGAGGCCGGGATGGTCGGGCTCAACCGGGGTGTCGTGTCCGACCCGGCGGCGCCGTTCGGGGGTGTCAAGCAGTCGGGGCTCGGCCGCGAGGGCGGCCGGGTCGGCATCGACGAGTTCCTCGAGACCACCTACGTGGCCCTGCCCCGCTGATCCCGCGCCGGCACCACGAAATTCGCTGGCGCCGGCGACCCGCGGCCCGGCACGCTTGCCCCGTCCTCACCGGCCGAGCGCCGGTGCCGCACCGGGAGGGAGGTGGCCACACGATGATCGACGTCGCAGCTCGCACGCCGAGCAACCGTCGTGTGGCCGCCGTGCCCGCCACCCGGCGGACGGCGGTGCCCCCGGCGCCGGCGGCGTCCCGCCTGCCTGCCGCGGCCTGACACCGCGAGCCGCGCCGCCACCCGGTGGCGTGCGGCCGCCCACGACGACCCCGGCCGGCGCGTCCCGGCCGTGCCCGCTCCCCGGCGCCCGGACCCGGCGCGCCGGGCCGTCCGGCGGCGGCGAGCCCGCTCCCCCGGCTCGCCGCCCTCGACCCACGACGACACGCGCCCCGGCTCCTGCCGGTGGCCGACCCCGGAGGACACCCATGTTGCACAACGACCTGACGACCCGGATCCTCGTCGAGTCCCACCAGCACGACCTGCGCCACCGGATCAAGGTCCCGCCGAAGCGCCCGCCGGACACCCGGCGACGCTGGGCCCGGCCCCGGCGGCGCTAGGTCCGGCGACCCGACGGGGCGATCCCACCGGCCACGGGGCGGTCGAGCGTCACGCGCTCGGCCGCCCCGTGGCGCGTCCCCCCAGGTCACCGGTAGGGCGCCGGGTCGCGACACCCACCGTGCGCACGTCGCTACCGGGCCCCCGCCGCTACGCTCGTCCCGATGGCAGAGCCCGTCTCCGAGGCCTGGCACATCCGCCCCAACGGCCCGCTCGTCGGCGAGGTCCAGGTGCGCGGGTCCAAGAACGCGGTGACCAAGCACATGATCGCCGCCATGCTCGGGACCCGTCCCAGCACCATCACCAACGCGCCGGACGTCGGTGACGTGGGCATCACCGCGGACATCCTCACGTCGCTGGGCGTGGGGGTCGAGCTCGAGGACGACCGCATCACCATCCACCCGGTCGAGAAGCCCGGCTCGCACGTGCCCCTCGAGTTCTCGGGCCTGAACCGCATCCCCATCCTCCTGCTCGGCCCGCTGCTCGCCCGCAACCACGAGGCGTTCGTGCCCTTCGTCGGCGGCGACCGCATCGGCCGGCGCCCGGTCGACTTCCACATCGCCGCGCTCGAGGCGATGGGCGCCGAGGTCACCGTGTCGAGCGAGGGGGTCAGCGCCAAGGCCGCCAAGCTGCACGGGGCCCAGATCACGCTGCCCTACCCCAGCGTCGGCGCCACCGAGACGGTGCTGCTGTCGGCCGTGCTGGCCGAGGGGCGCACCGTGCTGCGCAACGCCGCGCTCGAGCCCGAGGTCACCGAGCTGGCGCTGTTCCTCCAGCGGATGGGCGCCCGCATCGGCTTCAAGCCCGACCGGCGCATCATCATCGAGGGCGTCGACGAGCTGGGCGGGGCCACGACCCGCCTGCAGGGCGACCGGCTCGAGGCGTTCTCGTACCTGGTCGCCGGGCTGATGACGGGGGGCCAGGTGCGGGTCGCCGGGTGCTCGCAGGATCGGCTGGTCACCGCCATCGACACGCTGCAGAAGATGGGCGCCCGGTTCGAGATCACCGACGACCACATCTCGGCCCACGCCGCGGACGGCCTGCGGCCGGTGGCGGTGCAGACCGACACCCACCCCGGGTTCATGACCGACTGGCAGCCGCCGCTCATCGTCCTCATGACCCAGGCGGACGGCATGTCGGTCATCCACGAGACCGTCTACGAGGACCGGCTCGGCTACGTGCGCGAGCTCACCGCCATGGGCGCCGAGGTCGAGCTGTTCGACACCTGCCTCGGCGGCCCCGCCTGCCGGTTCCACGACACCAACGCCCTGCACTCGGCCGTCGTCCGGGGCGTGTCCAAGCTGCGGGGCGCGGAGGTCACCATCCCCGACGTGCGGGCCGGCTTCTCGTCGGTCATCGCCGCGGCCGTGGCCGACGGCCCGTCGACGCTCTACGGCATCCACCACCTCGAGCGCGGTTACAACCGCCCGTTCGAGACGCTCGAGTCGCTCGGCCTCAAGCTCGAGCGGGTGCCGGTGGCGCAGCCGCCGTCCTCCCCGTCCGACCGCTGAGCCCGGGCCGGCGGGGGCGGTCAGGACCCGCCGCCGTCCCGGGGTCCCGGGTCGACCAGACCCTCGGCCACCGCATCGGCCAGGCGGCGCCGCACCTCGTCCCACAGCGCGGGAGCGCCGTCGCCGATCCGCTCGTTGCGGGCGTGGATCATGTCGGCCGTCACGCCGTTGTCGCGCCAGGACCGCCCGCCGCTCGCGTGGTTGAGCAGGAACCCGGCGAAGCGGTCGAGCGACCGGGCGAACCGGGCCTCGGGCGAGCTGCCGTGCTCGAACTCGTCCCACAGCGCCCGCAGCTCGGCGGCCTGGTCGGGCGGCAGCAGGCCGAAGATCCGGTCGGCGGCCCGCTCCTCCCGCTCGGCCCGGTCGCTGTTGGCCGCGTCGTCGTAGACGTAGGTGTCGCCGGCGTCGACCTCGACGATGTCGTGGACGACCACCATGCGCAGGACGGTGGCGAGGTCGACCGGCTCGGCCGCGTGCTCGGCGAGCACGATCGCCATCAGCGCGAGGGTCCAGGAGTGCTCGGCCGAGTTCTCGAGGCGCGAGCCGTCGGCCAGGTGGCCGCGCCGGAGCACCGACTTCAGCCGGTCCGCCTCGAGCACGAAGCCGACCTGGGCCGCCAGCCGGTCGGTCGCACCGGCCGCCGGGTCGTCCGGGACGGGCGGGGGCCGGCTCGGGTCCACCGCTCAGCCCGCCACGAGGCTGGCCAGCGCCCAGATCGCCGCCACCGTGCCGATGACGATCATGACCAGGCTGCGGCTGAGCGGCGCCCGGGCCAGCTCGCCCTCCTTGGGCGTCTCGGGCGGCCGCACGAGCGCCACGAAGCTGCCGACCGCCATCGCCGCCCCCATGGCGAGCACCAGGTACGCGAGCAGGTCCTCTCCGAGGAACATCGCGCCCAGCGTAGAGCCCGCCCCCCGGGCGGCCCCAAGCGGTCAGGTGGCGGCCCGGCGCCGGCGGTGCTCGGCCAGCCCGAGGACCAGGCGGGCGCCGTCGGTGCCGCCCACGGGCACGAGGTTGGCCACCAGCGACAGGGCGTTGAGCCCGGCGCCCACCTCGGCCGCCATGGCCAGCGCCGTCCCGGGCGCCACGGCCCGCAGGCCGGCGCACACGAGGACGAGGGCGGCGCTGGCCGCCGGACCGGCGAGCGCCACCGCGGCCCGCTCCAGCGGGCGGTCGCCACGCCCGACGTAGGCGGTCACCCCGGACAGGCCGCCGAGCACGACCCAGGCGACCTCGTAGCCGAGGCGGCTGGCGGCCCAGGCGTGGGCCGCCTCGTGCACGAGGTTCGACAGCGCCACCCCGACGACCAGCGCCAGGGGCAGCCACGCGGCCGGCCGGGGGGCGAGCACCAGCGGCGCCACCGCGGCGACCGCGAGGGCGAGGGCCATGCCCACCCCGACGCGCAGGCGCGGTGTGAACAGGGGGAAGCTCCAGCGGGGCGGGCGCAACCCCGTGACCCGGTCGTCGGCGCCCCCGGGGGGCGTCTCGGCCATGCGCCCCAGCATGCCAGGCCGGCCCGAAAGGGTGCGGGCCGCCACGGCCCGCGACGCTAACGTCGCCCGGCGATGTCGAGCCGCAACCGCCTCGTGGCGCTCGTCGGCATCGTCCTGCTGGGCGCGGGCGTCTACGGCACCTTCGTCCTCATGCGGGACGACACGCCGGCGCCGACCGCCGCGGTCGAGGCCTACCTCGACGCCTGGGCGGCCGGCGACCACGACGCCATGGCCGAGCTGGTCGCCGACCCCCCGGGCGACTTCGCCGAGCGCCACGCGGCCGTGGTCGACGAGCTGGACGTCGAGGAGGCCCGCTACGAGCTCGACTCGGTCGACACCGGCGGCTCGACCGGGGTGGCCCGCTACACGGCGAGGCTCGAGCTGGCCGGCGCCGGCACCTGGACCTACCGGGGCTCGCTCGCCCTCACCCGGGCCGACGGGGGCGACGAGTGGCTCCTCGACTGGTCGCCGTCCGCCATCCACCCCGCCCTCGCCGAGGACGGCCACCGGCTGGCCCGCACGACCGAGTGGCCCGAGCGGGCGCCCATCCTCGCCGCCGACGGGCGACCGCTGTCCGAGGGCCGGCCGGCCCGGGTCATCGGCATCGAGCCCCGTGCGGTCACCGACCTCGACGCGCTGAAGGCCGCCTTCCAGGCCGAGCTGGGCATCGACCCGGCCGAGATCGACGCCGAGCTCGGCGCGCCCGGCGTCGAGCCCCACCACTTCGTCCCGATCACCACCGTGGACGTCCCCACCTACAACGCCGTCGAGGACGTCATCTACCCGCTGCCGGGCACCCGGTTCCGGGACACGACCCTGCGGGGTGGGCCCACGCCGGAGTTCGCCGCCCACGTGATCGGCACCTTCGGCGAGGTGACCGCCGAGCGGCTGGACGAGCTCGGCGAGCCCTACCGGCCCGGCGACCTCGTCGGCCTGAGCGGCCTCGAGGCGGCGTACGAGCGCCAGCTGGCCGGCACGCCGACCGTGACGGTCCAGGTCGTCGACGCCGACGGGCAGGTGGTCGAGGAGCTCGAGCGCTTCGAGGGCGAGGAGCCCCGGCCGCTGCAGACGACGATCGACCTCGACGTCCAGGCCGCGGTCGAGAGCGCCATCGCGGACACCACCGCCCCCACGGCGATCGTGGTCGTCGACACCGAGGGGAACGTGCGCGCCGCCGCGTCCCGCCCGATCGGCGAGTTCAACCGGGCCTTCGGCGGCGAGTACCCGCCGGGCTCCACGTTCAAGATCGTCAGCGCCACCGCGCTGCTCGACCACGGCGTCACCCCCGACACCCCCGTCGAGTGCACCGAGACCGTCAACGCCGGCGGCCGCAACTTCCGGAACTTCGAGCGGTCGAGCCTGGGGACGGTGCCCTTCGGCCTGGCCTTCGCCCAGTCGTGCAACACCGCGTTCATCTCGGCGGCCGCCGACCTGTCCCCCGACGACCTCGTCGCCGCCGCCGAGCGCTTCGGGTTCAACACCGAGTACTCGCTGGGGCTCGGCACGGTCGGCGGCAGCTACCCCCGGCCCGAGGGCGTCACCGAGCAGGCGGCCTCGGTCATCGGGCAGGGTCGGGTGACCGCCAGCCCGCTCCACATGGCGACCGTCGGCGCCGCGGTCATCGACGGCACCTGGGAGCCACCGGTGCTGCTGCCCGAGCGGGAGGCCGAGGACGCCCCCGAGCCGACCTCCATCGGTGAGGGCGTACCGGAGGTGCTGCGGAGCCTCATGCGCCGGGTGGTCACCGAGGGCAGCGGCCGGGCCGCCGCCGTCCCCGGCGCGGACGTGGCGGGCAAGACCGGCACCGCCGAGTGGGGCTCGGGCGACCCGCCCCCGACCCACGCCTGGTTCGTCGGGCTGCGGGGCGACCTGTCGGTGGCCGTGATCGTCGAGGGCGGCGTGGCCGGCGGCGAGGTGGCGGCGCCCGTCGCCGGGCGGGTGCTGGCGGCGCTCCCCGACTGACCGCGACGCCCCGTCAGCCGGCGTCGCCGTCGCGCACCCGGGTCAGCCGGAACACGTCGATGTCCCGGTCGGTGCGGCGCTCGTAGGTCCGCATCTGCGGGATGGTGCGGGTGATCGCCGGCCACAGCCGGCGCTTCTCCTCGGGGTCGAGCCGGCGGGCGACGACCGGGAAGCGCTCGCCCCGCACCAGCACCTCGGCCCGGCCGGCGGCGAGCAGGTTGTGGCGCCACGCGGGGTGGCGGGGCTGGCCCATCGCGCTGGCCACGACCAGCAGGTCGTCACCGTCGCGGTGGTAGGCCAGCTGGACGGTGCGGGGCCGGCCGGTGCGCCGGCCGGGCACGGTGAGGGACAGCATCGGCAGGGTCGGCACGATCGTCGAGGTGAGGCGCCCACCGGACGCCCGGAAGATCACCGGGTCGAGCCGGGAGGCCACGTGCTTCACGAGCCACGTGCCGACCGGCGTGGCCGAGAACCGGTTGACCAGGCGGGCGTAGGCGCCCCGGCCGGCGGTGTCGGCGGCGGCGGGCGGGTCGGCCATCCGGCACCTCGCGGCGGGTCAGTCGACCCGGGCCATGTTGGCGAACCGGGTGAACTGCTCGAGGAACGCCAGCCGGCACACGCCCGTCGGCCCGTTGCGGTGCTTGGCCACGATGATCTCGGCCTGGCCGCGGTCGGGCGAGTCGGGGTTGTAGACGTCGTCGCGGTAGATGAACAGCACGACGTCGGCGTCCTGCTCGATGCTCCCCGACTCCCGCAGGTCGGCGAGCATCGGCCGCTTGTCGGCCCGCAGCTCGAGCTGGCGGCTGAGCTGCGACAGCGCCACGACCGGGCACTCGAGCTCGCGGGCCAGGATCTTCAGGCCCCGGCTCATCTCGGCCACCTCGACCTGCCGGTTCTCGGCGTTCGACCGGCCGGTCATGAGCTGCAGGTAGTCCACGACCACCATGCCCAGGTCGCCGACCTGGCTGCGCAACCGCCGGGCCTTGGAGCGGATCTCCATGACCGTCAGGTTGGGGTTGTCGTCGATCCAGATCGGCGCCGCGGCCAGCCGGCCGATGGCCTGGCTGATGCGGCTCCAGTCGTCCTCGCTGAGCTGGCCGGTGCGGACCCGCCGCGAGTCGATGCGGGCCTCGGCCGACAGCAGGCGCTGCGACAGCTCGAGGCTGCCCATCTCGAGGCTGAACACGAGCACCGGCTTGTTCTCGTGCATCGCGCAGTGGGCGGCCATGCCCAGCGCGAACGACGTGTTGTGCACGAACACGTCGGCGGCGACGAAGTTGTGGGTGCCAGGGACCGTCAGGTCGTAGACCTGCTCCTCGCCGTCGGGGGTGATGGACTCGATCTCGTCCCAGAGCACCGCGCCCTCGACGTCGCCGGCGGGCGGGACGTCGTCGGGCCGCAGCCCGGCGCCGTGCCCCTCGCCCGGCCGGGCGCCGCCGGCGGGGACCCCGGCCAGCCGGGCCCGGGCGTCGGCCACGACCGCCCCGAGGGCGGCCTCCTGGCCCAGCACGCCGATGCGGGCGGCCAGCGCGACCAGGCTGTCGGGCCGGTCGACGACCAGCTCGTGGGTCTCCCAGGTGAGCTCGTCGGCCGCGACGACCTGCCGCCGCACCGACGCGACGACACCGAACCGCAGGAGCAGGTGCTGCAGGTCGAGCGCCAGGCGCCGGCTGCGCACCGAGACGACGAGGCGGCCCGGCTCGCCGCCGACCGGGCGCCACACCGACCCCGCGCTGCCGAGGGCCCGGTTGAGGAACCGGGCGAGCTGCTCGCGGGGCAGCCGGAACACCGCCGCGGGCACCCGCCGCTCGGCCAGCGGGCCGGCGACGCCGTGGCGGCGGGCGAGCTCCTGCAGCGCCGGGCCCGCGGTGACGTCCCACGTGCGGCCGCCGCCCGGCAGGGTCCGGTCGGTCACCTCGACGCCGAACCGGGCGCCCCGGTACCCGAGGTCGGCCGCGACCTCGCGGTTGTCGGTCCACAGGTGGGGGCCCTCGTCGGACTCGCCCGGGGCCATCACGAGGTGGGCGAGCACGACCACCTCGTCGGCCGGGAGCGCGTCGGTGCCGAACACCGGCAGGGCGGCCGGGACGCCGACGGTCACGCCGGGCCGCAGCTCGGCGAGCGGGCGCCAGCCGGCCGGGGTGAGGAACGGGTGGCTGGCGGTGGTGCGGACCTCGCGCCCGGTCGCGGTGCGGACCCGGAACACCGGCTTGATGCCGTCGTCGACGAAGGCGCTGGGCCGCGCCGGGCCGAGCCGGCGATGGTCGTCGAGGCTGAGGACGGTGACGTCGCCACCCGCCGAGCCGAGCCGGTGCAGCTCGGCCGCGGTGCGGACCTCGCCGGTGGCGGGATCGACGACCGGCGTGTCCCAGGCGACGCACTTGCCCATCGCCGGGCGGGCGCCCACGACGATGAGGTTGCTGGGCTGCAGGCCCGACAGGAGCTCGTCGAGGTCGACGTAGCCCGTGGGGATGCCGGTGATGGCGTCGCCCCGGCCGTAGAGCTGCTCGAGCCGGTCGAGGTTGAGGCCGAGCAGGTCCTCGAGCTTGGAGGTGGAGTCGACGACCCGGCGCTGGTTGACCTCGTAGACGAGCGACTCGGCCCGGTCGAGCGCCTTGGTCACGTCGTCGGGACGGTTGTAGCCGATCTCGGCGATCTCGCCGGCGACCGCGATGAGGCGCCGCAGCAGCGCGTGCTCCTCGACGATGCGGGCGTAGCCGGCGGCGTTCGTCGTCGACGGGGTCGACGCCATGATGTCGACGAGGGCTTCGTGCCCGCCGACCTGCTCGAGCAGGCCGTTGCGCTTCAGCTCGTCGGCGACCGTGACCGGGTCGACCGGCTGCCCCGCGGCGTACAGCGCGTGGATGGCGTCGAAGATGTGGCCGTGGGCCGGCTTGTAGAAGTCCTCGGCCCGCAGCATGCCCGCCGCGGTGGCGATGGCCTCCGTCTCGAGCATCATCGCCCCGAGGAGCGACTGCTCGGCCTGGAGGTCGTGCGGGGGGACCCGTGAGGTGCGCGTCGACCGGCTGGGAGCGGGGGAGAGATCGTCGGCCATGCGCAGTTCACCCTGGCAGCACGGGCCTGTGAGTAGCTAGGGGAACAACCCTGGGGGAGAGCTGTGGATGAACCGGGACCGCCTGGGGATGAACGGCAGCGATCCCCGCCATCTCGACCCGTTGCGCGCACAAACGACCACGCGTGGTCGAACTTTCGCCCCCAGCGCTGTGGAAAGCGTGGGGACAGCGTCGGGCGGGCCGTGGACGGCCCGCCCGACGGCGCGTCACTCGGGCGTCACCTCGACGGTGACCGGGAACTCGACCTCGGGGTGCAGCTTGGCCGTGACGACGTGGGTGCCGAGCGACTTGATCGGCTCGGCCAGCGCCAGCTTCCGCCGGTCGACCTCGACGCCCGCCTGCTCCTGGATGGCGGTGGCGATGTCGGCGGCGGTGACCGACCCGAAGAGCCGGCCCTCGCTGCCGGCCCGGGCCTTCACCGTGATGACCTTGGGCACCAGCGTGGTGGCGAGGGCCTCGGCCGCCGCCCGGTCCTGCGCGTCGCGCAGGTCGCGGGCCCGCCGCATGCTCGCCGCCTGGGCGACGGCGCCGGCGGTCGCCTTCATCGCCAGGCCCTTGGGCACGAGGTAGTTGCGGGCGTAGCCGTCGGCGACGTCGAGGATGTCGCCCCGCTTGCCCAGCTGGTCGACGTCGGCACGCAGGATGACCTTCATCACGCCTCCTCACCGGCGCTCGCCGTCGCGGCGGCCGCCTCCTCGGTCGTCGGGGTGGCCTCGGCCTCGGTGCCGGCAGGCTGCTGCTCGGCGGTGGCCTCCGGCCGCGCCGCGCGCTCCTCGCGGGCACGGCGACCGCCCCGCTGCTGGGTGATGCGGGTGACGTAGGGCAGCAGCGCCATCTCGCGGGCGTTCTTGATCGCCCGGGCGACGGCCCGCTGCTGCTGGGCGTTGTTGCCGGTGACGCGGCGGGCGCGGATCTTCGACCGGTCGGACATGAACCGGCGCAGCAGGTTGACGTCCTTCCAGTCGACGTACTCGACGCCCTCGGTGACCAGGATGCTGGTCTTCTTCTTGGCCCGGCGGGCGTTGTCCTTGTTCTTCGAGCGGGACTTGGACGGCATCAGAAGGGCTCCTCGGCAGGGTCGTAGGCGGGCGGCGGGGGCTCGTTGGACACGGTGCGGCCGCTGCTGCCGCCGCCCCAGCCCCCGTCGCCGCCGTCGCGGCGTTCGTTCTTCGTGATCTCGGCCGTGGCCCAGCGCAGGCTCGGCCCGACCTCGTCGGCGACGATCTCGACGACCGAGCGTCGCTCGCCGTCGGGCGTCTCCCACGAGCGCTGCTCGAGGCGGCCGCTCACGATGACGCGGGCGCCCTTCTCGAGCGACTCGCTGACGTTCTGCGCCAGGTCGCGCCAGCAGGTGACGTTGAAGAAGGAGGTGCTCTCCTCCCACTGCTGGCTCTCCCGGTTCTGCCACCGGCGGTTCACGGCCACGCCGAAGGTGGTGACCGGGGCACCCGAGGGCGTGAAGCGCAGCTCGGGATCGCGGGTGAGGTTCCCGACGATCGTGACGTTGGCGGTCATGGTGCCTCCTACTTGGCAGCCTGCTCGAGCAGGCCGCGACGCGCGGCCTCGTCGTCGGGCAGGCGCACGAGCTTGTGGCGGACGGTCTCGTCCGCGAGCCGCAGCGCCCGCTCGAGCTGGTCGAGCTCGCTGCCCCCCACGAACTCGAAGACCACGTAGTAGCCCTCGTGCTTGTGGTTGATCGGATAGGCGTACCGCCGGCGACCCCAGCGGTCTTCCTTCTTCACCGTCGCACCGCGCTGCTCGACGAGGTCGACGATGCGCTTGATCGTCGCGTCGATGACCTCGTCGTCGAGGTCGGTGTCGAGGATGACCATGAGTTCGTAGGCCCGCATGGCGAGCACTCACCTCCCTTCGGTCCCGGCAGGGCCGGGGCCCCGTGACGGGGCAGGGCGAATCTGGACCTGGGAACTGTAGCGGCGCGGGCAGCGAACGCTCACGCCCAGCATGGTCGATCCGAGGTGTGACAGCGTGGACCCCCGCGACCGCGGGCGGCGGTCAGCCGCAGGGGCCGCCGAGCGCCAACCGGCTCCCCGGCCCCACGCCGAGCTCGTCGAGCCGGCCCTGCGGCACCTCGAGCGCGAAGCGGTAGGGGCCGGCCGGCTCGTAGATCGGGCAGTCGGGCTCGTCGTCGGGGCACGGCGCCATGTCGGTCGCCGACACGAACGCCCCCTCGGCGTCGAACCAGGCGATCGACAGCGGCAGGACCGTGTTCCGCATCCAGAACCCGCCGGCCGTGTCCTGGTCCCAGACGAACACCATGCCGTCGTAGCCGCCCAGGTCCTCGACCTCCATCAGCCCCCGCTGGCGCTGCTCGGGGGCGGCCGCCACCAGCAGGCAGCAGGCGGTGACCCGGCCGTCGGCGGCCGTGACCGACGCGGCGACCTCGGCCTCGCCGGCCACCGCCCACCGCTCGGACGGCCCCGGCGGCTCGGCCAGCCCGGCCCCGGTGGCGGCCGGGGCGCCGCCCGACGCCGCGGCCAGCTCGTCGGCGGTCATCTCGGGCGCCGGCCCCGACGCCGTGCCCGCGGGCGGCTCGTCGGCGGTCGTCTCGGGCGCCGGAGCCGACGCGGTGCCCGCGGGCGGCTCGTCGCCGGCCGCGTCCCCGCCCCCGCCGTCACCGCAGGACACCGCGAGGGCGAGCGACGCGACGACGAGCGCGGTCAGCGGCCGGCGGCGGGACGGGTGCGGGCGACGGGCCACCCGTCCATCGTGGCAGGCCGTCGGCCGGCCGCGCGGTCAGTCCGAGCCCGACCCGCCGTAGAGGCTGAGGCTCTCGGCCACCTCGGCCGACAGGTGGTAGCTCTCGTCGTCGGTCGGGAAGCGGCGGGCCCGCACGTCCTCGGCGAAGGCCCGCAGGGCGGCGACCGACGCCTCGCCGATCTCGGCGTAGCGGCGGGCGAACTTGGGCCGGACCCGCTCCTCGATGCCGAGCACGTCGTGGTAGACGAGCACCTGCCCGTCGGTGGCGGGGCCGGCGCCGATGCCGATGGTCGGGACCTCGACGGCCTCGGTCACCATCTCGGCCACCTTGTCGGGCACCCCCTCGAGCACGATGGCGAAGCAGCCGGCCGACGCCAGCGCCTTGGCGTCGTCCCGCAGCGCCAGCGCGGCGTCGTGATGGCGCCCCTGCACCCGGAACCCGCCCATCGCGTGGACCGACTGGGGCGTGAGCCCGATGTGGCCCATCACCGGGATCTCGGCCTCGACGATCGCCTCGACGACCGGCAGGCGCTTGCCGCCGCCCTCGAGCTTCACCGCCTGCGCCCCCGCCCGCACCAGGGTGGCGGCGTTGCGCACGGCGTCGGCGGTGCCGGTGTGGTAGCTCATCCACGGCATGTCGGCCACGAGCAGCGGCAGCGGCCCCTCGGCCGTCGACGACCGCAGGCCCCGGTGCACGGCCGCCGTGTGGTGGGCGATGTCCTCGGTCGTCACCTGCAGCGTGTCGTCGTAGCCGAGCACGGCCATCGCCAGCGAGTCACCCACGAGGATGATGTCGACGCCGGCGGCGTGGGCCTGGCGGCCCCCCGGGGCGTCGTACGCGGTGACCATGACGAGCGGGTCGGACCCGGCCCGGACCTTCGACGAGCGGATGCCGGGGACGGTGTGCGTCCGCATGGGCACTTCCTCCTTCTCCCGTCCAGCGCCACGGTGGCTGCCGGCGGTGACGTCGACGGTAGCGGCGTCGCTAGCCTCGTCGCCATGCCGACACCGGGCCCGAGCGACCACCCGTCGACGACCTGCGACTCGTGCGGCGCGCCCGACGACGACCTCGCACCGGTGCACCGCGTGTACGTGACGCCGGCGGCCTGGGACCTCGGCTCGCCGGACGAGCGCGGTGAGGAGCACGTGCAGGTGCTCGACGAGGTCGAGCGCTGGTGCTTCCCCTGCCGCAGCCTCTACCCCCACCAGCCGCTGACCTGATCCCCGGGCGCGACGGCGCGGGCCGAGCCGGCGCGCCGACCGCCGCGCCCGGGGGCGCGTCGGGCCGGCGCCGGCGTCAACCGCCCCCGCCCGTGGGGAGGGGGATCGTCGGCTCGGGCCCCGGCCCCGGCGGCCCGTCGTCGACCGTCGAGGTGGTCGTGGACTCGTCCGGCGGCTCGCTGGTGGACGGCGGCGTCGTCGGACCGGGCCGCGGCCCCCGCGGCCGCGGGACCGTGGGCACCGTCATGTCGGGCAGGCTCCAGTCGGGGCCCCGGCGGTCCTCCTCGACCGTGGTCGTCGTCGTGGTGGCCGCCTCCTCGTCGGTGAGCAGCTCGCCCTCGTTGATCACCTCGCCGGCCGCGATCTGCTCGGGCGTCACCTCGACGAACTCGTCGTCCATCCCGGCGGTGGCCTGCTCCATGAACTTCCGCCAGATCTCCGCCGGGAACGACCCGCCGGTCGCCACCCGGCCGTGGACGAGGCGGCCGTCCTCGTTCATCGGCCACAGCTCGTTGTCCTGCTCCGGCGTCTCCGGGTCGTCGTAGTCGGCGTTGGGGTAGCCCATCCACACGACCGCGGTGAGCCGGGGCACGTAGCCGGCGAACCAGGCGTTCCGGTTGCGCTGCGAGGTGCCGGTCTTGCCGGCCGCCGGCTTGCCGAACCAGGCGGCCCGGCCCGTGCCGCCCTCCTGGAGCGGCGCCTGCAGCGCGTAGTTGAGGAGGTCGGCCTGGGTCTCGCTCAGCACCCGGCGCTCGGTGACCTGCCGCTCGTAGAGCACCGTGCGCCGGCCCTCCTGGTCGACCCGCTCCACCCGGGTGATGATCTGCGGCTGCCGGTACACCCCGCGGTTGGCGAAGGTCGAGTAGATGCCGGCCATCTCCAGCGGGGTGGCGTTGACGGTGCCGAGCACCATGGCCGGCGTGATCTGCGCCGAGTCGATGTGCAGCCCCATCTGGGCGGCGAGCTCGGCGACCTTCTGTGGCCCGGAGGGCAGGTAGGTGCCGTCGCCGTCGGGGTCGACCATGTCCAGGCCGAGGTCGATCATCAGCTGGGCGTAGGCCGTGTTGGAGGACTGCGCCGTCGCCTCGACCAGGTCCATGACGCCGGCGTCGCTCTCGGAGTAGTTGCTCACCCTCCAGGGCTCGCCCTCGACCGACAGCACCGCCGGGTCGTCGAACTCCATGGTGCCCTGGGCGTTGTAGCGCGACTTCAGCGAGTAGCCCTCCCGCAGCGCCTCGGCGAGGACGAGCGGCTTGAAGGTCGAGCCGGGCTCACGGCCGTTGGAGCCGTTGCCCCGCACGGCGTAGTTCGCCTCGTACTGACCCGCCTGGTACGGGTGCCGGCTCCCGACCATGGCGCGGATGAGCCCCTGGTCGTCCACGGCGACGAGCGCCGCCTCCGGGTCCTCCTCGAGGTTCAGCGTCGAGGTGACCGCCTGCCAGGCCGCCCGCTGCATCTCGTAGTCGATCGACGTGTAGATGCGCAGGCCGCCGAGGTCGATCATCTCGTCGGTGAACCGCTCGGGGTCGATGCGCCGCAGCTCCTCCCGGATGAACGCCGGCAGGTAGTCGGTGCCCATGTAGTCCTCGGGCGCGGCGCCCCGCAGCGTCTCGACCAGCCGCACCGGCGAGTAGGGGCGGACCTGCTGGGCGACCGGCACGGCCTCGGCCTGCGCCACCTGCTCGGCGGTGATGTACCCCTCCTCCTGCATGGCGACGAGGCCGGTGTGGCGCCGCCGGTCGGCCTCCTCGGGGTACTTGGTCGGCTCGGCCAGCGCCGGGGCCCGGATGACGCCGGCCAGGAAGGCCGCCTGGCCGGGGTCGGTGATCTCCCGCACGTCGATGCCGAAGTAGGCCTGGCTGGCGGCGGCGATGCCGTAGGCGCCCCGGCCGAAGAAGATCGTGTTGAGGTAGCCCTCGAGGATCTCCTCCTTCGACATCTGCTGCTCGAGCTTGATGCTGAGGATCGCCTCCTTGATCTTCCGGCTGATCGAGCGCTCGGTCGTCAGGTCGAAGGCGATCTTCACGTACTGCTGGGTGATGGTCGAGCCGCCCTGCGAGATCCCGCCGCCCTTGATGTTCTGGTAGAGGGCGCGGGCGATGCCCATGGGGTTGACGCCGTCGTGCTCGAAGAAGTCCCGGTCCTCCATGGCGATGACCGCCTGGACGACGATGTCGGGCACCTCGTCGAGCGGCACGTTGGTGCGGTTCTCGTCGGACTGCATCCGGGCCATGGCGTTGCCGGCGTCGCACTCGCCGGGCGCCACGTCGGCCGCGCAGATGTAGGACGACTGCTGGAGGTCGTCGAGCTCGGGCAGCTCGGTCTGGGCGAGGACGACCCCGACGCCGGCCACGGCGGCCAGCATGGCCAGGCCGATCAGGAACAGCGGGCGGCGCCAGCGCCAGAGGATGCTGCGCTTGCGACCCCCGTCGCGGGAGCGGCGATCCCCGTCGCCGTCGCCCCGGCCCGGGCCGCGACCACCGGGGCCGCGGCCACCCGACCCGCGACCGCCACCCCCGCCC
>PKRH01000204.1 GCA_017577565.1 Thermoanaerobacterales bacterium | reverse complement strand
TTTTTGCCCTTTCTCGTGGGCTCGGAGTGGTTTATAAGAGACAGGGCCCGGTCCTCGGGCGACCGGCCGGCCGCCGGGGCCGGGGTCGAGGGCGCGGGCGCGGCCACCCCGGACGCCGCGACCGCCACGGCGACCGGCCGCGGCCCGGACGGCGACGGCGTCGCCGGGCTGGAGGTCGCCGCCCTGCGCCTCACCTGCGCCGGCCTGTCCGCCACCGTGACGCCCGACGGGGCGCAGGCCCTGCCGGCGTTCCTCGAGGCGGCCGAGCTGCTGGAGTCGGCGCACACGACGCTCGTGCTGCCCACCTCGCCCCACGCGATCGGCGCCACCGTCGGGCTCGCCCTCAACGAGCTGACGACGGCCGAGCACCTGCTCACCCGGGCGCGCGACCACGGCATCGGCGGTCCCTCGCTGGCGCACCACCACCGCCTGGCCCTCGGCTGGGTCGCTGTGCGCAGCGGCAGGTGGGCGGCGGCCCAGGCGGCGCTCGACGAGGTGGCCGACGCGACGCTCGCTCCCCGCGAGGTGCTCATCGCCACCGCCATCGACGCGGGCCTCGCCCGCCGCTCGGGCGACCTCACCCGCCTGCGCGAGGCCTGGAACCGGGCCGAGGGCGTGCTGCTGCGCCACCCGGCCGACCTGCTGACCCTCGACGTCGTCGGCGAGCTCGCCATCGCCGCCGCCCGGCTCGGCCTGTGGGAGCGGGTGGCGCCCAAGGCCCGGGAGCTGGGCGACGTGGTGCGTGCCCTCGGCGAGCCGCCGCTGTGGCTGCTCCCGCTGCGGTGGATCGGCCTGCAGGTGGCCCTGGCCACCGACGACCACAAGGCGGTGCGCCGCCGGGCCAAGGAGGTGGCGCAGGTCACGCCGGTGCACCCCCGGCTGACGGCGCTGGCCGACGCCGCCCACACGTGGGTGGCGATCCTCGACGGCACGGCCGAGCCCGACGCCGTCCAGGCCGCGGCCAAGGGGCTGGCGAACCTCGGCCTCCTCTGGGAGGCGTCGCGGCTGACCGGCCAGGCGGCGATCCGCTCGTCCGACCCGGCCGTCACCCGCCAGCTGCTGGAGCAGGCCCGCGACCTGAAGGCGGCGCTGCCCTCGTCCGACCCCGGCGAGACCGCCGCCGCCACCAGCGTCCTGTCCGAGCGGGAGCAGATGGTGGCCCAGTACATCGTCGACGGGCTGACCCACAAGGAGATCGGCGCCCAGCTCTACATCTCGCCCAAGACGGTCGAGCACCACGTGGCCAAGATCCGCCAGAAGCTGGGGGCGTCGACCCGGGCCGAGATGCTGGCGGCGCTGCGGACCCAGCTGGCGAGCTGAGCGAGCGGGACCGCAGACGGGTTGCCACGTTCCGGATCAGATCACCCACGGAGCGTTGCGTCTTGGCAGCCCGGGGGTTACAGGTGTAACGTGAGCGCAACCTCGAATCGGACGTGGCCGGAGGTTGCTGGGGGAAGCACCGAACAGCCCGTGTCCTCAGGTGCGCTGGTCCGGTGGTCGGTCCCGTCCGCCCGCCTCGACCGCCGGGCCGGCGCACCTGGGAGCACGGGCTGTGGCCTGTCGGGCGCCTGACCGGCCGGCCTCGAGGCGTCGGGCCGGGCCCGTCCGGACGGGCTAGCCCTCGACCTCCCGGCGGCCCTCCAGGGCCCGCCCCAGCGTCAGCTCGTCGGCGTACTCGAGGTCGCCGCCCACCGGCAGGCCGCTCGCGATCCGGGTGACCCGCACGCCGAGCGGCTTGAGCAGCCGGCCGAGGTACATGGCCGTCGCCTCGCCCTCGAGGTTGGGGTTGGTGCACAGGATGATCTCGGCGATGCCCTCCCGCTGGATGCGGTCGAGCAGCTCCCGCACCCGCAGCTGGTCGGGGCCGACCCCCTCGATCGGGCTGATCGCCCCCTGCAGCACGTGGTACCGGCCGTGGAACTCGCCGGTCTTCTCGACCGCCACCAGGTCGCGGGGCTCCTCGACCACGCAGACGACGCTGGCGTCACGGCGGGGGTCGGCGCAGATGCCGCACTGCTCGCCCTCGGCGATGTTGAAGCAGGTGCGGCAGAACGACACCTTCTCCTTGACCTCGGCGATGGCCCGGGCCAGGCGCAGGGCGTCCTGCGTGTCGACCTTCAGCAGGTGGAAGGCGATGCGCTGGGCCGACTTGGGCCCGATGCCGGGGAGGCGGCCCAGCTCGTCGATCAGGTCCTGGACGGGACCGGCATAGACGGCCACGTGCGCCTAGCGTCCGCTCGTCCCGGGGCCGCCGAGGCCGCCCAGCCCGCCGAGCATCCGACCGAGACTCGACAGGTCGAAGTTGCCGAAGGCACCCAGGGCCTGCCGCTGCAGCTCGGTCACCTTGGCCGTCGCGTCGTGGAGCGCCGCCAGGACGAGGTCCTGCAGCATCTCGACCTCGTCGGGGTCGACGACCTCGGGGGCGATGGTCACGCCGACGACCTCGCCGTTGCCGGTCATCCGGACGGTGACGACGCCCCCGCCGGCGCTGCCCTCGACCTCCCGGTTCACGATCTCCGCCTGCGCCGACACCGCCTCCTGGGCGGAGGCGAGCAGCCCGCCGAGGTCGCCCAGCCCGGGGAGCCCCCCGGCCGGGGATGCGGGCCCGCCGACCACCTCGGGGGTCTCGGGCTTGTCGGGTGTCTCGTCGGTCACGGCTCCTCCTCGAGAGCGATCACCTCGCCGCCGCCGAACTCCTGCAGCACGATCTCGACGCCGGAGGTGGGGACGTCGTCGGCGTCACGCAGCTCGCTGGGGTCGATGTCCTCGTCGCCGTCGTCGGGACCGGGGTCGGCCGGCGGGCCCAGCGGGTCGGCGGCCGGGCCGCCGCCCGCCCGGCCGGCGTCGGCGTCGACGACGAGGGCGACCCGCACCCGGCGGCCGAAGTGGCCCGTCAGGGCCTCCTCGACGGCGGTGCGGGACCCGTCGCAGGCCTTGAGGTGCCACTCGTTGGGCACGGCGAAGCGGGCGACGCCGTCGGCGGGGTCGATCCAGCGGCCGCCCCGCCACTTGCTGCGGATCTTCACCGGGAGGCCCTGGAGCACGCCGCCGGCCCAGGCCGCCTCGATCTCGTCGCGGGTGGGCGGGGGGACGTCGTCGCCGGCGCCGGGGTCGGCGGCGGCCGGCGTGCCGGGCCCCGCGGCCGGCGCGTCGG
>PKRH01000203.1 GCA_017577565.1 Thermoanaerobacterales bacterium | reverse complement strand
CGATGATGGTGTGGTGAGTTCGAGCGGCGGCCCGCGTGGTGACCAGCCGCGCCGGCGGGTGTTCACGCCTGAGTACAAGCTGCGGATGGTGGCCGAGTACGACCGGGCGACCGAGCCGGGCGAGCGCGGCGCGTTGCTGCGCCGGGAAGGGCTGTACCACTCGCACATCATCGAGTGGCGCAAGGCCCGCGACGCGGGCGTGCTGGCGGCTCGTACAGCGGCCGAGCAGCCAGACGCCGGGCGTGGCAGGCCGGGCGAGCCGGCGAGGCCTCGACGTCGGCGTCACGGCCCGGGCTCGGCCGAGCAGGCCGAGTTGGAGCGGTTGCGCCGACAGAACGAGAAGCTCGCCAAGGACTTGGCGCGGACCCAGGCCGCGCTGGAGATCATGGGAAAAGCGCACGCGCTCTTGGAGCTGCTCTCCGAGAGCGGACAGGACAAGCCCGAGCCGGGGCCGAGCAGGTAATGAACGACGCGTTCACGCAGCTCGTTGACGCCGGCGTGGATGTGCGGCGGGCCTGCACGCTGGTGGGCCGGCCCGCTCGACGCACTACTGGCGGACCCGGCCCAAGCCCGTGCCGATCGAGCGGTCGCCGCGGCCGGCGCCGGCGAACGCGTTGAGCGGGCCGGAACGTGACCGGGTGCTGGCGTTGCTGCGAGATCCATCCTTTGTCGATAAGTCACCGGCACAGGTATGGGCCCACCTGCTCGACCAGGGCATCTACCTGTGCAGCGTGTCCACGATGTACCGGATCCTGCGCGCTGCGGGCGAGTCGCACGAGCGGCGCCGGCAGGCCACCCACCCGGCCAAGGTCAAGCCCGAACTGGTCGCCCACGCCCCCGGGCAGATCTACAGCTGGGACATCACCAAGCTGCGCGGACCGCAGCGCGGGGTCTGGTACGACCTGTCCGTCATGCTCGACATCTTCAGCCGCTACGTCGTGGGCTGGATGGTGTCGCCCGCCGAGACCGGTGAGCTCGCCAAGGAGTTCATCGAGGCAGCCATCGCCGCCCAGGGCATCGACCGGCACCAGCTCGCCATCCACGCCGACCGGGGCACGTCGATGACCTCCAAGGCCGTCGCCCAGCTCCTCGTCGACCTCGGCGTCGCCCGCAGCCACAGCCGCCCCCACGTGAGCAACGACAACCCCTACAGCGAGGCGAACTTCAAGACCCTCAAGTACTGCCCGGCGTTCCCCGGCCGGTTCGGGTCCATCGCCGACGCTCGCTCGTTCTGCGCCGTGTTCTTCGACCACTACAACCACGTGCACCGCCACGCCGGCATCGGGCTGCACACCCCGGCGTCGGTCCACCACGGCACCGCCGGCGAGATCCGCGCCCAACGCCAGGTCACCCTCGACGCCGCCTACGCCGCCAACCCCGCCCGGTTCCGGCACCAGCCGCCGACGCCACCGAAGCTGCCCACCGTCGCCTGGATCAACGAACCCTCACCCGAAGCACTCATCAAATCCGCATGAGAAGTTGTCTCAACAGCCTTGACAGGTTCCGAGACGATCCCGGTTCACTCCGGCGCAGAAGCGCGATGCCGTGTTGGCGGTGCTGACGAAGCGCAAGACCGTCAGCGAGGTTTGTCGCGAGCTGCAGGTGAGCGAGACCAGCTTCAACCGGTGGCGCGAGCAGGCGCTCGAGGCCATCGACGAGGCGATGAAGGACAAGGCCGACCAGAACAAGGGCGACGTCGACATGGAGCGTCGTCTCGCCGAGGCCGAGCGGACCATCGGCCGGCTCGCGCTGGAGAACGAGCTGTTGGGAAAAGCGTCGAGGTGGCTGACGTGAGAACGCGCACCGCGCTCGGCCGCCGCTGGCGGGCCGAGGCGGTGGCACCGGTCGCGACGATCGCGAAGGTGCTGCGGGTCAGCCGCCAGAGCCTCTACGACACGCCGGTGCGCCCCGACGGACCCCGGCCGCCGAAGAAGCGGTCGACACCGCCGCCGCTGCCCGAGGGCTGGCAGCAGCTCACGCTGTCGCCGGCGACGGTCACCCTCGAAGAGGCGCTGCACGTGCTCGCTCGCCGCCATCCCGCCGCCGGCTACCGCAAGGTCTGTGCCCGGGCCCGGCGGGCTGGGTTCGTGGTGAACCGCAAGAAGGTCGCCCGGCTGCTGCGCGAGTGGGGCTTCACCCGGCGCGCACCGCGGCCGCACCCCAAGGCCCAGGGCCGGCCGTTCAACGTGATCGCCCCCAACGTGTTGTGGCAGACCGACATGACCAGCGTCTGGTGCGGCGAGGACGGCTGGGCCTACTTCACCGCGGTGATCGACTGCTTCGACCGGTCGATCCTCGGCTGGACCTTCACGACCCGCTGCCGGGCCAAGGACCTCGCCCCAGCGCTCGAGCAGGCATGGGCGACCGCCTGGCCGCACGGCCCCGAGCCCGACGAGGACATCGTCGTGGTCTGCCGGCACGACAATGGCACCCAGTTCACCTCGAACCACTACCGCGACATCGCCCGCGGTCTCGGCGTCAAGCTCTCCCGGACCGCCTACCGCCACCCCGACGGCAACGCCTTCATCGAACGGCTCTACCGGACCCTCAAGGAGGAATGCGTCTGGCCCAACGACTTCGACAGCTTCAACGAGGCCCTCGCCGCCATCACCGCGTGGGTCCAGGACTACAACGAACACCGGCCCCACGACTCGCTCCGCGACCGCACCCCGGCCGAAGCGAGAGCAGCGGCCCTGACCACACTCAATTCAGCAGCCTGACTGTCCACCATCGAGGGGGTCGCTACGACCCGCCGACCCCGCCGCCGGCCGACATCGACGAGATGGTCGACAAGGCCCTGCGCGGGTACCTCGAGCGCCAGGAGGCGCGCCGGCGCGCCGAACGCGAACACGCCGACAGCCCCGACAGCGAAGCCGCCCAGCAGCAGGGCGGCCAGACACAGGAGGTCAGCCGCGTCGAGGCCGACGAGCGGATCGCCGCCGCGCTCGGCGTCGACCCCGGCACGCTCGTCTACGAGCGGGCCCGAACCATGACCCGCGACGGCGTCCCCACCCACACCATGACCAGCTACTACCGCATCGAAGACGTCGAGGGCACTCCGATCGTCGACGACCGGCCGGGCATTGCCGGTTCAGTCGGGGGGTTCTCGGTTCTGGCCGAGCGTGGGCTCGCCCCGGACGAGATCACCGAGGAGTTGCGGGCGCGAATGCCGACGCCTGACGAGGTAGAGCTG
>PKRH01000202.1 GCA_017577565.1 Thermoanaerobacterales bacterium | reverse complement strand
CCCCCCTCCCTCCCCCGCTGCGGGCCCCGCCTGCGTGGCCGCCCCCGCCCGCGTCCGCCGGCGCCGGCCCGGTCGGGGCCCGGGGGGCCTGCGCCCCGGGCGTCTCGGGGGGCGCGGCGGCCGCCGGCGCCGCCGGCGCCACCGGGCGGCGGCGGCCGGACCGGCGGGGCCGCGGCAGCCGGATCCCCCACTTCTCGGCGTCGGTCATCGGCGGCGGTCCCGAGGTCGACGGTGCCGGACCGGGCGCCGGGGCGTCCGAGCCGACGGGCTCGGCGCCGGCCGGGCCGTCACCGGGGGACGCCGAGGCGCCGGACGCACCGGCCGGTCGCTCGCCGGAGGGCGCCGCCGCCTCGGGGGCGTCGGCCGGGCCTTCGGGATCGGGGTCGGACCGGCCCGTCGGCGCGCGACCGGCGTCGTCGCCGGCCGCCTCCCCGGCCTCACCGCCGGACCGGTCGCGTGCCCCGACCTCCTCGCCGTCCCCGCCCGCTGACCCCGCCTCGCCGTCGCCGGCGTCGTCGCCACCGGCGGCCCGAGACCGGGACGCCGCCGCCTGGGCCGCCTCCTCCTCGGCCAGCTCCCGCAGGAGGGCGTCGAACTCCTCGTCGGACACGGTGGCGCCGGCGATGTCGGCCGCCTGGCCCGACATCCGGGCCACCGACAGCTCGGCCTCGATGACCTCGACGCTCTCCTCCGGCTCCTCGTGCACGCGGCGCCGGGCCTCCTCGCTGGCCGCCCGGGCCTCGGGGAGGGCGACGGTCAGCTCGTGGGTCGCCTCGTCCACCGTGCGCCGCACGACCTGGTAGGCGGCGAGCAGCCGCTCCCGGGCGCCGTTCAGGCGCTCGAGCTGCTCCCGGGCGATCCGCCGCCGGCGGGCCAGGTCGGCCAGCACCCGCTCGCGCACGGCCTGGGCCTCGCCGACGAGCCGCCGGCCCTGCTCGCGGGCCGCGGCCCGGATCTGCTCGGCCGCCGCCTCGGCCTCGGCCCGGGCGAGCTCGCCCTCGGAGATCATGCGGTCGCGCTCCTGCTCGGCGACGCGCCGCATCTCGTCGACGATCGCCTGGCCCTCGGCCCGCTGGCGCTCGACCTCCGCCTCGGCCTCGCGGCGCAGGGCGTCGGCCTCGGCCAGGATCTCGGCCCGCTTGGCCGCCGCCTCGGTCTCGGCCTGCTCGACGATCGCCCGGGCCTCGGCCTGCGCCTCGCGCACCATGCGGGCCGCCGACTCCTCGGCCTTGGCGCGGATGTCGGCCGCCGCCGCCCGGGCCGCGTCGAGCACCCGGGCGGTCTCCTCGCCCAGGATCTCGACCAGCCGGTGCTCGTCGAGCTGCTCGGCGCGCTTGGCCCGCTCCTCGGCCCGCAGCGCCCGCTCCCGCTCGTGCGCCTCGCTGCGTTGCAGCCGCCCGACCAGCTCCGACACCTCGTGGAGGAACGCCCGGACCTCCTGCGGGTCGTACCCCTTGCGGACCGTCGAGAACTGCCGGCGGGCGATGCCCGTCGCGTCGTGGGGAGACTCCGGCGACATGGTGGGCATGGTATGACTCGTCGCCGGCTCGCGCTGAGGGTCGATCCGCACGACGCGCAGCGTGGCCGAACGGCCCGGAACGGCAGGCTCTCTCGGCCGTTCTCAGCCGACGGGTGCCGCCGCGGCCTCGCCGACCGCGGGGAGCTCGTCGACGTTGCCCCCGTGCTCGGCCAGCACCGCGAGCGCCTCCTCGAGCGAGTCGACGGCCACGACCTCCAGGTCGTCGCCGGCGTGCGCGACGGCCTCCTCGTAGTCGGCCGAGGGGACGAGGAACAGCGACATCCCCTTCTCCCGGGCGGCGGCGGCCTTCTGCCCGGCGCCGCCCACCTGCCCGACCGTGCCGTCGCTGGCGATCGTGCCGGTGACCGCGACGTCCTCGCCGCCGGTGAGGTCGCCCGGGGTCAGCGCGTCGATCAGCGCCAGGGTGAAGGCGAGGCCCGCGGAGGGGCCCCCGACCTTGCCGGTGTCGATCTCGACCTCGATCGGGAAGTCGTACTCCAGCACCGTGCTGACGACCTGGACCCCCATGATCGCCCGGTCGGGGTCGTCGGGCGCCGACGTCAGCCGGAGCACCTCGGAGCGCACGGTGCCGTCGTCGCCCTCGACGGCCACCGACACCCGGTCGCCCGGCGAGTGGCGGGCGAGGAGCCGGCTCATGTCCTCGGTGTCGTCGAAGGGCTGGCCGTCGATGCCCACGATCGTCTCGCCGGGCCGCAGGACCCCGTCGGCCGGGGCCCCGTCCTCGACGCCGACCACGACGTGCCCGACGGTGACGTCGACGTCGTAGCCGAGCCGCTCGAGCGCGACCTGCGTGGCGACGTCCTTGGAGTCGCTCATCATCTGCAGGTTGACCCGTCGGTTCTCCTCGACGTCCCGGCCCTGCAGCACCCGGTCGCGGTCGACGATGTCGACGTCGTCGTCGAGCCAGCCCCAGAACAGGCTGACGAGCGTGGCCTGCCGCAGCGACACCGTCGTGTAGTTGATCGACCCCTCGGACTCGTAGACCTCGGCGCCCCGGATGGTGATGAGCGGCTCGGTGTCGCGGACGGAGCCGGGCTTGAACAGGTAGTAGGGCAGCGGGATGAAGTAGGCGCCCACGGCGAACGCCACCACCAGGAAGGCGACGACCGCGGCGACGATCGTGCGGGTCGAGGCCCGGCGCTCCCTGGTGATCGGGGCCGAGGGTGGCGGGGGGACCGGCGGTGGGGCCGAGGGCGGCGGGGCGTCGCCGTTGCCGGCCGGGGACGTGACGGCCGAGCCGCCGTCGGCCGCGGCCGCGCCCGGAGCGGTGGGACCGGGGGCGGCCGCCGCGTCGCCGGGCTCGGGCGCCGGATCACCGCGGTCCGGACCGCCCGGGGCGCGACCCCCGGGCCCGTGGGCGTCAGGTTCGGCGGGCGTTACCATCCGTGACCGCGTGATCCTTGTCGTCCTGTGCGTGGCCGTGGTGATCGCCGCCGCGGCAGCCATCCTCGCCACGGTGCAGGCGGACACCGAGGAACAGACTGCCACGGGCGGCAGCGAACCCCTCACCGCGGGCCACCCGAACGAGACCCCCACCCCCACGCCCCCGTCCCGGGACGCCGGTGCGCATCCCGAGGCCCGGCACGCGGACGCCGGAGCCGGGACCGGGGTCCGGGCGGCGCTGGCCCGGGCCCGCCCCGTCCTGGCCCGGAC
>PKRH01000025.1 GCA_017577565.1 Thermoanaerobacterales bacterium | reverse complement strand
GTGGCCCCTCGGCCGGGTCGGCGGCCGGCAGGTCGTGGGGCGCGCCCCACCCGGCCAGCATGCGGAGGGCGCCGGCCAGCTCCTCGCCGCGCGCGGTGAGCCGGTAGACGTGCCGCACCGGCCGGGTCGAGTAGGGCTCGCCGACGACGAGGCCCTCGCCCTCGAGGCGGGCGAGCCGCCGGGAGAGGATGTTGGGGGCGAGCCCGTCGATCTCGGCCAGCAGCTCGCCGAACCGGCGGGGGCCGGCCAGCAGGCGGGCGACGACCAGGAGCGACCACCGGTCGCCGACGACCTCGGCCGCCCGGGCCAGCGCCCGGTCGGCGGCGCCCGGGCCGGCGGTGCCGGCGAGCGCGGTCGGCGGCGGCTGGCGGCGGGAGGCGATCGGCATGCGCTCAGGGTACAGTGACTTGCAGATTGCAAGTGACAACCTGACCGGTGCGGCGGCGGGCCGGCGCGCCGGGCGGTGCCGGGGAGGAGCCCCGCCATGCCAGAGCAGCAGACGATCATCCGCCAGGTCGCCGACGCCGTCGCCCCCGCCGTCGTCCGCATCGGGCGGCACGGCGGCCGCGGCTGCGGGGTCGTCGTGGCCGACGGCCTCGTCGTCACCAACGCCCACAACCTCCGCGACCGCACGACCCAGGTGACCTTCGCCGACGGCCGGGCGGTGCAGGGCCGGGTCACCGCGGTCGACGCCGACGGCGACCTCACCGTCCTCGCCGTCGACACCGGCGGCGCCCCCGCGCCCCCGTGGGCCGACGCCGCCCCCGACGAGGGGGCGCCCGTCTACTCGGTCGCCGCCATCCCGGGCGGCCGCCGGGTCACCGCCGGCCGGGTGTCCTCGGTCGACCGGTCGTTCCGCGGGCCCCGGGGACGCCTGGTGACCGGCGCCTTCGAGCACACCGCCCCGGTGGCCAAGGGCACCTCCGGCAGCCCGGTCGTCGACGCCGAGGGCCGGGTCGTCGGCATCACGACGCTCCGGCTGCGGGACGGCTTCGCCCTCGCCCAGCCCGCCGGCCCCGACCTGCGGCGCCGCATCGACGAGCTGGCGGCGGGCCGCGAGCCCCGGCGCCGGGTCCTCGGCGTCGGCATCGCCCCCGGTCGGGTCGCGCAGCGCCTGCGCGCCGCGGTCGGCCTCCCCGAGCGCCCGGGCGCCCTGGTGCGGGCCGTCGCCGAGGGCGGCCCGGCGGCCCGGGCCGGCATCCGGACCGGCGACCTCGTCACCGCCGTCGGGGACGTCGCCGTCGGCGGCCCGGCCGACCTCGAGGCCGCGCTGGCCGACCCCGAGCTGCCGGCCAGCGTGCGGGTCCACCTCGTGCGAGGGGCCGACGAGCTCGACGTCGTCGTCACCTTCGACGACGAGCCGGGGCCGGCCGACGCCACCGACGAGCCGGCGGGCTGACGCCCGGGCGGAGCGCCGCCCGGGCGGCCGCGCGGCGCGTGGCCGTAGGCTGCCGCCCGTGGCCACCGGAGTCCGGCCCATGAAGGCCGTCGTCGGGGAGCTGCCCACGGGCCCCGGCTGGGTGTACGAGGTCAAGTGGGACGGCATGCGGGTCCTCTGCGACGTCGCGCCCGACGGCGTGCGGGCCTGGAGCGCCAACGGGCGCGACGCCCTCGTCGCCTTCCCCGAGCTGGCGGCCCTCGGGCCGGCCCTGGCCCCGCTCGACGCCCTGCTCGACGGCGAGGTCGTCGCGCTCGACGACGCCGGGCGGCCCAGCTTCGAGCGGCTGCAGCGCCGCATGCACGTGTCCTCGGCCGCCGAGGCCGGCCGCCGCGCCGCCGACACGCCGATCGCGTACGTCGTGTTCGACCTGCTCCGCCTGGGCGGACACGACCTGACCGGCCGGCCGTGGGCCGAGCGGCGCCGCCTCCTCGACGAGATCGCGGACGACCTGCCCGCCGGGGTCGACGTCGCCCAGGTCTACGACGACGGCCGGGCCCTGCTCGACGCGGTCGCCCGGCAGGGGCTCGAGGGGGTGGTCGCCAAGCGCGCCGACGCGCCCTACGAGCCGGGCGCCCGCTCCCGGCGCTGGGTCAAGGTGAAGGTGCGGCGCCACGACGAGCTGGTGGTCGGCGGCTGGAGCGGCGGGGCCGGCAACCGCGCCGGGAAGCTCGGCTCGCTGCTCGTCGGCGTCCACCGCCGGCCGGGCGACGGCGTGCTGCAGTACGCGGGCCGGGTGGGCTCCGGCTTCACCGTCGCCGAGCTCGACCGGATCGCCGCCCGCCTGGCCCCGCTCGCCACCGACGTCTGCCCGTTCGACCCGCCGCCGCCCCGCGACCAGGCCCGGGGCGCCCACTGGGTGCGGCCCGAGGTGGTCGTCGAGGTCGCCTACACCGAGTGGACCGCGGACGGCCGCCTGCGCCACCCCGTCTACATGGGCGAGCGGACCGACGTCGACGCCGCCGCCGTCGTGCGGCCGCCGCCGGCCGGGTGACGGCCCGCCGCGGCGCCGCGGGACCCGCCGCGACGGCCGAGCCGAGCCGGCGGGCCGGCACTAGCCTCGACACCGGCGTGGACGAGCGCTCGACCGACCGCATCCGACTCACCGTGCCGGCGGCCACGGCCGCCGTCCGCATCGCCCGGGCGGGGGCCGCCGGGCTCGCGGCCCGCGCCGGGTTCTCCTACCAGGAGGTCGAGCAGCTGCAGCTGGCGGTGGGCGAGGCGGCCGGCGTGCTCGCCGGTCGCGAGCCGGCGCAGGGCCGGCTGGAGCTGGTCTTCGACGTCGGCCCCGACGCCCTGCGCGTCGACCTCCACCTCCTCCCCGGGGCCGCGTTGCCCGGCGCGGACGGCGGCGCCCACCCCGGCCTCCCGAAGCTGGCCGCGGCCGTCTTCGACTCGGCGCTCGACTCGTGGCGGGTGGCCGACGACGGCCGCCGCCTCGTGCTGGTCAAGCACCGCTCCGACGTCGACGAGGACGACGACTGACGGCGACCCGGCGGCGGGCCGGCCGGCCTGCCCACCCGGTCAGCGGCCGGTGTGGCCGAAGCCGCCGGTGCCCCGCTCGGTCTCGTCGAGCCGGTCGACCGGCGTGAAGCAGGCGTGCTCGACCCGCTGGATCACCAGCTGGGCGATCCGGTCGCCCCGCCGCACCTCGTAGTCGTGGTCGGGGTCGGTGTTGACGAGCAGCACCCGCAGCTCGTCGCGGTAGCCGCTGTCGATGAGCCCGGGCGTGTTCAGGCAGGTGACGCCGTGGCGCCAGGCCAGACCGCTGCGGGGCTGCACGAAGCCCGCGTAGCCCTCGGGCAGCGCCAGCGCGATCCCGGTCGGCACCAGCGCCCGCCCGCCACCCCGGCGCAGCAGCGCGGGCTCGCGGGCCACGAGGTCGGCACCCGCGTCGCCCGGGCGGGCGTAGGCGGGCAGCGGCAGGTCGGGGTCGAGGCGGACGACGGGGATGCGCAGCACGGCGCCCATTCTCCCGCTCGACGCGCCGGCCGGCCGGACCACCTAGCCTCGCACCCGATGCTCGTGTGGATGGACCTGGAGATGACGGGGCTCGACCCGACGACCGACGTCATCGTCGAGATCGCGACCCTGGTCACCGACGACGACCTGAACGTCGTCGCCGAGGGGCCCGACCTCGTCGTCCACCACCCGCCCGAGGTCCTCGACCGCATGAGCGACGTCGTGCGCGAGATGCACACCCGCAGCGGCCTGCTCGCCGCCATCGAGGCCTCGACCGTCTCGCTGGCCGAGGCCGGCGCCGCCACCCTCGACTTCATCCGGCGCCACGTCCCCACCCCCCGGTCGGTGCCGCTGTGCGGCAACTCGATCGGCACCGACCGGCGCTTCCTCGCCGCCTACCTACCCGAGATCGAGGACTACCTGCACTACCGGTCGGTGGACGTCTCGACCATCAAGGAGCTCGCCCTGCGGTGGGCGCCCGAGGTGGTCGAGGGCGCGCCCCGCAAGTCGACCTCGCACCGGGCCCTCGACGACATCCGCGAGAGCGTCGAGGAGCTGCGCTGGTACCGCGACCACCTCTTCCGCCTGGACCGGCGACCGGCCGGCCACGACGGCGGCCAGGGGCCGGCGACCGGCGGGCCCGACCCCGCCGGGGCGCCCGAGCAGTCCGGCACGACGGCCTGAACGGCGCGAGCGGCACAACGATCCTGCCGACGACCAAACGAATCGCGCCAGATCTCGTTAATTGATTGACGCCGGCGCCCCCGCCGTGGTGCGCTTGCACAACGGCGGCCAGACGGCTGCCGATCGAGCGGCCCCACCCGGGGCAGAGAGGACGGAACCGGACCGATGATCACGCGCACGATGCACCAGATGGGTGGCCACGCCGCCGGTGCCACGCGCCTCGGTTCGGCCCCGACCACCCTCCACGCCTCGCTCGCCTACGACCGGGTCGACCGGTGCGCCGCGTCCGCCGCCGTGGCCATCCTGGTCAAGCCCTGGAACGAGGTCGAGCTCGCGCAGGCCCTCCCGGTGTTCACCACCGATCGACCCACCCGACGACCCTTCGAGCGTTCACCCTGATCAGTTCAGGCGCCGGAGCGCAGACCATTCGAAGGCCGTCGGGATCGACCCGGCGGCCTTTTCCTTTGCCGGCGCCCCCACCACCAGCGACATCCCACCCACACCGCACATCCCGCATCAGCGACACGAGGGGAATGGGCTGATGGCCCCCACCGCAACCGAACAGGACAAGATCATCGACCTCACGGCCACCGGGATGTTCGGCCCGGACGAGGCCGAGCACGACGACGCGGCGCAGGACGAGGCCACCGACGGACTGCTCACCCAGGACTCCTGGTGGGCGCACGCCCGCTGCAACGACGGCAGCGGCCGGCTCGCCGGGCTGTTCTTCAGCGAGGAGCTGCAGGACATCGCCCGGGCCAAGAACATCTGCGCCACCTGCCCGGCCATGATCCCGTGCCTCGAGGGCGCGCTGGAGCGCCGCGAGCCCTGGGGCGTGTGGGGCGGTCAGCTGTTCCTCAACGGCAAGATCCTCGCCACCAAGCGGCGGCGGGGGCGACCGCCGAAGCGGCCCCGCCCCGAGGACCAGCTGCCCGACATCCCGATCCCCGAGCACCTCCAGGACGTGGCGATCGTCCGGAGCGCCTGACGGGACCAGCCGTGACCGACGGCCCGATGCACCACTAGCTGCGCCGACCGGACCACCACCGGCACTGCGGCGAACGCGGCGAAGGGCCCGGTGGCACGGCGACGACCGGCGTCCCCCGGTACGCACCTGCGGCGCGGGGCACCCGAGCACGAGGTGCCCCGCGCCGGTGCGTCGATTGCCGCGCCCGGCCGGCCCGACGGTACGGTCGTAGCCGTGGCATCCCGCCGCATCCCCCTCCCCGCGGTCCTCCTGTCGACCGCCCTCGCCCTGGCCGCCGCGCTGGGCACCTTCGCGCTGCTCGACGACGGCGACGGCGGCGCCTCCGGCGACGAGCCCGCCGGGCGCTACGAGCTGACGCCGGCGGGCGACGTGCCGGGGTCGCTCGACGAGGTGCGACTGGTGCCGCTCGACGGCGGCGACGAGCAGCGGCTCGGCGACCTCGTCGGGTCGCGGCCGGTCGTCGTCAACTTCTTCGCCTCGTGGTGCGCGCCCTGCGTCGAGGAGATGCCGGCCTTCGAGGCGGTGCACCAGGACGTGGGCGACCGGGTGACGCTCATCGGCATGGCCAACCAGGACGCGCCCGAGAACGCCCTGGAGACCGTCGCCGCGACCGGCGTCACCTACCCCACCTTCGGCGACCCGGACGGCGACGCCCTCACCTTCTTCGGCGGGCTCGCCATGCCGACGACCGTGTTCATCGACACCGACGGCGAGGTCGTCGAGGTCCACAGCGGCGCGCTGACCGAGGACGAGCTGCGGGCGAAGCTGGGCGAGCTGTTCGGGGTCGAGGCGTGATCCTCGCCGTCGGTCCCGACCAGGCCTGGGCCTACTACCTGACGCTCGGGATGGTCGCGACCGTCAACCCGTGCGGGTTCGCCATGCTGCCCGCCTACCTGTCGTACTTCCTGGGCCTCGAGGGCCGCGACGCCGACGAGCCCCGGGCCGGTGTCGCCGTGGCGATGCGGGTGGCGGTCGCGGTGGCGGCCGGGTTCCTCGCCGTGTTCGCCGTCGCCGGCGCCGCCGTCCGGCTGACCTCGCTGCCGGTCTACGAGACGGTGCCGTGGGTCTCGATCGTCATCGGGCTGGCGCTGGCGGTGCTCGGCCTCGCCATGCTCGCCGGCTACGAGCCCTCGGTGCGCCTGCCCCGCCTCGACCGGGGCGGCCGCGAGCGCACGGTGCGGTCGATGTTCGTCTTCGGCGTGTCCTACGCCATCACCTCGATCGGCTGCACGATGCCGCTCTTCCTCGGGGCGGTGGCCGGCACGATGACCAACGACTCGATCGTCGACGGCATCCTCGTCTTCGCCGTCTACGGGCTGGGCATGACGGTCGTCCTGCTGGCGCTCACGGTGGCGATCGCCCTGGCCCGCACCTCGATCGTGCGGCGGCTGCGCCAGCTCCAGCCCCACGTCCACCGCATCTCCGGCGGGCTGGTCACCCTCGCCGGCGCCTACGTCGCCTGGTACGGCTGGCAGTCGCGGGGCCTCGGCGAGGGCCGGGTGCCCGACTCGAACGTCACCCGCGTCGTGTCCGACTGGTCGACCAGCGTGACCTCGTGGATCGACAGCGTGGGCGCCGTGCGCATCACGGTCGTCGTCGCCATCCTGCTGGCCGGCGTCCTGGTCGGCGTGCGCGCCACCCGCGACGCCGGTGACGGCGGGGCGCCCGCCCCGGGCGACCGGCCGCCCGCCGGCCCCCGCCGGCGCCGGCGCCGGGACCCGGCACCGCAGGGCTGACCTCCGGGCGGCGCCGTCAGGGCCCGAGGCGCTCGACCCGCCAACCCGTGGGCGCCTGCGGGTCGCGGTGGTAGACGAGCCGGTCGTGCATCCGGTGCTCGCGGCCCTGCCAGAACTCGACGCGGTGGTGCACGACCCGGATGCCGCCCCAGTGCGAGGGCCGCGGGATCGGGCGGCCGGCGTGCGCGGCGTCGATCCCCGCCCACCGGCGCTCGAGCGTCGCCCGGTCGGGCACCGGGCGGCTCTGGGGCGAGGCCAGTGCGGCGATCTGGCTGCCCCGGGGGCGGGTGGCCCAGTAGGCGTCGGCGGCCTCGTCCTCGAGGCGCTCGGCCACGCCGTCGACGACGACCTGGCGGCCCAACGGGTGCCAGGGGAACAGCAGGGCGACCTGCGGGTTGGCGGCCAGCTCGCGGCCCTTGCGGCTCTCGTGGTTGGAGAAGAACACGAAGCCGCGCTCGTCGAGCCCGCGCAGCAGCACCGTGCGCACCGAGGGCCGGCCCTCGGGTGTCGCCGTGGCCACGACCATGGCGTTGGGGTCGCCCACCGCCACCGGGCGCCACTCGGCGAACCACCGGCGGAACTGCTCGACGGGGTCGGGCGCGAGGTCGGCCTCGTCGAGGCCCGCGTAGGTGTACTCCTCGCGCAGCTCCGCCAGCTCGCTCAGGTCCATGCCCCTCGGTCTACCGCGCGCCGGCGCCGCCCCGGGCCCACGCGGGCCGGAGGGGCGGCGCCGGGCGCCGGGCGGGCGCCGGTCAGTCGCCGAAGCCGTGGTCGGCGAGCCAGTCCTCGGCGATGTCCTCGGCGTCCTCGCGGTCGACGTCGTAGCGCCGGTTCATCTCGATGAGGTCCTCGGTCGTCAGCTCGGCCGAGACCGCGTCGAGCACCGAGGTGAGGTCGTCGCCGTAGGCGTCGATCAGCTCCTGGCTGACGACGGGGAAGACGTTGTCGGCGGCCAGCATCTGCTGGTCGTCCTCGAGCAGCACGAAGCCCTCGGAGTCGATGCGCCCGTCGGTCGAGAACAGCACGCCGATGTCGATGGCGCCCTCGCTGAGCGCCGTGGCCACGAGGCCGGCGTCCAGCGGCTCGAAGTTCTGCGACAGGTCGACGCCGTAGACCCGCTGGAGGCCCGGGATGCAGAACGGGTTCGACTCGCAGTCCTGCGGCGCGCCGAGCGTCAGCTCGTCGGCGTGGTCGGCCAGGTCGGACAGCGTCTCGAGCCCGAGCTCGTCCGCCGTCTCCCGGGTGACGACGAAGGCGTTCGTGTCCACGGCCTCCGACGGCGTCAGCGCCACCAGGTCGCGCTCCTCCAGGAGCGGCTCGAGGTGGCCGAGCGTCTCCTCGACGTCGCCGGTCGCCTGCCCCGCGTTGTCGTTGAGGAACTCGAGCTGCGAGGCGACGTAGTCGGGCGCGAGGTTGACGTCGCCGGACTCGAAGGCGCCGAACAGCAGGTCGCGGAAGCCGCCGACCTCCTGGATGTCGGCGTCGAAGCCGGCGTCGTCGAGCGCGCCCTCGTAGATCTCGGCGAGGATCAGCGACTCACCGAAGTCCTGGGCCCCGATGCGGATGGCCGGGCCCTCGGGGACCGTCCCGCCGTCGTCGCCGGCGTCGGCGTCGGAGTCGTCGTCACCGCAGGCCGCGGCGACGAGCGCGAGCGCGACGACGGCGACGAGCAGCCGCCGCGCCCACCGCGGGCCGGCGGCGGGCCGGCGCTCGGGTGGCCCGGCGGCATCCGTGGGTGCCCGGTCCTCGTCCCGCAGGGTGGTGGTGGTCGGTGCCATGGGTCTTGTCCTTTCCCCGGCTGTTGCTGTCGTGGAGAGCTGGAGGCGGTGGCGGGCACGGCGGTGCGGCGGCGGGGTCAGGGCGCGGCGGGCGCGGCGCCGCCGTCGGGGCCGGCCACCGCGGCGTCGGCCCAGCGGCCCGGCTTGCGGCGCCACGGCACGAGCAGCCGGGCGGCGAGCGCGAAGATGGCGTCGACGGCGAGCGCCAGCAGCGCCACCGCCACGGCGCCGGCCAGCATGCGGCCCTTGTTGGGGCTCGTGAACCCGGTGACGATGAGCGTGCCGAGGTTGCGGTACCCGACGAGGGCGCCGAGCGTGGCGGTGGCGACCACCTGGACGGCGGACACCCGCAGGCCGGTGAGGACGAGGGGCAGGGCGACGGGGAGCTCGACGCGCCGCACCAGCTCGCCACCCCGCATGCCCATGCCCTGCGCCGCCTCGACCGCGTCGGCGGGCACGTCGCGCACGCCGGTGTAGGTGTTGGTGAAGATCGGCGGCACGGCCAGCAGGACGAGGGCGACGATGGTCGGCCAGAAGCCGAGGCCGAACCCGTAGCGCAGCGAGAACGGCAGCAGCAGGGCCAGCACGGCGAAGCTCGGCACGGCCCGGCCGATGTTGACGACCGAGACCGCCAGCAGCGCACCCCGCTTGACGTGGCCGAGCAGCACGCCGGCGGGGATCGCGACGGCGGCGGCGACCAGCACCGCGACCGCCGAGACCCGCAGGTGGGCCCAGGCGAGCGCGGGCAGCCCGTTGCGACCCGACCAGGCCTCCGACGACCGGAGGTAGTCCCACATGTCGCCCAGCGCGCCGCTCACGTCGCCACCTCCGCGCGCCCGGACCCGCCGGCGGCCGCCCCCCGGGCCCGGGCCCAGGGCGTGATCAGCCACTCGAGGCCGACGAAGAGGACGTCCAACGCCACGGCGAGGGCGACCGACAGCACGGTGCCGACGACGATCGGCGTCGGGAAGTCCCGGGACAGCCCGTCGTTGATGAGGTCGCCGAAGCCGCCCATGCCCACCAGCGCCGTCACCGTCACGAGCCCGACCGTGGTCACCGTCGCGATGCGCAGGCCGGCCACGATGGCCGGCACGGCGAGCGGCAGGTCGACCTGCAGCAGCCGCCGCCAGCGCTCGTAGCCCATGGCGTCGGCCGCCTCCCGGGCGGCGGGGGGCACGCCGTCCAGCCCGGCGACGATGTTCCGCAGCAGGATGAGCAGCGTGTAGCTGACGAGCGCCACCAGCGAGGTGCGGAAGCCGAGCCCGAAGAAGGGGATGGCGACGAGCACGCCGAACAGCGCCAGGCTGGGGATCGCGTAGAGGACGCTGCACACGCCGGCGAGCGGCTCGTAGGTCCAGCGCCAGCGCACGGCCACGAGGGCGAGGACGAGCGAGATGGCGAAGCCGACGGCCACCGAGACGGCGGTGAGGTGGAGGTGCTCCCACAGCGCGGCCGTGATGTCGTCGGTGTGGTCGCGCACCCAGTCCCACCGCACGAGCGGCTCGGCGGCCGCCAGCGGGGCCGTCACCCGGTGACCCCCTCGGCCAGGTCGTCCAGCGTGAGGATCCCGAGGTAGCGGGCGTCCGGCGAGGCGCCCGCCGCGCCGGCGTGGGGGTCGTCGACGACGACCGCCACCCGCGACCGGGAGGTGACGATGACGTCGAGGGCCGACCGCAGCGTCGTGTCGGCCCGCACCACCGCGGCGAACCGCCGGGGCTCGGCGTCCGCCACGGTGGCCACCCGGTCGAGCTCGTCGGCTCCGACCCACCCCCGCAGCCGGTCCCCGGCGCAGACGACGACCCAGTCGGTGCCCTCCCGGGCCATCACCTGCCGGGCCTCGTCGGCCGACGCGGCGGTGCCGACGACGGGGCCGCGCCGGAGCGCCGCGCTGCCGACCCGCAGGAGCGACAGCCGCTTGATCCCCCGGTCCTCGCCGAGGAAGTCGGCCACGAAGTCGGTGGCCGGCTCCCGCAGCAGGTCCTCGGGCGGCCCGACCTGCTCGAGCACGCCGCCGACGTTGAGGACGGCGATGCGGTCGGCCAGCTTGATGGCCTCGTCGATGTCGTGGGTGACGAGCACGATCGTCTTGTGGACCCGCCGCTGCAGGGCCATGAGCTCGTCCTGCAGGCGGGCCCGCACGATGGGGTCGACCGCCGAGTACGGCTCGTCCATGAGCAGCACCGGGGGGTCGGCGGCCAGCGCCCGGGCCACGCCGACCCGCTGCTGCTGACCGCCGGAGAGCGCGGCCGGGTAGCGGTCGAGCAGGTCGGGGTCGAGGTCGAGGAGCTCGGCGAGCTCGTGCACCCGGTCGTCGATGCGCCGGCGGGGCCAGCCGAGCAGCCGGGGGACGGTGGCGATGTTGTCCCGCACCTTGCGGTGGGGGAACAGCCCGGCCTGCTGGATGACGTAGCCGATGCCCCGCCGCAGCTCGTGCACCGGCAGGCTGCGCACGTCGACGCCGTCGAGCCACACGGTGCCGCTCGTCGGCTCGACGAGCCGGTTGATCATCTTCAGGGTCGTCGTCTTGCCGCACCCCGAGGGGCCGACCAGCGCCACCAGCTCGCCGCGGGGCACGGTCAGGTCGAGGCCGTCGACCGCCGGGCGGGACGCCCCCGGGTAGACCTTGGTCAGGCGGTCCAGGCGCAGCGCGACCTGACCGCCGGCGTCGGCGGGTGGCCCCGGCTCGGCTCCGATCTCGGCGACGGGCGGCGGCGCACCGACCGGCACGGCGACGTCGGCCGGCGCCGACGCCTGGCGATCCCTCACGCGTCCGCTGGGCGCGGCGGTCGCTGGCGAGCTGTGGTGCGCATAACGGTCCCCTCCCCGCTGTCCGCGGCCCCGGGCAGCCGTCGGGCCGTCTCCTCCCGGCCCTGGGTCTTGGTGAGCGCCAGTCACGTTACCGCCGCCACCCCGCGTTGACGCCTGCATCACCGGTGCCCGGGCGGCGGGGTCGGGCGCGGGCCGCGACGGCGGCCCGCGCCCCGCGACCTAGCGCTGCTCGGCCGGGACCGTGCGGGGGGCGCCGGCGGCGAGCGGCTCGGCAGGGGGCCGGCGCAGGCCGCGGGTGACCCAGCCGCGGCCCTCGGCCCACACGAGCATCGGCGGGAGGAACACGAGCGCCGACAGCAGCGCCACCGCCACGTTCATGGCCACGATCCGGCCGAAGTCCCGCAGCAGCGGCAGCGACGACAGCGAGATGACCGCCACGCCGGCGACCGCGGTGAGGGCCGAGACGATGAAGGCCCGCCCGGTGCGGCGCGCCGTCACGTCGACGGCCTCCTCCGGCGAGTGGCCGCGCTGCCGCTCCTCGATGAAGCGCAGGAGGATGAGCGAGGTGAACTCGGTGCACAGCGCCACGACGAGCGGGCCGCCGACGGCCGTCATCGGGCTGAGCTCGAGGTCGAGGACCCAGGCGACGAGCGACGCCGCGCCGGTGGCGATGAGCACGGGCACCATCGACAGCAGGGCTCGCACGACGCTGCGCAGCCGGACGGTGAGGAAGGCGAAGACGAAGGCGATGGCCAGGTAGGTGAGCAGGATGCGGTTGGCCCGGATGTTCTCCAGCAGGCCGACGCCCACGACGGCCAGGCCCGACGGCGTGGCCCGGATGCCGTCGGGGATGACGACGCCCCCGGCGGTCTCCCCGGCCTCGAGCTCGTCGCGGATCTCGTTGGTGTAGACGGCCCGCTCCTCGAGCGACCCGGGCCCGGTGCGGAAGACGAGGTTCAGCGCGTTCGCCTCGGGGTTGACCAGCGCCCGCTGGATGTCGGGCGGCGCGACCTCGTAGGCCCGCCGGACGTCCTCCCCCGTGGGGGCGAGCGTCGTCGTGTCGGGCATCTCGATGATGTAGGCCACCGTCGTCACGATCGACGACGCGGTCAGCAGGTCGTCCGGGCGCTCGGCCAGCTGCTCGTTGGCGAACTCGGTGACGAAGGCGGCCGTCTCGTCGCTGAAGACGTCGTCGGTCTCGATGAAGATGCCGAGCTCGGCCGAGGAGCCCGTCTCGGCCTTCAGCGTGTCGATGTCGCGGATCACCTGCGTGTCCTGGTTGACCCACTCCTCGACGTCGCTCTCGATCTCCAGCTCGTCCTCGACGGCGATCCCGCCGGCGAAGACGGCGACGCTCGCGATCGCCAGCGGCACGGCGCTCGCCTTGGGCAGCTCGCCCAGCCAGGCCACCAGCCGGGCGAGGACGCCGTGGCTGAAGTCCCGGCCCTTCGTCGGCGAGCGGTACTCGCGGATGCCGAGGGTGGCGAGCGTGCCGACGATGCTGGTGAGGCAGATCACCGCGATGCCCACGGCCAGCAGCAGGCCGAAGTCGCGGATCATCGGCACCCGGGCGAACCGCAGCGCCAGGAAGGCGAAGATGGCGTCGAACGTGACGACCAGCAGCGCCGGGCCCAGGTTGACCGCCGCCTCCTGGATGGGGTGCCGGGAGCGGTCGATGACGACCTCCTCCTCGACGCGGGAGTGCATCTGCACGGCGTAGTCGATGCCGACGCCGAGCATGACGGGCAGGCCCGCGATCGTGACGACCGACAGCGGGATGCCGAGGTAGCCGGCCAGCCCGAAGGCCCAGGCGATGCCGACGAGGACGATGCCGAGGGGCAGGAGGCGCCAGCGGACCCCGAACAGCAGCACCAGGATCACGACCATGATCCCGATGGCGATGGCCGACAGGGTGAACATGCCGCCCCGCAGGTAGTCGTTCAGGTCCTTGAGCAGCGCGGCGGCGCCGGTCGTCGTCGTCTCGGCGTTCTCGAACGGCGCCGACTGCACGACGTCGATCACCCGGTCGGCGGCCGCGCCCTCGACCTCGATCGAGGCGTTGCCGACGAGCCGGGTGATCATCTGCGCGTGGGTCTCGTCGGGGAAGAACGGGCGCAGCGACTTGCGGATCTCGCCCCGGTTGTCGAAGAGCAGGAACTCGACCCACTCGGGGTTGTCGAGCGTGCGGGGTCCCTCGACGGCCTCGATCCGCTCGAGCGTCGTCAGCGAGTCCTCCAGCCGCACCGCCTGGGCGGCGGGGTCGGGGTCGCGCTCGCGGGCGGAGACCAGGGCGAGGCCGGCCGGGCTGCGGGTGACGTCCTCCGGGGCGTCGGGCGGCCCGGTCACGAGCGCCTGGGTGAACTCCAGCGCCGTCAGGGGGCTGATGACCGTCTCGACGCCCTCCTCCGCCCGCAGCGTCTCCTCGACCTCGCGGAGGTGCTCGATGTTCTCCGGGGTGAAGAGGTCGACGACGGTCGTGCCCTCGTCCATCGTGAACAGGCTGACCATCGCCTGGCCACCGAAGAGGTCCTGGTACCGGACGTTGTCGATGTAGGTCTGCTCGTCCTTGTTCAGGTACGACTCCTGGCCGGTCGAGAACTCGAGCCGGGTGATGCCGACCCCGAGGACGAGGGTGATGGCCAGGCCGATCGCGCCGACGAGACCGGCGTGCTTCCCGGAGTAGAGGGCCAGCGCGGCCCAGACGCGTCGCATCCTTCTTCTTCCGTGCCTTCCCTGACGTGACCGCCGGCGCGACAGGGGACGGCACGCCGGCGGGGAGCCACCCGCGGTGGCTCGACGGCTCTCGAGGCCCCGAGGGGGTGGGGGGCGTCCCCGAGGTTAACCACGATCCGTGTCCGGACCGCAGTCCGCCAGGCCGCCCCGGCGGGGTGTCAGGGCGGCGTGATGGCGACGGCGCCGCCGAGGTAGGGGCGCAGCGCCTCGACGACGGCCACCGACCCGTCGGGCTGCCGGTGGGTCTCCAGGTAGGCGGCCACCGTGCGCGGCCAGCCCATGGCGGAGCCGTTGACGGTGTGGGCGACGACCGTGCCCTTCGGCCTGGTGGCCGTGCCGTCGGGCCCGACCTCGGGCGCCGGGCGCACCCGGATGTTGGCCCGGCGGGCCTGGTAGTCGCCGAACCACGACACCGACGAGACCTCGAGCCACTGGTCGACGCCGGGTGCGTAGGCCTCCAGGTCCCAGGTGCGGGCGGCCGAGGCGCCGAGGTCGCCGGCGCACAGGTCGACCACCCGGTACGCCAGCCCGAGGTCGCGCAGCAGGCCCTCGCTGCGGGCCAGCACGTCCTCCTGGCAGGCGATGGCCTGCTCGGCGTCCGCGGCCACGGCCAGCAGCTCGACCTTGTCGAACTCGTGGGCCCGCAGCAGGCCCCGGGTGTCCTTGCCCGCGGCGCCGGCCTCGCGCCGGTAGCACGAGGTGTAGGCGCAGTAGCGGAGCGGCAGGTCGCCGGCGTCGAGGATCTCGTCGCGGTGCAGCGAGGTCAGCGGGACCTCGGCGGTGGGGATGGCCCACAGGTCGTCGCGCTCGACGTGGTAGGCGTCGTCGGCGAACTTCGGCAGGTGCCCGGTCGACACCATCGTCTCGGTGCGGACCAGCGTCGGCGGGCGCACCTCGACGTAGGCGTCGGCGTTGCGGTCGAGGCTGAGCTGCACCATGGCCCGCAGCAGGCGCGCCCCCCAGCCCCGGTACATCACGAACATCGAGCCCGAGATCTTCGCCGCCCGCTCGAAGTCGAACAGCCCGAGCTGCTCGCCGATCTCCCAGTGGGGCACCCGCTGGTGGGGCCCGTAGGCGTCGGGGTCGTAGCCCTCGGTGCGCAGCACGACGTTGTCGGCGTCGCCCGCCCCGTCGGGGGCGTCGTCGCTCGGGGTGTTGGGGACGACCAGCAGCGTCGAGCGGATCTCCTCGGCCAGCCGGTCGGCCTCGGCCGCCAGCTCCTTCTCCCGCTCGCCGAGCGCGCGGGACTCGGCCATGAGGGCCTCGGCCTCGTCCGTGCGGCCCTGGCCCCGCAGGCGCCCGACCTCCTTGGAGAGCGACTTGATGCGGCCCCGCACCTCGTCGCGCTCGGCACCGACCCGCCGGTGCGCCGCGTCGAGCTCGATCACGCGCTTGACCGGGTCGGAGGTGCCCGGGCCGCGCCGGTCGAGCGCGGCGATGACCGCCTCGGGCTCGGTTCGGATGCGCCGCAGGTCGAGCATGGCCATCGAGGCTACCGGTGCGGCCGGCGGCGGCCCGCACGCGATGGGCGCCCACGCCGGGCCACCGGCGGCCCCGCCGGCCGGGGCGGGCCCGGCCCGGCGCTTCGGGTCGCGGCGTCCGCCGGGGTAGCGTCGCTGCCGCCATGGCCGCCGTCGAGGTCGAGTCGCTCACCATCACCTACGGCTCGGTGACCGCGGTCGACGACCTGTCGTTCCGGGCCGACGCCGGCCAGGTCACCTGCGTCCTGGGCCCCAACGGCGCGGGCAAGACCTCGACCATCGAGGCGCTCGAGGGGCTGCGCCGGCCGGCGTCGGGCCGCCTGTCGGTCATCGGCCTCGACCCCCGGCGCGACCGGCGGGCGCTCACCGAGCGCATCGGCGTCATGCTGCAGGAGGGCGGCATCCACCCCGCGGTGCGGGTCGGCGAGGCGCTGCGCCACGCCGCGGCGCTCTACCGCGACCCCCTCGACCCGGGCGACCTCGTCGACCGGCTCGGGCTCGCGGGCCTCGAGCGCCGCACCTACCGCCAGCTGTCGGGCGGCGAGCAGCGCCGGCTGGCCCTCGCCCTCGCGCTCGTCGGCCGGCCCCAGGTCGCCTTCCTCGACGAGCCCACGGCCGGCGTCGACCCCGCCGGCCGGCAGGTGATCCGCCGGGTCGTGTCCGACCTCCGCAACGAGGGCGTCACGGTCGTGCTCACCACCCACGACCTGGACGAGGCCGAGCGCCTCGCCGACCGGGTCGTCATCGTCGTCGGCGGCCGGCTGGTGGCCGAGGGCACGGTCGCCGAGCTGACGACGGCCGGGGCGGGGGACGAGCAGCTCCGGTTCCGGGCGCCGCCCGACATCGACCGGGCCGCGCTGTCCCGGCACCTCGGCGGCGTCGAGGTCGTCGAGGTGGCGCCCGGCGACTACGTCGTCGCCGCTCCGCCCGCGCCGGCGACCGTCGCCGCCCTCACCGCCTGGCTCGCCGAGCACGACCTCCCGCTCGGCGACCTGCGGGCCGGCCGCCAGCGGCTGGAGGACGTCTACCTGCGGCTGACGGGCCAGCCGCCGCCCGCGGCTCCGGACGACGGACCGGACGGACCGGAGGAGGCGCGATGAGGCCGCTGCTCGCCCAGCTACGGCTGGAGCTCGCCCTGACGCTGCGCAACGGCGAGTCGCTGCTGCTGACCATGGGCATCCCGGTGGCGGTGCTCGTCTTCTTCTCGCTCGTCGACGTCCTGCCCATCGAGGGCGACGCCGTCGACTTCCTCGCCCCCGGCACGCTGGCACTGGCGGTCCTGGCGACGGCGTTCACCAACCTGGCCATCGCCACCGGCTTCGACCGCTCCTACGGCGTCCTCAAGCGCCTCGGCGCCACCCCGCTCGGCCGGCCCCGCCTGGTCGCCGCCAAGGCGGTGGCCGTGCTGGCCGTCATCGCCGTGCAGGCCGTCGTGCTGGTGGCGGCGGCGCTCGCGCTGGGCTGGTCGCCGGAGGTGGAGCCGGTCCCGCTCGTCGCCGCCCTGGTGCTGGCCGTCGCCGCGTTCAGCGGCGCGGCCCTGGCGGTCGCCGGGCGCCTGCCCGCGCTCGTGACGCTGGCGGTCGCCAACGCGGTGTTCGTCGGGCTGCTGCTGCTGTCGGGGATGGTGTTCCCTCTCGACGAGCTGCCCTCGGGGCTGCGGGCGGGGGCGCGGGCGCTGCCGTCGACGGCGCTGGCCGAGGCCCTGCGGGGCGCGCTGAGCACCGGCGCCGACGTGCCCGACCGGGTGTGGCCGGTGCTGGCGGTGTGGGCGGTGGCGGCGCCGGCGCTGGCCGTCGGCCTGTTCCGCTGGGACCCCGGCGACTGACCCGCCGGCCCGCCGCCGGATCGGTGGCGCACCGGCGGTCGGTGCCCGGGCGCGCACCGGGGCCGCGTCGCCGCGGCCCCGGCCGGACGGGTCGTGCGCTCAGGTGGTCGGGCCGGTCACATCCCCCGCGGGTAGACGTCGGACCAGTACTCCATCGAGGTGAGCGTGGCCACGAACACGACGATCGCCAGCACCAGACCGAAGGTGAACACCCGGCGGAAGATCGGGTTGTCGTAGCGCAGGTGCATGAACCACCCGCACACGGCGAGGAACTTGGCGATCATCATCGGGAACAGCGTCGCCACGAGGAACGTGGTGCTGGCGTCCTCGATGAAGTAGGTCCCGACCTCGAGCAGGGTGATGATGCCGAGGACGACGGCGATGACGATGTAGTCGCGGTCGGTCGGGTGGGCCTTCTGGTGTGCCTCGTGGTCGTGCTCCGCCGGGCCGGCGGCACCCCGGGGCTCGGTCTGGACGCTCATCGGATGCTCCCCACCATCACGGGATCAGGTAGACGACCGTGAAGATCAGAATCCACACGATGTCGACGAAGTGCCAGTAGAGGCCGAAGATCTCGACCGTCTCCGCCCGCTCGGGGCCGAGGTTGCCGCGCAGCGACATGATGACCAACCCCAGCAGGAAGACGATCCCCACGCTGACGTGCACGCCGTGGAAGCCGGTCAGCGTGTAGAAGGCCGAGCCGAAGATGTTGGTCGTGTAGCCGAGGCCCTCCTTCACGAAGGAGGTGAACTCGTACACCTGGCCGGCGATGAACAGCGCGCCGAGCATGGCGGTGGTCACGAGGAAGGTGCGGCACCGGCGCTCCTCGCCCCGGTGGATCGCCCCCACCGCCATCGCCATCGTCAGCGAGCTGAACAGCAGCACGAAGCTCGAGACCGACGTGAACGGGATGTCGAACACGTCCTCGGGCCCGGGGCCGGTCACCGAGCGGTGCCGCAGCAGCAGGTAGGTGGAGATCAGCGCCCCGAACAGCAGGCAGTCGGAGCCGAGGAACAGCCACATCGCCAGCTTCTCGTTCGAGATGCCGGTGCTGGTCTGGTGGCTCACGACCCCCTTGGGGTGCAGCTCGGGGTCGGCGGGCTGCGCCGTCATCGCGGTGTCACTCATCGGAGGAAGCCTTCTCGTCGGACTCGGGGGCGCCGGCGGTCACGCCGACCGGCTCGCGCTCGGCACCATCGCCGTCGGCGGCCGGCTCGTCGCCGTTCGCCTCGGGACCGTGGTGCGCCTCGGGGTCGTCGGCCGGCTCGTAGCCCCAGCCGAAGCCGGCGAGCACCAGGACCACGGCGCCCGCGGCGGCCAGGCCGAGGTTGAAGATGACGCCGTAGCCGATGAGCAGCAGGCCGACCGCCAGGACCAGCGGCCAGTAGGACGGCGAGGGCAGGTGGACGCCCGTGCCGTCGCCCTTCTGGGCGACCTCCTCGCCCGTGGCCACCCGGACGACCTTGCCGGCCTCGTCCTCCTGGTACTTGCGGTGCCAGAACTCGTCCAGGTGCGACACGGTCGGGATCTCGTCGAAGTTGTGGGCCGGCGTGGGCGACGGGACGCTCCACTCCAGGCTGCGGCCGTCCCACGGGTCGGGGCCGACGTCGACCGGGTTCGCCCGGTGCGCCCGCCAGCTCCGCAGGATGTTCCAGGCGAAGACCAGCATCGCCACGGCGATGATGAACACGCCGATCGTCGAGACGAGGTTCCAGAACTCGAACCCGTAGCCCTCGACGTAGGTGTGCATCCGGCGGGGCATGCCCTGCAGGCCGAGGATGTGCATCGGGCCGAAGGTGAGGTTGAACCCGATGAGGGTCAGCCAGAAGTGCCACTTCCCGAGCTTCTCGTCGAGCATGTAGCCGAACGCCTTCGGCCACCAGAAGTAGAAGGCGCCGAGGAAGCCCAGGAAGGCGCCGCCGAAGATCACGTAGTGGAAGTGGGCGACGATGTAGTAGGTGTCCGTCTGCTGGGTGTCGGACGGGGCGATCGAGTGCGTCACGCCCGACAGGCCACCGATGGTGAACATCGTGACCAGGCCGATGGCGAACAGCATCGGCGTGGTGAAGCGGAGCTTGCCGCCCCACATCGTCGCCATCCAGTTCAGGATCTTCACGCCGGTGGGCACGGCGATGAACATCGTCGACAGCGAGAACGCCGCCATCGACAGGGGCCCCATGCCCGAGGCGAACATGTGGTGGGCCCACACGCCGAAGCCCATGAAGGCGATGGCGATGCCCGAGAAGACCATGAACGGGTAGCCGAAGATCGGCTTCCGCGAGAAGACTGGGATGATCTCGGACGCGATGCCGAAGGCCGGCAGGATGATGATGTAGACCTCCGGGTGGCCGAAGATCCAGAACAGGTGCTCCCACAGCAGCGGATCGGCGCCGGCGGCGACGTTGAAGAAGTTCGCGTCCCACAGCCGGTCGAAGGTGAGGAGGAACAGCGCCACCGAGATGACCGGCAGGGAGAACAGCAGGAGCATCTGGGTGACCAGCGACATCCAGGTGAACACCGGCACCTTCATCATCGTCATGCCGGGCGCCCGCATGTTCAGCACGGTCGTGATGAGGTTGACCGCCGCGACCAGCGAGGCCAGGCCGACGATCTGCAGACCCACGGCGTAGAAGTCCATGCCGTGGCCGGGCGAGAAGGTGACGCCGGTGTTCGGCGCGTAGGCGAACCACCCGCCGTCGGGCCCGCCGCCGAGGAACCACGACGTGTTCAGCATGATGCCGCCGGCCAGGAAGCACCAGAAGCTGAAGGCGTTCAGGCGGGGGAACGCCACGTCGCGGGCCCCGATCTGCAGCGGGATCAGGTAGTTCATGAACGCTGCCCCCATCGGCATGATGACGAGGAAGATCATCGTCACGCCGTGCATGGTGAACAGCTGGTTGTAGAGGTCGGCCGAGTACAGCTTCTGGCCGGGGGCAGCGAGCTGCAGCCGGATCAGCACCGCCTCGATGCCGCCGATCAGGAAGAAGAACAGCGAGGCGGCGCCGTACATGATGCCGATCTTCTTGTGGTCGACCGTGAAGAGCCAGCTCTTCCAGCCGGTCGTCGCCGTGGGGCGCGTGAAGCCGCCCAGCGGTCGACGGACCCTGGCTGCCCCGGGGGAGAGCTCGAGGGGTGTGGTCGGGCTTTCGACGATCGCCATGTCGGTTCCTCTAGTCCAGGGTGGCCAGGAACGCCACCAGCTGGTCGATCTGGTCCTCTTGCAGGTTGAAGTTCGGCATGCCGCGGACCCGGTCGTCGCCGCCCTCGGGCACGTGGTCCGCGGCCATCGGCTTCTGCTCGGGCGGGTTGCGGAGCCAGGCCTCGAGCTCGGCGCGGTTCAGCTCGCCGCCGATCTCGTCGGCTTCGACGATCTCGTCGCCGTCGGCGTCGACCCACAGGTCGAACGTCGCGCCGGCGAACGTGCCCCGACTGGCGAAGTGGGTCAGGTCGGGGGCGTTCCGGGCGACCAGCAGCTCCTCGCCGTTGCCCTGCGCCTCGAACTCCTCGTCGTTGATGCCCCGGGCGAGGTGGCAGCCCGAGCACTGCGTGGTGAACAGCTCGGCGCCGGCGAACGCCTCCGGGTCCTCGTCCGGATCCGGCATCTCGGCGTCCTCCTGCTGCGCCTCGAGCCAGGCCTCGAACTCGTCCATCGGCAGGGCGATCACCCGCTGCCGCATGTAGGCGTGCGACAGGCCGCAGAACTCGGTGCACTGCCCGACGTAGGTGCCGGGCTCGTCGGCGTTGATCATCAGCGGGTGGACGCGACCGGGCACCGCGTCCATCTTGCCGTTCAGCGACGGGATCCAGAACGAGTGGATGACGTCGTTCGAGGTGACCTCGAGGTGCACGTCGACCCCGGCGGGGATCACCAGGTCGTTGGCGGTGACGACGTCGCCCTCGCCGAAGGTGCCGTCGCCGTTGGTGTCGTACTGGTACTCCCACCACCACTGCTGGCCGACGACCCGGATCGTGAGGTCGTCCTCGTCGACCTCCTTGATGTCGAACAGCGTGCGCAGGGTGAAGAAGGCGACGACCGCGAGGATGACCGCCGGCAGGAGCGTCCAGGCGATCTCCAACCGGGGGTTGCCGTGCGTCTGGCTGGGCAGCTCGTCGTCGCCGTGGCGCCGGCGGAACCGGATGATGATGAAGAGCGTGCCGAGCTGGACGAAGAAGAAGACGACGACGGCGATGGCGAAGACGCCGTCCCACAGGTTGTCGATCGCCCGGGCGAACGGCCCCTTGGGCCGGAGCGTGTCCTGCGGCGCGTACGAGGCGCAGGCGCTGAGCAGCAGCGTCAGCGGCAGCACCAGCGCCAGGCGGCCGCGGCGCAGGCGGCTCGACGTGGCGGGGCGGGCGGGCCGCTCGGGACGGGACTGCATGCGGTCTCCTTGACGGGCAGGACGCGGGAGGCGACGGCTCGGGGTCACGACCCCACCTCGACGGTCACCGGGGCGGCCAGCGGGGCCGGCAGGGCACCCTCCTCGGCGCCGTGGTCGCCCTCGTGCTCCTCGAACTCGCGGGTGCCGGCCACACCGGCGGCCACGCCCACGCCGATGGCGATGACCGCGCCGGCGACCAGCAGCCCGACGACGACGTTCGGGCTGATCCGGGGCCGGGAGGCGATGAAGAACCCGACGCCCACGATCACGACGCCGACGCCCAGGGCCACCCACACCGCCGCCTCGGCGGACAGGGCGAGGAACACCCGGGACAGCGCCACGGCCAGGACGGCGAGGGTCAGCGCGGCCGCCGCCGGGTACTCGATCGGCGCCATGATCCGGTTGCGGATCCGGCGGTTGACCTCGGGGTCGCCGGTCGCCCGGTCGGCCCAGGTCTGGACCGTCCACTCGACGAGGACGACGCCGATCACCACCAGGCCGGCGACGAACAGGATCGCCTCGGTCACCAGCCCGACCACCACGAGGGCGACGCCGAAGGCGGCGACCGGCGGCCAGTAGCTGGCGCCGGCGGGGACGACCGGGGGCACCGTCTCGGTGCCGGCGACCTGGGCGACGGCCTCGGCGTCCGCGTCGCGGGCCGCGGTGGCCACGACGCCGAGGAAGATGCTGACCAGGGCGGCCGTGAGCAGCAGCCCGTAGCCGAAGTGGTCGCCGACGCCGCCCTTGTAGCCGACGGTGAGCGGGCCGAGGCCGTTGCCGCCGGTCGTCCACCCGTAGGCGAAGGCGAGGACCAGCGACACGATCCCCAGGCCGAAGAACCACTTGGAGCCGGTGGTGATCATCGCCCAGGCCTCACTTGGTGATCGTGATCGTGTACCAGACCACGGCGTAGACCGCCACGGTCACGAACCAGTACAGGGCGGCGGCGCTGACGGCCTCGGCGGCCCGCCCGGTGAGCTGGCCGCCGGCGGTCCGGAAGGCGGCCACCGCCAGGTAGAGCAGGCCGACCGCAGCCATCGCCACGTGCAGCCCGGTGATCGTGTAGATCAGCAGCGCCTGCGTCGAGCTGGTGATGCCCAGCCCCAGCTGCTGCCAGCCGTAGGCGGCACCGTTGATGTACGCGACGCCCAGCACCAGCGTGACGCCGTAGGCCATCAGCGCGTGGCCCCGGTCGTCGTTGCGGAGGGCGTGCACGATCCACGCCACCATCGGCAGCGACAGCAGCAGCGTCGCCATGCCCATGGTGCCGGGGGTCAGCTGGAGGTTCGCCTCCTCCGGCAGCCAGACCTCGCCCCGGGCCAGCACGTCGGCTCGCAACCGGGCGTAGAGGGCGATGAGGGCGAGGACGGCCGTGGCCGAGGCGCCGGCGGCGTACGCCGTGCCCACGAGCAGGACGCGCGGCCGGTGCGGCGGCGGCGCCGGGGCGCCGGAGAAGACCTCGATCTCGGTGGTGGTGGCGGAGCTCATCGGGCGGGTGCCTCCGTGCTGGCGGACGCCGCGGCGGCGTGGCGGGCGTCGTAGACCGGGGCCTCGGACGTGATCTCGGGCAGCGAGGCGAAGTGGCCGATCGGCGGCGGCGAGCTGGTGGCCCACTCGAGGGTGTGGCCGCCCCAGGGGTCGTCACCCGGGCCCTCGCCCCGGCGGCGGGCCATCATGGCCAGCCCGGCGAGCAGGCCGCCGAGCACGGCGACGCCGAGGCCGACGGCGCTGACCAGGTTCAGCACCTCGACCGTGTCGACGTCGCCGGGGGCCACCTCCGCGGTGCCGCCGGACACCAGGCGGGCCTGGTCGAGCGTGCCGGCGACGGCGAGCGGCACGGCGGCGACGAGGGCCCCGAGGAAGACGAGCGTGCCGCCGAGGCGGGTGGCGCCGTCGGGCAGCAGCTTGCCGTAGAGCTTGGGCGCCCAGAAGGCGACGCCGCCGAGGCCGGCCAGCGCGGCGCCGAGCAGGACGAGCGTCGCCTGGGCCGTCATCCACGTGGTGTTCACCAGGCCCGCGCCCTTCACCGCGGTGGCGCCGCCGGCGCCGATGCCGAGCAGCAGGAGGAGCCCGGCCGGCACGACGAGGATCAGCGGCGTGCCGAGGCGGACGCGACCGGTGAACAGGGTGAGCGTCCACAGCCCGAGGAGGCCGAGGATCGGCACGATCGCCAGGAAGCTGACGGCGATCCACGGGCCCTCGAACAGCCAGTCGGTGGGGTTCACGCTCCCGTCGGCGCTGGCGCCCACCTGCGCCCAGGACCCGGTGCCGAGGGCCGCGGCGGCACCGATGAGGAACATGGCCACGCGGTGGCGCTGGTGCCGGCGCTGGGCGAACACCGGGACGACGTCGGCGATCACACCGAGGGCCGGGACGGCGGCCACGTAGAGGGTCGGCTGCCAGAACATCCAGGCCACCCGTTCCCACACGCCGTCGGGCCCGCGCAGGAACTGCTGGCCGTAGCGGAGGTCGACCCAGGTGACGACGAGGTCGGCGGCGAGCACCGGCAGCGTCAGCAGCCAGACCGAGCCGCCGACGAGCACCGACCAGGAGAACAGCGGCGTGCGCCGCAGGGTCATGCCCGGGGCCCGGAGGGTGGCCACCGTCGTGACCACCGAGATCGTCGCCACGGCCAGGGCCACGATCACCGCGACCAGGGCGCCGACGTAGAGCGAGACCGCGTCGACGTCCCGGCCGAAGGGCCCGCCGTCGATGCCGTAGGCGGCGATGACCAGGGCGCCGGAGACCAGCCAGGTCCAGTAGGCGGCGGCGGTGGCCCGCGGGAAGGCGACGGTGGCCGCCCCGACCTGCAGGGGCACGATGGCGGTGGCCAGGCCGAGCAGCAGCGGCAGGACGCCGAGGAACAGCGCCCCCGTGGCCTGCAGCGTGACCATCCGGGGCAGCGTGTCGGCAGCGAAGATCTCCGACCCGGTGCTGTCGTACACCTCGACGCCGGTGAGGACGCCGATCACGCCCGCGGCGAGGAGGAACAGCAGCGACGTGCCGACGAAGAGCTTGCCGATCGTGCGCGGGTCGCCCGATCCGACCACGGCGGCCAGCCCGGTCGGCGGAGCCGACGGCGACGGCGCAGCGGCGGCCTCGAGGGCGGCGTCGCGAGGAGCTTCGGTCACGGTCATGAAAGCACCCTGGTCAGGTCAACGGCTGTGCTCGGGAATCTAGTCACATGCGTCTTCGGGCCACGAAAACGCGGGCGGCGCATCAGACCCCCGAGCGGACGAGCTGATCGAGCGCCATCGCGCCGAACAGCAGGGTGATGTACGAGATCGACCACGTGAACACCCGCATGGCCGCCCCGGGGGTGGCCTCGCGCAGCAGGCGCACGGCGTACCACGTGAAGATCCCGCCCAGCACGAGGGCCGCCCCGACGTAGATGTGGCCCATCCCCGCCACCGGCGCGAAGAGCACCGTGAGGGCCCACAGGAGCAGCGTGTAGAGGAGGATGCGGACCGCGGTGGTCCGCAGGCTGGCGACGACCGGCAGCATCGGCACCTCGGCCCGGGCGTAGTCGTCGCGGTAGCGGATGGCCAGCGCCCAGAAGTGCGGCGGCGTCCAGTAGAAGATGACGGCGAACAGGACGACCGGCGCCCAGTCGAGCGTGCCGGTGACCGCCGCCCAGCCGACGAGCACGGGGACCGCGCCGGCGGCGCCGCCGATGACGATGTTGCTCGTCGAGGTCCGCTTCAGCCACAGCGTGTAGACGAAGACGTAGAAGAGGCACGCCGACACCGCGAGCACGGCCGACAGCAGGTTGACCGTGCCCCACAGGAGGGCGAAGGCCGCCACCTCGAGGGCGATGGCGAAGGTGAGGGCCGCCCGGGGCGTGACCGCGCCGGTGGCCAGCGGGCGGTGGCGCGTCCGCTTCATCACCTTGTCGATGTCGCGGTCGGCGACCATGTTCATGGCGTTGGCGCCACCCGCGGCCGCCGTGCCCCCGACGACCGTGGCCAGCACCAGCCACGGCGACGGCAGGCCCCGCTCGGCGACGATCATGGTCGGCACCGTGGTGACCAGCAGGAGCTCGATGATGCGGGGCTTCGTCAGCGCGACGTAGGCGCCGATCCGGGTGCGCAGGGAGCGCACAGGGGGGTCCACGGCGGTCAACACAACACCGGGGAGCCTACGCCCGGCCGTTCGGGGCGGGCCAAAGGGCCCACCCCCGAGGGACCATGGTCACCGGCGCGGGGCCGCGGCCCGTCTCCGTTCGGCCACGCGGTGGCCCCGGCCGTAGCCTGGGAGCCCGTGCGGCCCCTCCGCGTCCCTCCCCCCGTCCTCCGGCGCGTCGCGCTCGCGCTGCTGGTGTCGCTGGTCGCCGTCAGCGTCATCGGCGCGGTCGTGCGCCTGACCGGCTCGGGCCTGGGCTGCTCCACCTGGCCCAACTGCGAGCCCGACAGCTTCACCCCCCGCTCGGCCAGCGACGGCCACGCCATGGTCGAGTTCACCAACCGGCTGGTCAACGCGGCCGTCGGGCTGCTCGGCGTGGCCGCGGTCGTCGGCGCCCTCCGCCGCGACCCCCGCCGCTCGGACCTCGTCCGCTGGGCGCTGGCCACCTTCGCCTGGATCGCCGGCAACGGGCTGGTCGGCGCGCTCGTCGTGTGGCTGCACCTGGCCCCGGTCTCGGTCATCGCCCACTTCGTGCTGGCCCTCGGGGCCATCTGGAGCGGCCTCCAGCTCTACGCCCGCACGGGCGACGACCGGGCGCCCGACCGCCCCCGCCGGGCCACCGCCACCCCCCGGTTCGTCGCGGCCGTGCGGGCGCTCACCGTCGCGGCCGGGCTGGTGCTGGTGAGCGGGACGATCGTGACCGGCAGCGGGCCGCACGCGGGCGACGAGCGGGCCGACCGACTCGACCTGGCGATCGACGACGTCGCCCGGGCCCACGGCGTGTCGATGGTGCTCTTCCTCGCCCTGACCCTCTACGTCGCCCACCGGGCCCGGCGGGGCGACGCCGGCCCGGGCGTCGTGCGCCGCACCCACGAGCTGCTGGGGGTGATCGTCGCCCAGGGGGCCCTCGGCTACTGGCAGTACTTCGCCGGCATCCCCGCCTGGCTCGTCGGCTTCCACGTGCTCGGCGCCCTCCTCGTGTGGCTCGCCGTGCTGCGCCTGTGGCTGGCGCTGTCCGAGCCGGCCGGGGCCGGGGCCGAGGAGCCGGGCGCGCTGCCCGCCGACCGGGGGGCGGCGCTGGGTGCGAGCGCCGCCCAGCCGGCCGCCCCGGGGCGGGGTGCGGGTGCCCACCCGGCGACGACGTGACCCCCGGCGCGCGACAATGGGACCCGTGGTGACCGCCGGTCCTGCGACCGCCCCCGTCGAGACCGACCAGCCGGTCGGCGACACCGACGCGGACCCCGACCGGCCCTGGGTCGTCATCGTCTGGAACGACCCCATCAACCTGATGTCCTACGTCACCTTCGTCCTGCAGAAGCTGTTCGGCTACCCCTACGAGGTCGCCGAGAAGCTCATGCTGCAGGTGCACTACGAGGGCCGGGCGGTGGTGTCCAGCGGCACCCGCGAGAAGGCCGAGCTCGACGTGTTCCGGCTGCACGAGCACGGGCTCTGGGCCACCATGCAGCAGGACTGACCGTGCTGTTCGACCGCGACCGGGCCAGGCGCCGGGGGCCGGGGCGCTACCAGGTCAAGCTGCGCCCGAACGAGCGGGCCCTCGTGGCCGACCTCGTCGGCCAGCTCCGCGAGCAGCTGCTGGCCTCGACCGACGACCCGGCGGTGCGCCGGCTGTTCCCGCCGGCCTACCCCGACGACGCCGAGCGGGACGCCGGCTACCAGGTGCTGACCCGGGACACGCTGCTCGAGCAGCGGCTGGCCGCCCTCGACACGGTCGAGCAGAGCCTCGACGGCCGCGAGCTCGACGAGGGCGGGATGACGGCGTGGATGACCACGCTCAACGCCCTCCGGCTGGTGCTCGGCACCCGGCTCGACGTCGACGAGGAGCCGCCGGCGCTCGACCCGTCCGACCCGATGGCGCCGGCCTACGCGGTCTACGAGTTCCTGGGCTGGTTGCTGTCGCAGGTCGTCGACGTGCTGAGCGCCGACCTGCCGCCGGCCGCCGAGAGCTGAGCCGCGCGGGCCGGGCGGTCGGGGCTCAGGTGATGCCGAGGCACTCGTCGACCTCGGCCTCGGGCACCTTGGACGGATCGTCCTCGGGCGTGATGTGCATGCCCTCGCCGAAGTAGCCCCAGGCCAGCTCGTTGAACAGCAGCTCGCGGCCGTCCTTGCACTCGAGCCGCACCGGGCGGGGCGAGAGCAGCTCGTCGCCCCGGGTGCACGCGAGGCCGAAGTTCTCGTTGTCGATGACCGCGCCCTCGACGTAGACGTCCTCGCAGGCCGGGAGATCGGTGGGGGCGACGGTGCTGCCCGACGGCGAGGCGGCGCTGTCGCCCGCGCACCCCGCCAGCGCCACCGCCCCGACCAGGGCGGCTGCCACGATCCCGAACCGGTCCATGGGGGCGGCAGGTTAGTGGCCGGCGGGCGGGGCCCGCTCCCGTGCGGGCCCCTGACCACCCGATTTGGCAGCGGGCGGGGGGCTGCTAGTGTGTTGGGCCGCTCCCGCGGCGGCTCGAGCCCCCATCGTCCAGCGGCCTAGGACGCCGCCCTTTCAAGGCGGTAACACGGGTTCGAATCCCGTTGGGGGTGCACACTTGACAACCGAGATCGAGGTCCCGTGGTGCAGTTTGGAGTGCACGCCGGCCTGTCAAGCCGGAGGCCGCGGGTTCAAATCCCGTCGGGACCGCCACCGCTCCGCCCCCGGCCGGGGGCGGAGCGCTTGGTCGGGTAGCTCAGTTGGCAGAGCGTCCGCCTGAAAAGCGGAAGGTCACCGGATCGACGCCGGTCCCGACCACCACCGACGACCAGCCGCCCCGGGCTGGTCGTCACCGCGTCCGGGGCCCGGGCGCGATCCGCCCGGGGGCCGCCTCAGGACGGGGGCGCACCGCCGCGGCGGTGCGCTCGAGGGCGTCGGCGACGCGGGCGCGGAGCCGGTCCGCGAGCGGCGGGCGCGGCCGCGCCGGCCGGCCGCGGGACGGCGGGACGGCGCGCAGGCGCGGCGCCTCCCCCTGCGGCTGGGGCACGGACGCCGCGAACGACGGGACCAGGAACGACACCAGCTCGGCGGCGCCTGCCGGCGACAGGTGGAACGTCTCGGCGCACCAGCTGCCCCGCCACAGGCTGACGTTCACGAACCCGTGGCCCGTCCGGGGGCGAGCGACAACCCAGGGTTGTCGCCAGCAGATCGACAACCTAGGGTTGTCGCATGGCACCGCAGGGGAACCCCGTCCCGATCCGCCTCGACGACCTCATCGAGGCGATCCGGGGGGCGCACGACGACGTCCTGGCCCAGCTGCAGAGCGCGATGGAGGTGGCCGACCACCTCGGCGAGCTGGCCGACCACCTGATCGGGCACTTCGTCGACCAGGCCCGCCGGGCCGGGGCGTCGTGGACCGACATCGGCCGGGCGATGGGCGTGACCAAGCAGGCGGCCCGCAAGCGCTTCCTGCCCAAGGCCCCCGGGGACATCACCGAGCTCGACGCCCACACCGACTTCGCCCGGTTCACGCCCCGGGCGAGGCAGGCCGTCCTGGCCGCCCACGACCACGCCCGCCGGGCCGGCCACCCCGAGGTCGCGCCGGCCCACCTCGTCCTCGGGCTGCTCACCCAGCCCGAGGCCATCGCCGCCCGCGCCATCGAGGACGCCGGCACGACGCTGGACGCGGTCCGCGAGCTGGCCACCGCCGCGTTGCCGCCCCCCGGCGAGCCGCGGGAGGGGCTCGTCCCCTACGGCCTCGAGGCCCGCAAGGTGCTCGAGCTGACGCTCCGCGAGGCGCTCCGGCTCGGGCACAACTACATCGGCACCGAGCACCTGCTGCTCGCGCTGCTCGACGCCGAGCCCGAGGACGGGCCGCTCACGACCGCGGGGGTCGACAAGGCCGGCGCCGAGCGGTTCGTCGCCGAGACGCTCGCCCGGCTCTGACGGGAGCCCGGCTCAGATGTTCGACGCGTCGGCCGGGGTGCCGTCGAGCGGTGGCGCCCCCGGCTCGGGCTCGACCTCGGCCGGGGCGTGGTCGTCGACGGCGTAGGCGGTCATCGACAGCGACCCCATCGCGTACCCCTCGACCAGCGGGACGGCGGGGCGGCCGGCGGCGCTCGCCAGGCCGGCCACGTAGAGCAGGGGGATGAAGTGGTCGGGCGTCGGCACGGCGAGCCGGTAGGCCTCGTGGCGGACCACCCGCAGGACGTCGGCGGGCGACGAGGCCATGACCTCCCGCACCTCCTCGTCGAAGTCCCGCGCCCAGGGGAAGGCCAGGTCGGGCTGCGACCAGTCGACCAGCCGCAGGTTGTGCACGACGTTCCCGCTGCCGACGATCACGACACCGCGCTCCCGCAGCGGCGCGAGCGCGGCGCCGAGCTCGAGGTGGTGCTCGAGCGGCTTCTGGGCGTTGACGGAGAGCTGCAGCACCGGCACGTCGGCCTCGGGGAAGGCGTGGACGAGCACCGACCAGGTGCCGTGGTCGAGGCCCCAGCTGTCGGCGTCGAGGCCGACCCAGGTGGGGTGCAGGAGGTCGGCGACCTCCTCGGCCAGCTCGGGGTCGCCGGGCGCCGGGTACTGCACGGCGAACAGCTCGTCCGGGAAGCCGTAGAAGTCGTGGATCGTCCGGGGCCGGGCCATCGCCGTGACCGCCGTGGCGTTGATGTACCAGTGCGCGGACACGACGAGCACGGCCCGGGGGCGGGGGACGCTCTCGCCGAAGGCCCGCCACGCCTCGGTGTAGCGGTTCCGCTCCAGCGCGTTCATCGGGTTGCCGTGGCCGAGGAAGGCCACGGGGGCGAGCGCCCCCGACGGTGCGGTCATCGCCGTCCTCCTCGCGCGATGCCGGTGTGGCCGTCGCAGTCGCCCTCGCACGCGGCCTCCAGGCCCTCGAGCACGGTGGTCATCATCTCGGCCAGGGCGTCGAGCTGCTCGGGCGTCAGCCGGTCGACGAAGTAGCGGCGCACGGCGGCCACGTGCCCGGGCGCCGCGGCCTCGATGGCGGCGCGGCCCCGCTCGGTCACGACCACGTAGGCGCCCCGCTGGTCGCTGGGGCAGCGCTCGCGGCGGACGAGCCCCCGGGCCTCCATGCGCGAGACGTGGTGCGAGACCCGGCTCTTCTCCCAGCCGAGCTCCCGTCCGAGCTGGTAGGCGCGGAGCCGGCCGTCCGGCTGGTCGGTGAGCACGACGAGGACCGTGTAGTCGGGGTAGGAGAGCTCGGAGTCGGCTGCCAGCTCGCGGCTCAGCTGCGAGGTCAGGCGCAGCTGCACGGCCTGGAGGGCGCGCCAGGCGCGCGCCTCGCGCTCGTCGAGCCACCGGACCTCGGTCATGGCGCCAGGATAGGGGAAGAAGGTTGACATGTCACCGATCTGCCGGCACCCTAGTGGTTGACACGTCATCGAACTCGTCCCGCCACGGAGGAAGACAGACCATGAGCGACGCCACCATCACCAGGGCCCCCACCGGCACCTACGCCATCGACCCCGCCCACAGCCGCATCGGCTTCGTGGCCCGGCACGCGATGGTCACGAAGGTCCGGGGCTCGTTCAACGAGTACGAGGGCACCGGCTACTTCGACGCCGAGGACCCGTCGCGGTCCCACCTGTCGCTCACGATCCAGGCCGCGAGCATCGACACCCGGAACGCCGACCGCGACGCCCACCTGCGCAGCAACGACTTCTTCGACATGGAGAACCACCCGACCATCGAGTTCCGCAGCTCGGCGGTCGAGCAGGTGGACGACACGACCTACCGGGTGACCGGCGACCTCACCATCAAGGGCATCACCCGGCCGGTCACCTTCGACCTCGAGTACACGGGCACGGCCGTCGACCCCTTCGGCAACACCCGCCTCGGCCTGGAGGGCAGCGTCGTCGTCAACCGCAAGGACTGGGGCCTCACCTGGAACGCGCCCCTCGAGACCGGCGGCGTGCTCGTGAGCGAGAAGGTCACCCTCGAGTTCGAGGTGTCCGCCATCCTGCAGCAGGACGACCAGCAGGGGTCCTGACCCGGCCGCCCGCCCGACGGCCGCGACACCGCCTCGGCGCCCGCCCGGCCCCACCTCGGGTCGGGCCGGGCGCCGTCGCGCGCGGTGCGCGACCCGTGGTTGGATGACGGCCATGCGACCCACGCTCCAGCCCGGGATCTTCGCCGTCGGCACCCGGTCCCACCACCACCTGCACTTCGACGTCGCCCCCGACGCGCCGGCGCCCGAGGTGCTCGGCGCGCTGCAGCGCATCCGCGAGCACGCGACGACGATCGCCGGCGTCAACATCGTCGTGGGCCTCGGCAGCGAGCTGTGCGCGCGCATCGCCCCCAGGTGGCTGCCCGAGGGTGTGGGCCCGTTCGAGACCCTGGAGGGCCCGGACGGGACCTGCATCCCCGCCGACCAGCACGACCTGTGGGTGTGGTTGCACTCGGCCCAGCCGGACGCGGTGTTCGACGTCGCGCTGGCGACCGACGAGTGCCTCCAGGGGGTGGCCACCGTCGCCGTCGAGCGGCCGTGCTTCACCTACCAGGCCAGCCGCGACCTGACCGGCTTCGAGGACGGCACCGAGAACCCCCCGGTGGACCGGGCCATCGAGCTGGTCGCCGTCCCCGAGGGCCGGCCCGGCGCCGGCAGCAGCGTCGTGCTCGTCCAGCACTGGGTGCACGACCTGGCGGCCTTCCAGGCGCTCGACGACGAGGAGAAGGACCAGGTGATCGGCCGCAACCGGCTGACCGGCGAGGCGATCCCCCGCGACCGGCGCTCGCCGCGTGCCCACATCAGCCGGGTCTCGATCGACGACGAGCACGGCGAGGAGCTGCAGATCTTCCGGCGGTCGGTCGCCTACGGCGGCGTGCTCGAGCACGGGCTCGAGTTCGTGGCCTTCAGCCCCGATGTCGACCGGCTCGCCAGGATGCTGGAACGCATGGTCGGCATCGGCGACGGGGTGCGCGACCGCCTCACCGACATCTCGAGCTGCCACGCCAGCGCGTGGTACGTGGCCCCGCCGGTCGAGGCGTTCGTGCCCGGCTGAGCCGCGGACGGCCCGGGCTCGCCCGCGCCGTTCAGACCCGAGCCGGCACGCGCTCGTCGCGGGTGCCGACGGCGCAGCCCACCGCCACCAGCAGCAGGCCCACGGCCCCGGCCCACACGGCGGGCCCGGGGTCGGCGGGGGACAGCTCCTCGCCGAAGTAGTCGTTCGCCGACCCGACGTGCAGCGCCAGCGCGGCGAGCGCGATCGCCGCCCCGCACAGCCGGGGGGCCACGCGACCCTCCCGGTCGAGGCCGGCGGCCACCAGCACGACGACGCCGAGCAGCAGGCCCCACACGACCAGC
>PKRH01000201.1 GCA_017577565.1 Thermoanaerobacterales bacterium | reverse complement strand
GCCCGGGGCGGAGCCGGGGGTCGCGCCGGGTGGGCCGGGCCTGGCCGGCGACGTCGGAGGCCCACGGGGCGGTCGCCCGGCGGCCCGACGGGGGGACGCGCCCGTTGGCCGTTCGCCCGCCGGGCCCGTCACCGCCGCGGGGCGCGGGCGCGGCCCACCGGGAGGGATCCCGGGGGCGTGGCGGGGCGGCGGCGTCCCAGCGAGTGTCGTCCCAGCGGTCGCCCGGCATGTCGGCGCCACGCTACTCCGGTCACCGACCGGCACGGGCCTCGCGCTCAGCAGGCTCCCTCGGGGACGGCCCCGACCTGGGCCGGCGTGGTGGTGGAGGTGGGCTCGGGCAGGGTCGTGGTGGTGGTCGCCTCCGCCCCGGTCGAGCCCGTCGCCCCGACCGGACCGGCATCGGGCGGGGCGGGCAGGTCGTCCAGCGGGAACGGCTCGGTGCGGACGCCGGGGAAGTCGAGCCCGGCGATCAGCACCACCTGCCCCGGCTCCAGGTCGGGGTCCTCCTCCAGCAGGACGCCGCCGTCGAGGTACCGGGCGACCGCCCGGGCGTGGTCGACCTGGCCCGGGGCGTGGCGCACGGTCGTGTGCTCGTGGACCTCGTCGTCGTCGGCCGGCGGGCCGGTCTCGAACCCGATCTCGGCGAGCGCCCGGGTCACCTCGGTGGCCAGCCGCCCCTGCGCCCGGTCCGGGTCCGCCGCCGTGCCGTTGCGGACGTGCACCTCGACCCGCGCCGGGTCGACCTCCAGCGGCTCCCCGCCCCGGAACACCGCCAGGACCGGCTCGGCGGCCGCCTCGTCGACGACGACGGTGGCGGCCTCGTCGCCGGGCCGGGGCACGACCGGCAGCGAGTAGGTGACGAAACGGTCGCCGTCGATGTCCCGGAACTGCTCGACCAGGTCCCGGACGTCGCCGAGCCCGAGCCGGTCGTCGATGGTCACGCTGTCGGTGCCGATGTCGATGAGCTCCCGCAGCCGGACGGGGTTGGTGACCTGGTCGAGGGCCTCGTCCAGGGCCGCCGACATGAGGTTCTGCTGCCGCACGATGCGGGACAGGTCGGACTGGGGGTCGGCGACCCACCCGTCCTCGGTGTGGTACTCGGCGTGCCGGGAGCGGGCGTAGGCGAGCGCCTGCTCGCCGTCGAGGGTCACGCAGCCCAGCTCGGTGACGTAGAGGCCCGACGCCTCGTCCCGCAGCGCCCGGTCGAAGTAGAGGGTCACGCCGCCGAGGGCGTCGACCAGCCGCCGGAACCCCTCGAAGTCGACCTCGATCCAGTGGTGGATCGGGATGCCGAAGTTCTCGGTCAGCGTGTCGATGAGGACCTGCTCCTCGCCCTCGCCGCCGTAGGCCGAGTTGATGCGGGCCGACTCGCCCCGGCCGGCGATGGGCAGCCACAGGTCGCGGGGGAACGACAGCGCGGCGACGGTGTCCGCCTGGGGGTCGAGCCGCACGACGATGATCGTGTCGGTGCGCTTGCCGGGGACCGCCGCCTGCTCGGCCGAGCCCTCGCCGGCCCGGCTGTCGCTGCCGATGACCAGGATGTTGACCGGCTCGCCCTCGGCGGCCCGCTCGAGGTCGAGGTCGACCCGGTCGACGCCGTACCAGCGGATCATGCCGTAGGTGGCGAAGCCCGCGGCCGCCAGCAGGGCCACGCTGAGCAGGCACCCCGTGGTCAGGACGAGGCGCTGGCGCCACGTGCGGCGCCTCCGCCGGGAGCCGGCCGCCGTGCCCCGGTCGGCACGCAGGTGCCGTGGCGGGTGCATGTGGCATCGAGGCTACCCAGCGTGGTGGCCTCCCGGGCGTCCGCACCCGCCCGCCGCCGGCCTCGCCCGTCGCGGCGGCGCGCCACTAGCGTCGGGTGCATGGCCGTGACCGACGACGCGCCTGCCACGAACGCACCCGCGAAGCCCGCCCGCTGGACCGCCCAGTGGAAGGAGCTCTACTCCGAGGTCATCCAGACCGGCCTCTGCACCGGGTGCGCCGGCTGCGTGGTGTCGTGCCCGCACGACGTGATCGGCTACACGCACGAACCGGGCGCCTACAAGCCGTTCCACCTCGAGGAGGAGCTGGGCCCCGGCAACTGCGTCCACGGCGAGAAGGGCTGCACCACCTGCACCCGGGCCTGCCCCCGCTTCCGGTCCTGGGAGCCGCAGGCCGACGAGCACCTGTTCGCCCGCACCCGGCGGCCCGACGAGCCGGCCGGCATCTACCAGGACATCCTGCTCACGCGGGCGAGCGACGACATGGTGCACCGCATGGGGCAGGACGGCGGCTTCGTCTCCGCGCTCCTCATCTGGGCGATGGAGAACGACTACATCGACGCCGCCCTCACGTCGTTCCTCGAGGGCGACGGCACGACCTGGAAGGCGGTGCCCGGCGTCGCGGCCACCAAGGAGCAGGTGCTCGAGTCGGCAGGCAGCCGGTACACGTACTCGGCCAACACGCTCGCGCTCCCCAGGGCGCTCGAGGCCGGCTACACGCGCCTCGCGCTGGTGGGCATGTCGTGCCAGGCGTCGGTGCCGCCGGTGATGTGGAGCCGCAAGGCGGGGAAGGTCGGCAAGCCGATCATCTTCAACATCGGCCTGCTGTGCTCGAAGACCTTCGACGACTCGATCTTCGAGGAGCTCTTCGAGACCAAGTACGGGCTGGCCACCCGCGACATCATCAAGATGAACATCAAGGGCGTGTTCCAGATCTGGATGCGGGACGGCAGCTACCACGAGATCCCGCTGAAGGAGTGCCACGCCTGGACGCGCGAGGGCTGCAACCACTGCCCCGACTTCGCCGCCGAGCACGCCGACATCTCGACCGGCGGCATCGGCAAGGACAACGACTGGACCCTGACGATCGTCCGCACCGAGCTGGGCCGGGAGATCATCACCCGCATGATCGACGACGGGTCGATCATCGCCCGGCCCGCGGACGAGGACCCCGAGGCGGTGAAGCTGCTGCACAAGCTGGCGGTCAAGAGCCGCGAGCGGTGGCCGGCGTTCGCCGCCGACGAGGTCCGGGCGCCGGTCGAGATCCGCACCTGACGGGCCCGGCGCCGGTGGCCGGGCCCGCCCTCGGCCGCGGGACGAGGGCTAGCCGCCGCTGATCGCCACGACGAGGATGACGACCAGGGCGACCGCGGCGATGACGCCCAGCACGATCCACACCGTGCGGTCCTCGGCCAGGCTCGCCGGCCGGCTGCCGCCGACCGCCGGGTACCCGCCCGAGCTGTGGTGGCCGGTGACCGTCTGGTAGGGGCCGGAGGTCGGCCCCCCGGGGCGACCGGGCGGCGGTGCCGGGCGAGCACCGGAGGGCGGCGCCGGC
>PKRH01000200.1 GCA_017577565.1 Thermoanaerobacterales bacterium | reverse complement strand
AGCCCGCCGAGAGCCGCCGGTACGTCCCCGGCGACGACCCCCGCCGCATGGACTGGAACGTCACCGCCCGCACGACGGTGCCCCACGTCCGCGACGCGGTGGCCGAGCGCGAGGCCACCTCGTGGCTCGTCGTCGACCTCTCGCCCTCCACCGACTTCGGCACGGCCCGCTGCACGAAGCGGGACCTGGTGGTCGCGGCCGCCGGGGCGCTGGTCGTGCTGGCCTCCCGGGCCGGCGACCGGGTCGGCGCCCACGTCCTCACCCACGAGGGCGTCGCCACCTTCCCGCCCCGGGCCGGCGCCGACCACGCCCGGGCGCTGCTCGACGCCGTCGCCCACGCCCCCCTCCCCGACCGCGACCCGGCGGTCGCCCGGCCCGGGCCCGACCTCGACCACGCCCTCGACCGGGCGGCCCGCACCGCCGGGCGCCGGGGCCTCGTGGCCGTGCTCTCCGACTTCGCGGGCCCCGGGACGTGGGTGCCGGCGCTGCGGTCGCTGGCCGCCCGCCACGAGGTCCTCGCCGTCGAGGTGCTCGACCCCCGGGAGCTCGACCTCCCCGACGTGGGCACGGTGGTCGTCGGCGACGTCGAGACCGGGGCCGTGCGGGAGGTCCGCACCGACGACCCGGTGCTGCGGGCCCGGTACGCCGCGGCCGCCCGGGCCCGCCGGGCCGCCACCGCCCGCGCCCTGCGGGGCTGCGGCGCCGACCACCTCGTGCTGCGGACCGACGGCGACCCCACCGCCGCGCTCGTGCGATGGCTCGCCGAGCGGCCCCGACGCCTGGCCCACCTCCGCCGCGCGGCGGCCGGCGGCGCGGGAGGCCGGCCGTGAGGTTCCTCGCCCCGGAGCGGCTGCTCCTGCTGGTCGGGGTCGGGGCCCTGGCCGGCGGCTGGGTGGCGGTCTCGCTCCAGCAGCGCCGCAACCTGCTGCGGTTCACCAGCGTCGAGATGCTCGACGTCGTGGCGCCCCGCCCGCCGCGCTGGCGCCGGCACGCCCCGGCGGTCGCCTACCTCCTGGCCCTGGCCCTGCTCGTCGTGGCCTACGCGCAGCCGGTCCGGGCGACCCGGGTGGCGAAGGAGCGGGCGGTCGTCGTCCTCGCCATCGACACCTCGCTGTCGATGGAGGCCGACGACGTGCCCCCCAGCCGGCTGGAGGTCGCCCAGGACGCCGCCCGCGACTTCGTCGAGTCGCTGCCCGAGGACATCGACGTCGCCCTCGTGACCTTCAACGGCACGACGACGATCGCCGTCCCGCCGGGCGGCGAGCGCGAGGCGGTGCTCGACGCCATCGACGCGATGGAGCTGGGCGAGTCGACGGCCATCGGCGAGGCCATCTTCACCGCCCTCGACGCCATCGAGATGGCGCCCGGCGGGGAGGACGGCGAGCGGCCCCCCGCCCGCGTCGTCCTCATGTCCGACGGCGAGACGACGGTCGGCCGCAGCAACGAGGAGGCCGCCGCCGCGGCCGCCGAGGCGGGCGTCCCGGTCGACACCATCGCCTTCGGCACGCCGAACGGCGTCATCGACGACGGCTTCGGCGGCACCGAGCCCGTGCCGGTGGCGCCCGAGCCCCTGGCCGAGATCGCCGCCGCCACCGGGGGGCGGGCGTTCGAGGCCGGCTCGCACGCCCAGCTGAGCGAGGCCTACAGCGACATCGGCCGGGTCGTCGGCTACGAGGAGGAGGAGCGCGACGTCAGCGGCTGGTTCCTCGGCGGCGCGCTCCTGCTGCTGGCGGCCGCCGGGACGGCGTCCCTGCTGTGGGCGCAGCGGCTGCCGTGACCGGCGGGTGCTCGTGACCGCCGGACGCGCCGGCGCCGGCCCGCACCCCGGGCTCAGGCGCCGGCGCCGACCCGCTCGCTGACGACCTTCGACGACCCGCCCGGCTGCATCGTGACGCCGTAGAGGCAGTCGGCGGCCTCCATCGTGCGCTTCTGGTGGCTCACGATGATCAGCTGCGCCTCCCGGCGGAACTCGTTGACCAGGTCGAGGAAGCGGTGCAGGTTCACGTCGTCGAGCGCCGCCTCGACCTCGTCCATGACGTAGAAGGGCGAGGGCCGGCTGCGGAACACGGCGAACAGGAACGCCAGCGCGGTCAGCGACCGCTCGCCGCCGGAGAGGAGCGAGAGCTTCTTGACGTTCTTGCCCGACGGCTTGGCCTCGACCTCGATGCCGGTGTTCAGGAGGTCGTCGGGGTTGGTCAGCCGCAGCCGCCCGACGCCCCCCGGGAACAGGGTGGCGAACAGCTGCTCGAAGTTCTCGCTCACGTCGGCGAAGGCGGCGCTGAAGACCCGCACGATCTCCTCGTCGATCGCCCGGATGACCTTCGTCAGCTCCCGGCGGCTCTTCTTGATGTCCTCGAGCTGCTCGGTGAGGAAGTCGTGCCGCTCGGCCAGCGCCTCGTACTCCTCGAGGGCCAGGGGGTTCACGGGGCCCATGACCCGCAGCTCCCGCTCGAGCTCCCGCACCCGGGCGGCCGGCGTCACCCCGTCGGGCAGGTCGGGCGCCGGGGCGGCCACCGCGGCCTCGGGCTCGACGTCGAGCTGCGTGCGGCAGTGCTCGATGGCCTGCTCCAGCCGCAGCCGGACCTCGGCCTCCTCCACCTCGGTGCGCTGGAGGCGCTCGCGCAGCTCGGCGAGGGAGCGCTCGGCCGCCGCCCGCTCGCCCCGCAGGCCGTCGAGCCGCGCCGCCAGCTCCCGCTGGGCGGACGTCTCGCGCCGGCGCCGCTCGGTCATCGCCGCGTGGTGCCGCTCGAGGACGGCGAGCCGGTCGCGCACGAGCGCGGCGAGGCGGTCGAGGGCCCGCTCGGCGGCCTCCAGCTCGCCCCGGCGGGCCTCGGCCCGGCGGCGGGCCTCGACGGAGCCGGCCAGGCGCTGCTCGACCTCGGCGAGCCGCCGGCGGAGGTAGGCGTCGCGGTCGGCGAGGCGGGGGCGCCGCTTGTCGAGCTCGGCCAGCCGGTCGGCCACCTCGGCCGCCCGGGCCTCGAGCCGGCGCCGGGCCTCGGCCATCGCCCGGGCCCGCTCCCGCCGGGCCGCCTCCTCGGCCTCCAGCTCGGGCAGCTCGGCGGCGAGGGCCTCGGCCCGCTCGCGGTCACGGGCCAGGCGCTCGGCGGCCGCGGCCCGCTGCTCGGCGAGCAGGTCGAGCTCGGCCAGCACCTCCTCGCGGTCGCGGGCGGCCCGCTCCCGGGCGGCGGTCGCCGCCGCCAGCGTGCGCTGGTGCGCATCCAGCGCCTGGACGGCCGCCGCCTCGTCCTTGCGGGCCCGGTCGAGCGCGGCCCGCGCCGCCCGGTGGGCCTCGACCGCCTCGTCGGCCCGGGTCGCGGCCTCGGCGGCCCGGGCC
>PKRH01000024.1 GCA_017577565.1 Thermoanaerobacterales bacterium | reverse complement strand
CCACCACCAGAGATCTAAGTGGTGTAGTGGCGGCCGCGGCAAATGTTTATAACGGGCAGGACCCGGGTCTCGGCGACCGCGGTCATGAAGTTCGAGTCCGCGCCCCACCGGGGCAGCACGTGGACGTGCAGGTGGGACGGCACCCCGGCCCCGGCGGCCTCGCCCAGGTTCACGCCGATGTTGATGCCGTGGGGCGAGTAGGCGCGCTTGACGGCCACGACCGCGTCGCGCACCGCCGCCCACAGCTCGGCCGCCTCGTCGTCGGTGAGGTCCTCGAGCTCGGCCACCTCGCGGTAGGGCATCACCAGCAGGTGGCCGCTCGTGTAGGGGTAGGCGTTGAGGATGGCGAAGGTGAGCTCCCCCCGCCACACGACGTGGGTCTCCTCGTCGGGCAGGCCCGAGTCGAGGATGCGGCGGAAGATCGACCCCTCGCCGGCCAGCGCGCCGTTGCCCGCGGCGGCCACGTACTCCGCGCGCCACCCGGCCCACATGCGGTCCATGGCCCGGCGGGCCGCCTCCTTTCCCTCGCCGCCCTCGGCCGGCCGGCCCTCGGCGGAGCACGCGTCCGATGCCGTCATGGGGCGTGCGACTCGATCTCGGCCCGGAGCCGCTCGATGAACGTGGCGACCGGCAGGTCGCGCTCGACCTCGCCGCCCCGGGGGTTGTCGCCGACGGTGTCGTTGGCCACGTCGTCGTCGCCGACCACGAGCACGTGCGGGACCTTGTCGAGCTTGGCCCGGCGGATGCGGGCGCCGAGGGGCTCGTCGGCGTCGGTGGCCTCGGCCCGGAAGCCCTCGGCCCGCAGGCGCTCGACCAGCCGGCGGGCGTGCTCCTCGTGGTCGGAGCGCACGGGCAGGACCTGGGCCTGCACCGGGGCCAGCCAGGCCGGCAGGGCGCCGGCCGTGTGCTCGAGCAGCACGCCGAAGAAGCGGTCGAACGACCCGAACAGCGCCCGGTGGATGATGCACGGCCGGTGCCGCTGGTTGTCCGGGCCCACGTAGGTGAGGTCGAAGCGGTCGGCGAACTGGAAGTCGACCTGCAGCGTCGACAGCTGCCAGCGCCGGCCGATGGCGTCCCGCACGTGGACGTCGATCTTCGGCGCGTAGAAGGCGCCCTCGCCCTCGGCCACGACGTACGGGATGCCCGCGGCCTCGACGGCCCGCCGCAGCTGGGCCTCGGCGTCGTCCCAGTCGTCCGGGTCGCCGACGAACTTGTCGGGCCGGGTGGCCAGCTCGGCCTCGAACTCGTCGAAGCCGTAGTCGCGCAGCAGCCGGAGCACGAAGGCGAGCAGGCTCTCCAGCTCGTCGCCGAGCTGCTCCTTGGTGCAGAAGATGTGCGAGTCGTCCTGCGTGAAGCCCCGGGCCCGGAGCAGGCCGTGGACGACGCCGGACTTCTCGTAGCGGTAGACCGTGCCGAACTCGAACAGCCGCAGCGGCAGCTCGCGGTAGGACCGTTGGCGGGCCCCGTAGATGAGCATGTGCATGGGGCAGTTCATCGGCTTGGGGTAGTACGCCTGCCCCTCGTCGAGCTCCATCGGGGGGTACATCCCCTCGGCGTACCAGTCGAGGTGGCCGCTGATGGCGAAGAGGTCGGCCTTCGCGATGTGCGGCGTGTAGACGAACTGGTAGCCCGCCCGCTCGTGCTCGGCCCGGCTGTAGTCTTCCATCAGCTTCCGGACCAGGCCGCCCTTCGGGTGGTAGACGGGCAGCCCGCTGCCGACGAGCGGCGGGAAGTGGAACAGGTCGAGCTCGACGCCCAGCTTGCGGTGGTCGCGCCGGGCCGCCTCCTCCAGCCGGTGGAGGTGCTCCTCGAGGGCGGCGCGGCTGTGCCAGGCCGTGCCGTAGATGCGCTGGAGCTGCGGCTTGGTCTCGTCGCCCCGCCAGTAGGCGCCGGCGACGCGCATGAGCTTGAAGTGCCCGAGGTGCGTGCCCGTGTCGGGGACGTGGGGGCCCCGGCACAGGTCGATGAACCCCGGCCGGCCGTGGAACGGCGGGTGCTCCTTGGGCTTCGCCGGCGGGTTCTCGTAGGTGCGGACCTCGCCCCGGTCCCCGGTGCCCGACATGGGGTCGGTCGAGGCGTCGTCGATGATCTCGAGCTTGTAGGGGTGGTCGGCGAAGATCTTGCGGGCCTCGTCGGCGGGCAGCTCGTCGCGCACGAACGGCTGCCGCTCGGCGATGATCTCCCGCATGCGGGCCTCGATGCGCTCGAGGTCCTCGGGCTCGAACGTCGCGCCCCCGGGCAGCTCGAAGTCGTAGTAGAAGCCGTCCTCGACCGGCGGGCCGATGCCGAAGGTGGCCCCCGGGAAGAGGTCGAGCACCGCCTGGGCGAGGACGTGGGCGGTCGAGTGGCGGATCGTGTAGAGGCCGCGTTCGCTGTCGGCCGTGACGATGGCGACGCGGTCGCCGTCGTGCAGCTCGGTGGCGAGGTCGCGCTCCTCGCCGTTGATCTCGGCGATGACGGCGTCGCGGGCCAGGCGGGGACCGATGCTGCGGGCCAAGTCGAGCGCGGTCGCGCCCTGCTCCACCGTGCGCGTGGAACCGTCGGGCAGCGTCACTCTGATCTCGGCCATGGGCGCCGAGGTTACCGACCCCACGGCCCCCGCCGGAACCTGGATCGGGCGCTCGGCGGCGACCCCCGACGGCCCGCCCGGGGACCGGCGCGCGACCGCTCCCCCGCCTGCTCAGGGGGCGGACGAGCCCTGCAGCGCGGCCGAGGCGCCGCGGCCCCCGTCGCTGCCGGCCACGACCGCGGTGGGCTGGGGCGGCAGCGACTCGGGCCGGCGGGTGGCGTACTCGTCGACGTACTCCTGGCCCGTCAGCTCCCGCACCTCGTACATCAGCTCGTCGGTGATCTGGCGCAGGAGCAGGCGGTCGTCGACCCGGTGGCGGTGGCGGGTGACGTCGATCGGCCGGCCGAAGCGGATGATGCAGGCCGCGAACGGGCGGGGCACCCGGGCCCCCGGCGGCTGGATGTCGCGGGTGCCGATGATGCCGACCGGGACGAGCGGCGCCCCGGTGCGCAGCGCCAGCCGGGCGGCGCCGGTGTGGCCCTTGTGCAGGCGGCCGTCTCGGCTGCGGGTGCCCTCGGGGTAGATGCCGAACAGCTCGCCCCGCTCGAGCACCCTCGTCGCCGCCTCGAGGGCCCGGCGGCTGGCGTCGCCGCCCCGCCGGTCGATCGGGATCATCCCCAGCGCGGGGAACAGGTACCGCGTCTTCCAGTCGTCCAGGTACTCGGACTTGCCCACGAAGGTGATCCGCCGGGGCAGGACCGAGGGCATGAGGAACGAGTCGATGACCGAGGTGTGGTTGGGGCACAGGATCGCCGGCCCCTGCCGGGGCACGTGGTCGAGGCCCTCGACGCGGATGCGCCAGCACGCCCGGAACAGCGGCGTCAGCACCGCCCGGGCGATCGGGTACAGCCGCCCGTAGCGCCGGACGTCGTCGACGTCCCCCTCGGTCATGCCGGGAGCCTACGCCGACCCGGGGCCGGCGCGACGGGTGGATCCCACCCGACGCGGGTGGCCGACCACGGTCCGGGGTCAGGTGGGCCGGTCGGGGCGCAGGTCGACGCCGAGCAGCGCCGCCGCGGCCGTGACGTCGCGGCCGGCCTCGACCGCCTCGTCGATCGCCGCCAGCGCGGCCGGCGTGTCCAGGTCGTCGTCCAGCGCCGCCCGCACGGCGTCGAGCGCGGCGTCGCCGTCGCCGCGGGACACCGCCTGCCAGCGCTCGAGCCGCTCGGCGGCGGCCGGCATGACCCCGTCGTCCCACTCCCACTCGACCCGGTAGTGGTGGGCCAGCACCGCCAGGCGGATGGCCCGGGGGTCCCACTCCCGGCGCAGGTCGGAGACGAAGACGAGGTTGCCGAGCGACTTCGACATCTTCTCGCCCCGGTAGCGCACCATCGCCTGGTGCATCCAGTGGCGGACGAACGGCTCGCCGGTCGCCGCCTCGGACTGGGCCGCCTCGCACTCGTGGTGCGGGAAGATGAGGTCGGCGCCCCCGCCGTGGAGGTCGATGGTCGTGCCGAGCTCCCGCAGGGCGAGGGCCGAGCACTCGATGTGCCAGCCCGGGCGGCCCGGTCCCCACAGCGACTCCCACGACGGCTCGTCCTCGGCCGAGGGCTGCCAGAGGACGAAGTCGAGCGGGTCGTCCTTGTTCGGGTCGTCGACGTTGCCGCCCCGCTCGGCGGCGAGCTTGAGCATCTCGTCGCGGCCCAGGTGGCTGAGCTGGCCGAATCGCTCGAACCGCGACACGTCGAAGTAGACGGCGCCGCCGCTGCGGTAGGCGTAGCCCCGGTCGAGCACCATGCCGATGAAGCCCCGGATGTCGGCGATGGCCGAGGTGGCGCGGGGCTCGCTCCAGGCCGGCAGCAGGCCGAGGGCCCGCATGTCGTCCTGGAAGCGGGCCGTCTCGGCGGCCGCCAGGTCGAGGTAGTGGACGCCCAGCTCGCGCGCCTTGCGGAGGATGTCGTCGTCGACGTCGGTGACGTTGCGGACGCACCGGGTCTCGTGGCCCCGGTCGCGCAGCCGCCGCTGCAGGACGTCGTAGGTCAGGTAGGTGGCCGCGTGCCCGACGTGCGTCGCGTCGTAGGGCGTGATGCCGCAGGTGTACATGGTGACGACCCGGCCGGGCGTGAACGGGACGACCTCGCCCCGCGCCGTGTCGTGCAATCGCATCGGCCCAGCACCCCGGGCACGGTCGCGGGTCACGCCGTCTCGCCCACCTCGGACGCCGCGGTGCCCGACGCCGCGGGGCTCGCCTCCTCCCCCGACCCGCCGGACCCGTCGGTGCGGCCCCCGCCACCGCCGTCCGGCTCGGGGATGCCCGTGAGCTTCACCGCGACGCGCGTCTTGTAGTGCATGTTGAGCTGCAGCAGCACCGCCGTGAACGACTCGATGGGCGTCGCCATCGCCAGCTCGCCGGCGTTGAGCGGCCGCATGTTCGGGATCTTGGCGATGACGTCGCTCGTGATCTCGACGGCCGACTCGTGGTCGGAGCAGATGAGGACGTCGCTCTCGATCGGGTGCCGGAGGTCGCCCAGCTCCTTGGCGGGCACGTGGTGGAGCGCGGCCGCCACCTTGCAGTGGGGCACGGCCGCCTGCACGCTCGCCGCCACCGACCCCCGGGGCGGCACCAGCGGCTGGAACTCCTTGCCCAGCTTGGTCAGGGCGTTGGCCATCGAGACCACGACCTTGCCCCGCAGCCGGTCCTCGACCGACACGGCGGTCTGGGTGGCGCCGTCCCACGGCGTGGCGATGACGACGAGGTCGGCGTCGGCCGCCGTCGCGTTGTCGCCCGCACCGATGGTGAGGCGGCGGTCGGACCACTGCTCCAGCAGGTTGTCGACGACCTCCATCGCCCGGTACTTCGACCGGGAGCCGACGACCACGTCGAAGCCCACCGACGCGAGCCGGGCCGCCAGCGCCCTGCCCGCCGGACCAGTTCCACCGAGGATGCCGATGCGCACGGCGTCACCGTAGCGGGGGCCGGCCCGTGGGGGTCCAAACGCGCCCCCGCCCCCGGCCGGCTTCCGGCCGGCCGGCCCCGGTCCCTAGCGTGGCCGGGCGTGCTGCCCGATCCCGTCCTCCGCCTCGAGGCCGTCCGCGTCGTCGCCGCCGGCGACGGCGAGCCGGTGGTGCTGCTCGACGGGCTCGACTGGACCGTGCGGCCCGGCGAGCGCTGGGTCGTGCTCGGCCCCAACGGCGCCGGCAAGACGACGCTGCTGCGGTTGGCGTCGCTCCACCTCCACCCCACCGCCGGGCGGGTCGAGGTGCTGGGCCACGAGCTGGGGCGGGTGGACGTGCGGCGGCTGCGGCGCCGCATCGGGCTGGTCAGCCCGGCGCTGGCCGACATGCTGCGCCCCGACGTCCCGGCCCTCGACGTCGTCATGTCGGCCCGGGAGGCCGCCCTCGAGACCTGGTGGCACACCTACGGCCCCGACGACCGCGCCCGGGCCCGCGAGCTGCTGTCCCGCACCGGCACCGCCCACCTGGCCGACCGCCGGTTCGGCACGCTGTCCTCCGGGGAGCGCCAGCGGGTGCTGCTGGCCCGCTCGCTCTGGGGCGACCCCGGCCTCGTCCTGCTCGACGAGCCGACGGCCGGCCTCGACCTCGGCGGCCGCGAGCAGCTGGTGGCCCGCCTGACCGAGCTCGCGCGCGACCCGGCCACCCCGCCGACCGTGCTCGTGACCCACCACGTCGAGGAGATCCCGCCCGGCTTCACGCACGCGCTGCTGCTGCGGGGCGGGCGGGCGCTGGCCGCAGGGCCGCTGGACGCGGTGCTCACGGCCGAGGCGCTCGGGCGCCTGTTCGGCGTCCCGCTCGTGCTCGACCGGCGCGACGGGCGCTGGGCGGCGCGGGCCCCGCACGGCCCCGCCGGCGGCTCACGCGCCGACGAGGGCGAGCAGGCGTGGGCGTGAGCGCTCGATCTCGTCGCTGAGCAGCCGCTCGATCAGCGGGCCGACCAGGCTGCCGCCGTAGTGCAGGTGCACCTCCAGCCGGCTGCCGCCCTCGGTCGGGCCGACCTCGGCGGTCAGCACCCAGGGGGCGTGGCGGCGGCCGTCGCGCTCGGCCCGCTCGAAGCGGACCCGCCCCGGCTCGTGGACGGTCCGCACCATGCGCAGCCGCTTGGACCGGGCGAAGGGGCCCAGCCGGCCCCGGAGGTCGACCGACCACGCCGGCCCGGGGTCGTCGGGGTGGGGGTCGACCGGGCGCACCCGCGGGACGATCTCCAGCCACTGCGGGTAGCGGCCCAGGTCGTCGACCCACCTGAACAGCTCGTCGGGGGTGCAGGGAGCCACGAGGTCGGCCGTCACGTCCACGGGGCGATCGTGGCACCTCGCCCCGGGCCGCCCCAACCGGGGCTCAGCGGGGTGCCCGGGCGCCGTCCGCGGCGCCGGGCGCCACCGCGAGCAGGATGCCCGAGCGCACCCGGACGGTCGCGACCTCCTCGACCCACTCGTTGCTCACGCCCCGGCCGATGCCGGCGGGCAGGTCCTCGTCGGCCAGCGGGTACAGCAGCCCGCTGGTCGTGACCCCCACGGCCGGGCCGTGGGCGGGCAGCAGGCTGAGCAGCTCGCCGGGCCGCCCGGCGAGCGACGCCTCGCCGGCCACCACCCACACGTGCGCCGGGCCGATCCACGCCTCGACGGCGGCGGCCGCCACCCGGTCGGGGGCGGACACGGTGAGCGCGACCGCCATCGTGTGGTCCAGCCGGTCGCCGGTGCCGGTGACGACGACCACCCGGTCGACCTCCGCCGCCAGCGCGGCGTCGAGGGCGAGCTCGAGGTCGGTGGCGTCCTTGGCCGCGGGGTGGCGCTGCAGCGGCACCCCGGCGGCGTCCGCGGCGGCCAGCGCGCCCGGGTCGACCGAGTCCATGTCGCCGACCACGAGGTCGACCCGCAGCCCGAGGGCCTCGGCGTGCTGGAGCCCCTCGTCGGCGGCGACGACCACCGGGCGGTCGCCCAGGTCGCCGAGCTGCTCCCGGGTGACCGCGGGCGGCCCGCCGCCGGCCACCACGACGGCGACGCGGCGCGCCGTCACGCCCCGGCCGCCCCGGGGCGGTGGCGGCGGCCCGCGGCGACCAGCACGTCGAGGGCCTGCGACCAGAGCCGGTCGATGCCGCCGAAGGTGAACTCGGTGAGCAGGTCGATCAGCGCCTCGCGGTCCCAGGTCGGGTCGTTGGCCCGCCGGAGCGCCAGGCCCTCGGCCATGCGGAAGACGAGGAGCGCGACGACCTCGGCGGCGTCGCCGACCTCGACGCCCAGCGCCTCCCAGCGCGACCGGGTGAGCGCGGCGACGTCGTGCAGCAGCCGCCGGCGGACCTCGGAGGGGGCCGGGTGCGGCGGGTCCTCGCTGTGCTCGGCGTTGAGCAGGAGCATGACCGCGTCGCGGTCCCGCTCGAACAGGTCGAACACCGCGGTGAAGCTGTGGCGGAGGAACTCGCGCAGCGGCATGTCGCCGGACTCGGCGAAGCTGGCGGAGAGCCGGCCGTAGACCCGCTCGGCGGCGTCGTCGAGCACGGCGGCGAACAGCGCGTCCTTGCCGCCGAAGATCTCGTAGACGGTCGGGCGCGGGATGCCGCAGCCCCGGGCGATCGTCTCGATCGTCGCGCCGTGGTAGCCCTGGTTGGCGAACACGGGGAGCGCGGCGTCGAGCACGGCCCGCCGCTGCATCTCGAGCGGCTGCGATCGTGGCCGCCCCGGGCCCCGCTTGGGCGGCGTGTCGGGCCCGGCCGGATCGTCGTGGGCCCTCGCCTCGGTCATGTCCGCGCCCCGATTTTCCGTCACCTTCGTCGGCAACCCTACCGCCGTCGTGCGCCGATCGGACGTCTGCCGGCGCGCGGTACCGTCGCCCGGTGCGCCGCACGCTGTTCACCGACGAGCACGAGCTGTTCCGCGAGAGCGTCCGACGGTTCATCGAGAACGAGGTCGTCCCCCACAACGACCGCTGGGAGCGGCAGGGCATCGTCGACCGGTCGCTGTTCACCGGCGCCGGCGCCCACGGGTTCCTCGGCATGGCCGTCCCCACCGAGTACGGCGGCGGCGGGGTCGACGACTTCCGCTACAACCTCGTCATCGCCGAGGAGATCCAGCGGGCCAAGGTGAACGCCGCCGGCCTGGGCTGGACGCTGCACAACGACATCTGCCTGCCCTACTTCCTGTCGCTGTGCACCGAGGAGCAGAAGGCCCGCTGGCTGCCGGGCATCGCGTCGGGCGAGCTGATCACCGCCATCGCCATGACCGAGCCCGGCATCGGGTCGGACCTGGCCTCGATGGCGACGACGGCGGTGCGCGACGGCGACCACTACGTCGTCAACGGGTCGAAGACCTTCATCACCAACGGCATCAACGCCGACCTCGTCATCACCGCGGTGAAGACCGACCCGTCGCAGCGCCACCGCGGCATCTCCCTGCTCGTCCTCGAGCGGGGCATGCCGGGGTTCGAGCGGGGCCGCAACCTGGAGAAGATCGGCCTCCACGCCCAGGACACGGCCGAGCTGTTCTTCACCGACGTCCGGGTGCCCGTCGCCAACCGCCTGGGCGAGGAGGGCGAGGGCTTCCGCTACCTCGTGGAGAACCTGCCCCAGGAGCGGCTCTCCATCGCCGCCACCGGCGTGGCCGCCGCCCGGGCCGCCTTCGAGGAGACCCTGGCCTACGTCCGGGAGCGCACGGCGTTCGGCCAGACCATCGGCAGCTTCCAGAACACCCGCTTCCGGCTCGCCGAGGTGGCCACCGAGATCGAGATCGGCCAGACCTTCATCGACCGCTGCGTCCTCGCCCTCAACGCCGGCGAGCTGACGACCGCCGAGGCCTCGATGGCCAAGTGGTGGTGCACCGAGCTGCAGGGCCGGGTGGTCGACGTCTGCGTGCAGCTGCACGGCGGCTACGGCTACATGGCGGAGTACCCGGTGGCCCGCGCCTACGCGGATGCCCGGGTCACCCGCATCTACGGGGGCACGACCGAGATCATGAAGGAGATCATCGCCCGGTCGCTCGAGCTGTGACCCGGCCGCCCGCCCGGGCGGTGGCAGTAGCGTCGGGTCATGACCGACGCCCGGATCCTCCCGGTCACGGCCGAGCTGATCGACTACGCGGTCGCCCGGGGCAGCTGGCCGGACGACGAGGTGGCGGCCGAGCTCCGGGCCCGCACGCGGGCCCTCGGCGACGTGGCCGGGATGCAGATCGGCCCCGACCAGGGCCAGCTCCTCACCTTCCTCGCCCGCCTGGTCGGCGCCACCCGGGCGATCGAGGTGGGCACGTTCACCGGCTACTCCGCGCTGTGCATCGCCCGGGGCCTGGCGCCCGGCGGCCGGCTGATCTGCTGCGACCGCAGCGAGGAGTGGACGGCGATCGCCCGGGAGGCCTGGGCGCGGGCCGGCCTCGCCGACCGCATCGAGCTGCGGCTGGGACCCGCGCTGGAGACGCTGCGGGCGCTGCCGGCCGAGCCGGCCTTCGACCTCGCCTTCATCGACGCCGACAAGGGCGGCTACCTCGACTACTGGGAGGAGCTGGTCCCCCGGGTGCGGCCGGGTGGGGTGCTGCTGGCCGACAACGTCCTGTGGTCGGGCCGGATCCTCGACGCCGACACCGAGGACGAGGCGACCCGGGCCCTGCGGGCCTTCAACGACGCCGTGGCGGCGGACGAGCGGGTCGACTGCGTCGTCCTGCCCGCCTTCGACGGCCTGACCCTGGCGCGGCGCCGCTGACGGCCGGCGGGCCCGGCGGGCCCGGAGCCGCGGGAGGGGGCCGGGTCAGCGGGCGGCCCGGGCGGCCAGGAAGGCCAGCACGCCGGCGTGGGCGGCCGCCGCGGCCATGACCGCCGGCAGCGGGGGCAGGGTCACGACCGCCAGGACGATGACGGCGAGGCGGGCGAGCATCGCCGCCAGCACGACGCCGTCGAAGGCCGACAACCGCTGGGGCGGCGTCACCGGGTGGTGGCCGTCGGCGGGGGCCGGCCGCGGCCCGAGGAGCGCGGTCAGGTCCTCGGGCGGGAAGTCGGCGAGCAGGTCCCGCTTGCGCCGGTAGACCGCCACCCCGGCCCGCTCGCAGGCCCGGGCCAGGCGCCGGTTGCGGGTGACGACCGCGGCGATCGTCGCCCGCTCGGCCCGGAAGCCCCGCTCCCCCATGACGACGAGCCCGGACGCCTGGACGACGCCGAAGACCCGGGCCCGCAGGATGTCGGCGTCGTGGGGGTCGTACCAGCCGTAGATGCCGCACCGGCAGCCGGCCGTCGGCGCCCGGTGCGCGCCGGCGCCCTCGGGCAGCCCGTCGACCCCCGGCTCGAGCGGCGCGCACTCGGCCGTCAGCGTCGGCGCCCAGCGGACCCCGCGCGTCACCGAGGTGAGGGGCAGCGCGCCGTCCTCCGGCGCCCGGCGCAGCAGGCGCCAGGTGCGGTACCCCCGCAGCGTGCCGGGCACCAACGCCCGGGCGCCGTCACCGCCGCCGCACGCGTCGGAGATCTGGCTCATCGCGCGGGCGCCGGCTCACCTCGCTGGGGCTCGGTCGCCGGAGCCGGCTCCGCGGGCCGGGGCTCCTGCGGCGCGGGCCGGTCGGGCAGCGGCTCGAAGATGATCTCCCGCCGGACGGGACCGATCTCGCCGGACCGCTCGGGTGCGCGGGTACTCGCCATCGTCGGACCTCCGTGCGCGCCTCACGACCAGCCTGCGCCTCCGGACGCCCGGCGGCAAGGGATCGTGGCCGCCGACGTCGCCCGGGACCCGTAGTGACGGTTGGGTAACAAACGCCGCGGCTCGTGTTGACATCTGTCCAACGCCACCCGTACGGTCACCGCCGCTGGAGGGACGTGACGACGGTCACCCCTGGGGATCCCACGACGAGGACGGGGTCGAGACGCGTGCAACGTACGGGCATCTGTCGCACAGGTGGCGGACGGCGGCGGCGCCGGCAGCGCTGGCTGCTGGCGCTGAGCGCCCTCGCCCTCGTCGCCTCCGCGTGCGCCAGCGTCGAGACGGGCGCCACCCAGGTGTCCGGGGGCGACGACGACGACGCCGACGCCGGCCCGCCGCAGTACGGCGGGAAGATGGTCTACGGGCTCGAGGCCGAGACGACCAACGGCTGGTGCCTCCCCGAGGGCCAGCTCGCCATCTCCGGCATCCAGGTCGCCCGGACCATCTACGACACGCTCACCGTGCCCAACGGCGACGGCGAGTTCGTGCCGTTCCTCGCCGAGTCGGTGACCCCGGACCCGGACTACACGGTCTGGACCATCCGGCTGCGTCCCGGCATCCGGTTCCACGACGGCAGCCCGCTCACCGCCGAGGTGGTGAAGAACAACCTCGACGCCTACCGCGGGCAGTACCCGGGCCGGACCTCGCTGCTGTTCCAGTTCGTCCTCGCCGACATCGACACGGTCAGCGTCGTCGACGAGCTGACGCTGCAGATCACCACCAAGCGGCCCTGGCCGTCGCTCCCCTCGTTCCTCTGGTCCAGCGGGCGCCTCGGCATCGTCGCCCAGGCCCAGCTCGACGACCCGGAGACCTGCGCGAGCAACCTCATCGGCACCGGGCCGTTCAAGCTCGAGGAGTGGAAGGTCAACGACCACCTCACGGTGGTCCGCAACGAGGACTACTGGCGCACCGACGCCGAGGGCCGCCAGCTCCCCTACCTGGACGAGATCGAGTTCCGGCCCGTCATCGAGCAGCAGCAGCGCATCAACGGCCTGAAGTCGGGCGAGCTCGACGCCTTCCACACCTCGACGCCGCTGACCATCGACGAGATGCGGGCGCTCGACGAGGCCGAGCAGGTCAACCTCGCCGAGTCGGCGGACTTCGCCGAGGTCTCGTTCCTCATGACCAACGCGACGAAGCCGCCGTTCGACAACCAGACCGCCCGCTCGGCCATCGCCCACGCCCTGCAGATCGAGCTGGCCAACGAGATCCAGAGCAAGGGCATCGCCGAGATCGCCAACGGGCCCTTCGCCCCCGGCTCGATCGGTTACCTCGAGGACACCGGCATGCCGCGGGGCGACATGGAGAAGGCCCGCGAGCTGGTCCGGCAGTACGAGGAGGAGACCGGCGAGCCCCTGAGGTTCACGATCACCGCCACGCCCGAGCCGGACACGCTCCGGTCGGTCGAGCTGGCCGCCCAGATGTTCGAGGACGCCGGCATGGACGTCTCCATCGCCACGCTCGACCAGTCCTCGCTGATCAGCGAGGCGATCGGCAAGAACTTCGAGCTGATGGCGTTCCGGAACTTCCCGAGCCTCGACCCCGACAACAACTACGTCTGGTGGTACGGCGAGGGGAACCCGGTCAACTTCTCGGGCTACGACGACCCCGACGTGAACCGACTCCTCGACGAGGGCCGCGTGACCGCCGACCCCGAGCGGCGGCGGGAGATCTACCAGGAGCTGAACCGGGTGCTCGCCGAGCGTGGCTACTACCTGTGGTCGACCTGGACCCGCTGGGCGGTGCCGATGGACCCCGACTTCCACGGCGTCGTCGGCGCCCGCCCACCGGACGGCAGCCCCGACTTCACGGGCCTCGCCCTCGGTCACGACATGGCCTACATGTGGAAGGAGCAGTGAGCCGTGACCCTCGCACGTGAGCTGGGCAAGCGGTTCCTGTCGCTCGCTGTCGTCCTCTTCCTGGTCACGCTGTTCACCGCGCTGCTCATCAGCATGGTGCCCGGCGACCCGGTGGACACGCTCGTACCGCTGGCCGAGTCCGAGGAGGCCGACGCGCTCAAGGCGCAGGTGCGCGAGGACCTCAACCTCGACGAGCCGCTGCACGTCCGCTACGCCAGCTGGCTGAGGGACTTCGTCTTCGGCGACGAGCGCGGCGAGCACTTCGGCGACTACTTCCGGGTGTCGGGGCGCGACCCCGTCAGCAACCGCCTCGCCGAGGCGCTGCCGGTGTCCCTGCAGCTCATGGTGTACTCCCAGGTGCTGGCCCTGGTCGTCGCCATCCCGCTGGGCGTCCTCACCGCCTACCGGGCGGGCAGCCTCTTCGACAAGGTGACCAACACCGGGGCGTTCGCCCTCATGGCGGTGCCGACCTTCGTGCTCGGCCTCGCCCTCGCCTACTACATCGGCGTCTGGCTCAACTGGGTGCCGCCCTCGGGCTACGTGCCCTTCGGCGAGGACCCCGTCGAGCACGTGCGGCGCATGGTGCTGCCGTCCCTCACGCTGGCCGCCGGGCAGATCGCCGTCTACATGCGGCTGCTCCGCAGCGACATGGTGGCGACGCTGCAGGAGGACTTCATCCAGATGGCCCGGTCGAAGGGCATCTCCGACCAGCGGGTGCTGTGGCGCCACGCCCTGCGGCCGTCGAGCCTGACGCTGCTCACCGTCGCCGGCATGAACGTCGGGACGCTCATCGGCGGCGCCGTCGTCGTCGAGGTGATCTTCAGCATCCCCGGCATGGGCACGGCCATCAGCCAGGCGATCTTCGAGCGCCAGTACGTGGCCCTCCAGAGCTTCGTCGCCGTGCTCGCCATCCTCTACGTCGTCGTCAACTTCGCCGTCGACATCCTGTACGCCGTCGTCGACCCCCGGATCCGCCATGCCCGAGCCCGCAACTGACGACCCCGTGGCCACGGACGCCGAGCCGGCCGCCGGCACGCCGGCCGAGACCGAGGCCCCGACCGAGCCCACGACGGTGGACGCGCTGGTCGAGGAGGTCGAGGCCGCCCCGACCCGCAAGCTCGGGGTGCTCGGGTGGGTCTCGATCGTGTGGCTCGTCGGCATCACGCTGGCGGCCCTCCTCGCCTCGTGGCTGCCGCTGCCCGACCCCGACCGCAGCTACCTGGAGATCGTCCGGGTCGGGCCCGTGCAGCCCGGCCACCTCCTCGGCGGCGACGGCAACGGCCGGGACATGCTCTCCCGGGTGATCTTCGGCGCCCGCACGTCGCTGTGGATCAGCGTCGGCGCCGTCGGGCTCGGCTCCGTCGTCGGGGGCGTGCTCGGCCTCGTCGCCGGCTACTTCCGGGGCAGGGTCGACACCGTCGTCTCGATGCTGTTCAACGTCCTGCTGTCGATCCCGGCGCTCGTGCTGGCGCTGTCGCTGGTGGCCGTGTTCGCCAGCGCCGAGCAGGACGTGTCCGACACGCGGAAGACGAACGTCATCATCCTGGCGCTGGCCATCGTCACCGTGCCGCTCATCGGCCGCATCGCCCGGGCCAGCACCCTGTCCTGGTCCGAGCGGGAGTTCGTCAGGGCGGCCGAGGTGCTCGGCGCCAGCCACCTGCGGATCATGGTCCGCGAGGTGCTGCCCAACGTGCTGCCGGCGATGGCGTCGATCGCGCTGCTGGGCATCGCCGTCGCCATCGTCGCCGAGGGCAGCCTGGCCCTGCTCGGCGTCGGGGTCCGCGACGTCCCCTCGTGGGGGAACATGATCGCGGACGGCCGCTCCGACCTGGCCCGGGCTCCGCACATCGTGGCCGTGCCCTCGATCGCCACCTTCCTGACCGTGATGGCGCTCAACTACCTGGGCGACGTGGTCAGGGCCCGCTTCGACGTCAGGGAGGGAGGCCTGTGACGGCGCCCACCGAGTCCGAGACCCTCCTCGAGGTCACCGACCTGCGGACCCGGTTCCGCACGCCGGCCGGCACGGTCCGGGCCGTCGACGGCGTGTCGCTCACCCTCGACCGGGGGCGCACGCTCGGCATCGTCGGCGAGTCGGGCTCCGGCAAGTCGGTGCTCAGCCGCTCGATCATGGGCCTGCTGCCCAAGCGCAACGTCACCTGCGAGGGCAGCATCGTCTACGACGGCCGCGAGATCTCCTCGCTCCCGCCCGCCGAGCGGCGCAAGCTCTGGGGCGCCGACATGGCCATGGTGTTCCAGGACCCGATGACGGCCCTCAACCCGGTCATCCGCATCGGCCGGCAGATCACCGAGGGCCTGCGGTTCCACCTGGGCCTCGACCGGCGCACCGCGAACGAGAACGCGCTCGCCCTGCTGCGCTCGGTCGGCATCCCCGAGCCCGAGCGGCGCATGAAGCAGTACCCGCACGAGCTGTCGGGCGGCATGCGCCAGCGCATCATGATCGCCGTCGCGCTCGCCTGCGGCCCGAAGCTGCTGTTCGCCGACGAGCCCACCACCGCGCTCGACGTCACCGTGCAGGCGCAGATCCTCAACCTGCTCGCCCGCCAGCAGCGCGAGCGCAACATGGCGATGGTGCTCGTCACCCACGACCTCGGCGTCGTGGCGGGTCGGGCCGACGACATCGCCGTCATGTACGCCGGGCAGATCGTCGAGAAGGCACCGACGGCGACGCTGTTCGCCAACGTCCGCATGCCCTACACCGAGGCGCTGCTCGCCTCGATCCCCAAGCTCGACGAGCCGCGGCGGACCCGGCTGAAGGCCATCCCCGGCCGTCCGCCGAGCCTGATCGACCCGCCGCCCGGCTGCCGGTTCGCGCCCCGGTGCCCGTACGCGCAGGAGCGCTGCCACCGCGAGGCCCCGCCGCTGCGGGAGAGCGAGCCGGGCCACGTCTACCGCTGCTGGTACCCGGTCGGCGTCGAGCCCCGCCGCGACGGCGCCGCCGACCGCACCGACACCCCGACCCCCACAGGAGCCCGCTGATGGCCGGCACCGGCACCGCCCACCTGCGCCCCGAGGACGAGACGCTGCTGCGCGTCCAGGACCTGGTCGTCGAGTTCCCCGCGGGCCGCCGGAAGGTGCACGCCGTGTCCGGCGTGTCGATCGACGTCCGGCGGGGCGAGACCCTGGGCCTGGTCGGCGAGTCGGGCTGCGGCAAGTCGACGACCGGCAAGGCCATCATCCAGCTCCCCCGCCCCACCAGCGGGTCGGTGCGCTTCGAGGGCACCGAGCTGACCGGCCTGTCCGGCAAGAAGCTGCGCGACGTCCGCACCCGCCTGCAGCTCATCTTCCAGGACCCGATCTCGTCGCTGAACCCGCGCCGGAAGGTGGGCGACATCCTGGCCGAGCCCCTGCGCATCTGGCGGCGGGGCGACCGGTCCGAGCAGCTGGCCAAGGTGCGGGAGGCGCTCGACGCCGTCGGCCTCGACCCGGACGTCGCGATGGACAAGCGCCCCCACCAGTTCTCCGGGGGCCAGTGCCAGCGCATCTCGATCGCCCGGGCCCTCATGCTGGAGCCCGAGCTGATCATCTGCGACGAGCCGGTGTCCGCGCTCGACGTGTCGGTGCAGGCCCAGATCCTGAACCTGCTCGACGACCTCAAGGAGCGCTACGACCTCACCCTCGTCTTCATCGCCCACGACCTCGCGGTCGTCCGGCACGTGTCGACCCGGGTGGCGGTGATGTACCTGGGCAAGCTGTGCGAGGTCGGCGACCCCGACGCCATCTACGAGTCGCCGGCCCACCCGTACACGGCCGCGCTGCTGGCCTCGATCCCGGTGCCCGACCCCGCGGTCCGGCCCGACGACGAGGACGTGCTCGGCGGGGACCTGCCCTCGCCGCTCGACCCGCCGAGCGGCTGCCGGTTCCGCACCCGCTGCCCGCGCGCCCGGGAGCGGTGCGCCGCGGAGGAGCCCGAGATGCGGGCGGTCGGCCCCGACCAGTTCGTCGCCTGCCACTTCCCGCTGGTCGGCGAGGGTGGGGACGGCGCCGGGGCGCCGGCGGCCGCGGACGGCGACGGGCACGCCGATCAGTCGGCGCGCGCCGCGGGGTCCGAGCGAGCCGACGGCGACGGCTCCGACGGCGACGGCTCGGACGCCTGAGGGCCGCCCGGGCCCCGGGTCAGATCCCGAACCGGCCCCGCTCGAACGCCTCGACCGCCTCCGGCGGGCCGTCGACCTCGACGCGGGCCGCGCCCCGCCGGCCGTAGAGCACGAGCACGAGCTCCTGCGGGTCGCCGGTCACCCGCACGGCGGGCCCACCGCCCCGGGCCGGGACGTCGCCGCGGCCGGGGGCGACGAGCGCCGCCCGCACCCGGGCCCGCCGCAGCATGAGCGGGCCGAGCCGGCGCACCGTCGTCCACGCGAAGTCGTCGAGCTCGGGGTCGGTGCGGGGACCCCGGCCGACGGCCCGGCGCACGTCCTCGTGGTGCACGAACCACTCGTTGGCGTTGAGCAGCGTGCGCAGGCCCGGCACCCGCCACGGCACGAGCGGCGGGCCCGCCCGCAGCCGTTCGACCAGGGCCTCGTAGCCCCGGGACCGGGCCCCGTCCATCAGGCGGCGCCCGAGGCCCGCGAACCGCTCGCCGCCCAGGATGACGAGCGGGGTCCGCGGGTCGCGCTCGCGCAGCACCAGGTGGGCGGCGAGGTCCAGCGTCGACCAGCCCTCGCACAGCGTCGGCGCCCCGGGCCCGACCTCGAGGAAGAGGTCGCAGAGCGCCGCCCGCTCACGGGCGTCGAGAGGCTCCCCCATCGCCACTAGGGTACGGCCATGGCATCGCCCCCCGCCCACGAGATCGACGACGACGCGACCTACGAGGTCACCATCACCACCGACAAGGGCGACATCGTCATGGAGCTCGACCCGAAGCTCGCGCCCATGACGGTGAACAACTTCGTCGCCCTGGCCCGCCGGGGCTTCTACGACGGCACCACCTTCCACCGCGTCGTGCCGGACTTCGTCATCCAGGGCGGCGACCCGGAGGGCACCGGGCGGGGCGGCCCCGGCTACACGTTCCCCGACGAGCCCGTGCGGGGCGAGTACACCCACGGCGCCGTCGCCATGGCCAACGCCGGGCCGGACACCAACGGCTCGCAGTTCTTCATCTGCATCGACGACTGCCGGACCAAGCTCGACAAGGCCTACAACCTCTTCGGGTACGTCACCGCCGGCCTCGACGTCGCCGACCGGATCACCCCCGGCGACGTGATGCGCCGGGTCACGGTGGTCGAGAAGCGGGCCGCCTGACGCCCGCCCGGCGTTCCAGCCCCCGCCGCCCGGAGAACTACGCTCGGCCCGATGTCAGACGAGCCGCTGTTCACGCCGCGCGGCGGCTACTTCCTGCCCTCCGAGCACACCCGTGGCCCCTGGGACCCGCGGCACCAGCACGGTGGCGCGGTGGCCGCGCTGGTCGCCCGGGCCGTCGAGCGCCAGGCGGGCGACGAGTTCTGCCTCACCCGGCTCACCGTCGAGCTGATGCGGCCCGTGCCGCTCGAGCCGCTGGCCATCGACCTCAGCGTCCCCCGGCCCGGGCGCCGCGTCCTCGGCATCACCGCGTCGGTCAGCGCCGGCGACCTCGACGTCGAGGTCGTGCGGGCCCACGCGGTCGCGGTCCGCCACACCGAGCTGCCGACCGGCGAGGGCGTCGACCACCGCCTCGACCCCGGCCCCGACGCCGGCGAGCCGCGGCCCTTCGCCTTCGAGGACGACCTCCCGGCCTTCCACCGCACCGGGATGGAGATCCGCTTCGTCGACGGCGGCGCCGACCGCCCGGGCCCGGCGCGGGCCTGGTTCCGCCTCCGCCGGCCGGTCGTCGGCGACGAGGAGCCGAGCGGGGTCCAGCGCGTCGCGGCGGCGGCCGACTTCTCCAACGGCATCTCGTGGGTGCTGCCCTTCGCCGACTGGATCTTCCTGAACCCCGACCTGACGCTGCACCTCGCCCGGCCGCCGGCCGGCGAGTGGATCGGCCTGGACGCCGTGACCGTGCCGAGCGACCAGGGGATGGGGATGGCCGAGAGCGCGGTCTACGACGAGAAGGGACGGCTGGGGCGCGCCGTGCAGAGCCTGCTCCTGCAGCGCCGGACGCCGTGAGCGACCCCGCCGCCCCCATCGCCGACCACAACTGCGCCGCCCTGCACGAGGCCGTCGCGGCCGCGGTCGGCGACCGCGACTGCCTGGTGGCGGGCGGGATCACCCGCACCTGGGCCGAGGTGACCGACCGCACCCGCCGGCTGGCCGCCGTGCTGGCCGACGCCGGCATCGGCCTGCGCCGCCCGCCCACGGAGGTCGCCCCGTGGGAGTCGCCGCACGACCACGTCGCGCTCTACCTCCACAACGGCCACGAGTACCTCGAGGGCATGATCGGCGCCTGGAAGGCGCGGGCCGCGAGCGTCAACGTCAACTACCGGTACGTCGCCGGCGAGCTGGCCCACGTGCTGCGGGACAGCGGGGCGGTCGCGGTCGTCTACCACGGCGCCTTCGCCGCCACCCTGGCCGAGGTCCTACCCGAGCTCCCGCAGGTCCGCCTGCTGCTGCAGGTCGACGACGGCTCCGGCGCGCCGCTGCTGCCCGGGGCCCGCTGGTACGAGGAGGCGCTCGCCGCGGCGACGCCCCGGCCGCCCCGCGACCTCAGCCCCGACGACCGCTACGTCCTCTACACCGGCGGCACGACCGGCCGGCCCAAGGGCACGCTGTGGCGCCAGGGCGACTTCCTCGCCACCGCGCTGGGCGTGCGGGGCACGGTCGACGAGCTGGTGGCGGCCGCCCGGCGGCGCACCGACCTGCGGGTCCTGCCCTCGGCGCCGTTCATGCACGGCGCCGCCCACTGGAACGCCCTGTCGGCCTGGATCGCCGGCGGGACGGTCGTCGTGCAGGACGACCCCACCCGCTTCGACCCCGCGGACGTGCTGCGCACCTGCGAGCGGGAGCGGGTCACGTCGCTGCAGATCGTCGGCGACCCCTTCGCCCGCCCGCTGCTCGACGAGCTCGACACCGACGCCTACGACCTGTCCCGGCTGCGGGTCCTCCTGTCCGGGGGCGCCGTGCTGTCGCCGGCGGTGGCGCAGCGGCTGCGGGAGCACGTGCCCGGGCTGCGCATCATCGACGTGCTCGGGTCGTCGGAGTCGGGCCGGCAGGCGGTGGGCGACGGGTCCGCCCGCTTCCGCCCCGAGGCCACGACGGTCGTGCTGTCGGCCGACCGGCGCCGCCGCCTGGCGCCGGGCGACGACGAGGTCGGCTGGCTCGCCCAGGCCGGTCGGGTGCCGCTCGGCTACCTGGGCGACCCCGAGAAGACCGCGGCGACGTTCCCCGTCGTCGACGGCGTGCGCCACGCCGTGGCCGGCGACCGGGTGCGCCTGCGGCACGACGGCACCCTCGAGCTGCTCGGGCGGGACTCGGTGACCATCAACACCGGCGGCGAGAAGGTGTTCGCCGAGGAGGTCGAGCAGGTGCTGACCGACCACCCGGCGGTGGCCGACGCGATCGTCACCGGCCGGCCCAGCGAGCGCTGGGGGCAGGAGGTCGTGGCCGTCCTGGCCGCCCGGCCCGGCGTCGCGCCGCCGGCCGACGACGAGCTGCGGGCCCACTGCCGGGCGTCCCTCGCCGGGTACAAGGTGCCGAAGGCCTTCGTCTGGGTCGACCGGGTGCAGCGCTCCCCCGCCGGCAAGGCCGACTACGCCTGGGCCCGGGCGGTGGCCGGCGAGGCGCCGGGCCGCCCCGCCCCCGACCGGGCGGGCGGCTGAGCGCCCGGGTCGCGCCGCCCCCTCCCCCGTCGCGTGGCCCGACCCCGCCCGGGGCGGGCCGTCAGCCGACGAAGTCGGTCGTCGTGTAGCGCCACGCCCGCAGGTCGCTCGGCCAGACCCCGCCGTCGAGGCCCGCCTTGGCCAGGAGGGCGGACACGAAGCGCTCGGGCGTGACCAGGGTCCGCCACACCGAGGGCAGGAACGCCGCCCGCCGCTCGCCGGACGCGAGCACCAGGCCGTCGGTCCCGGGGCGCAGCGCGGCGAGCAGGTCGACGCGGGTGGCGGGCAGCGGCTCGAGGGCGGAGAGCAGGGCCACCTTCACGGCCGTCCGGTCGAGGTCGCCCGCCGCCAGCTGCGGGAAGCGGGGGTCGGCGAAGGCGGCGCCCCGGGCGTTGCGGGCCACGTCGCGCCACAGCGGCCGCGACGGCTGGAGCGTGCCGATGCAGCCCGCCAGCTCGCCCTCCCGCTCGAGGGTCACGAACGAGCACCCGGGCGACCGCAGGCGCTCGGGCACGTCGTCGTCGTCGAGCGGGTCGGGCTCCCCCGTCGCCAGCTCGTGGGCGATGGCGCTCCGGGCCCGGGCGAGCAGCCAGTGCGCCTCCCGGGGCTCCGGCCGCCCGGCGGGGGCGAGGGCGAAGCTGCCGTAGCCGACGACCCGGGAGGTGTCACCGGAGGCCGCCGCCGAGGTCGTCATCGCCAGCGTGCGGGCCACGAGCCGGCGGGGGCGGGCCGCCACGAGCAGGCCGCCGATGGCGACGCAGCCGCAGGCGTCGTAGGGGCCGATGTCGCCGTGCCGCCCCTCGAGGATGGCCCGCCGGGTGCGCTCGTCGCGCGCCCGGGCCGTGGCCTCGTCGAGGTAGTGGCTGAGGTCGGAGGACACGACGACGAGCGTGCGGTCGTCCCACAGGCGCTCGAGCGCGGCGGCCACCCGGACGTGCGGGGCCCGGCCGACGACGAGCGGGACGACGGGCCGGCCCGGGAGCACCCGCTGCAGGAACGGCAGGTGCACCTCGACGCTGTGCTCGGGGGCGTGGGCCTCGTCGGCGGGCACCGCCAGCCCGCAGGCCACCAGGTCGCCGACCGCGTCGACGTCGACGTCCACCGGGCCGAGCGGCGTCTCCCACCGGGCGGCGGTCGTGGCGCCGACGCCGACGCCGCCGACCGGCACCCGGTGGGCCGGGCCCACGACCGCCACCCGCTCGACCCACTCGGCGTCCGCGGCGACGGCACGGTAGGCCGCGCCGGCGGTGGCGCCCGAGTAGCGGTAGCCGGCGTGGGGTGCGATGACCGCCCGGGGCCGGCCGTCGGGCTCGACGACCGGCGCGGCGGCCAGCGCCCGGTCGACGGCGGCGCGCAGGTCGTCGGCGTCGGCCGGGTAGAACAGGCCGGCGACGGCGGGCGGCCGGGTGGCACCGGCGCCGGGACGGGCGGCAGCGTCCGAGGTCACGGCGCGCCGGCCCCCCGTCAGGACGAGGCGACGGCGATCCGGACGGGGACGCGCCGCCGCCCCCACGTGCCGGGCCGGCCCTCGAAGCGGCCGGGGAGGCGGTGGCCGCAGGTCCGGCACCGCCCGTAGTCGGTGAGGTGCCAGCGGCCGAGCTCGTACCAGTCGCGCTCGATGAGCAGCGCACCGCAGCCCGGGCACCAGGTGCTCGAGCCCTCGCGGTCGTGCACGTTGCCGGTGTAGACGTGGCGCAGCCCGTTGCGCAGCCCCCAGGCCCGGGCCCGGGTCAGCGTCTCGGGCGGCGTGCGGGGGACGTCGGTCATCTTGAAGTCGGGGTGGAAGGCGGTGAAGTGCAGCGGGACGTCGGGCCCGAGGTGCTCGGCGACCCACCCGGTGAGCTGGTCGAGCTCGGCGTCGCCGTCGTTGCGCCCCGGGATCAGCAGCGTCGTGATCTCGAACCACAGGTCGGTCTCGTGGCGCAGGTACTCGAGCGTCTCGAGGACCGGTTCGAGCCGCCCGCCGCAGACGTGCCGGTAGAAGTCGTCGGTGAAGCCCTTGAGGTCGACGTTCAGCGCGTCGAGGTGCCCGTAGAACTCCCGGCGGGGCTCCGGGCACATGTAGCCGGCGGTCACCGCGACGGCGGCGAGGCCCACCTCGTGGCAGGCGTCGGCGACGTCCTGCGCGTACTCGAAGAAGATCGTCGGGTCGTTGTAGGTGAAGGCCACGCTGCGGCAGCCGGCCCGGCGGGCGGCGTCCGCGATCGCCTCGGGCGAGGCGGCGTCGGCCAGCGTGTCGATCTCCTTCGACTTGGAGATGTCCCAGTTCTGGCAGAAGCGGCAGGCGAGGTTGCACCCCGCCGTGCCGAAGGACAGGACGGACGTGCCGGGCAGGAAGTGGTTGAGGGGCTTCTTCTCGATCGGGTCGACGCAGAAGCCGGACGACCGCCCGTAGGTCAGCAGGACGACGCCGGGCTCCTCCTCGCCCTCGCCCCGCTCCGGCCGGCCGCGGACGAAGCAGACGCCCCGCTGGCCCGGCCGCAGCTTGCAGGCCCGGGGGCAGACGTCGCACTGCACCCGACCGTCGGGCAGCTCGTGCCAGTACCGGGTCGCGACCACCGTCGAACCGGTGCCGTCCACGCCACCCACGCTAACCCCGCCACGGTGAGCGCGCACCGCGGGCCCGGCGGCTCCGGCACACCGCTCCGGCGGGCGTGCCGGCCGCCGTGCCGGCGTCGCTCGGCCGCGCACGACGACGTCGAGGACACCGGGACGAGCGGCGGCGGGGCCGTCAGCCCGAGGACGCCAGCTGCTGCAGCTCGGCCCGCAGGGCGGGCGTCAGCAGGGTGCCGACCCGGTTCACGAGCTCGGTCGTCTGGTAGCCGACCGAGCCGACGTCGCAGTCGCGGCTGGCCACGACCCCGAGGCAGCTGCCGTCCGCGATCGCGCTCACGAAGAGGAAGCCCTCCCGCATGGCGATGATGACCCGCTCGACGCCGGCGCCGTCGACGGCCTGGTCCGCGGCCCGGGCCAGGCTGGTGCAGCCGGCGATGATGGCGCACAGCTGCTCCCCGGCCTCGTGGTCGAGCGAGCTCGACCGCGCCAGGAGCACGCCGTCGGAGGACACCGCGACCGCGTCGTGGACGCCGGCCGTCTCCTCGACGAAGGAGTTGAGCAACCAGTTGAAGTTGCGGGCGTCCTCGGTGGCCATCCTCGCTCCCCCGTCCGTCATCCGTCGTCGCCGTCGGTGCCCGGCCCCTGCGCCGCGAGGCTGCGGTCCACGCCGGCGGAGAGGTCCGAGAGGAACCGGCGGAGCCCCTCGGCGCCGGTCGCGACCGATGATGGCCCACCCGCCCCCTGCGGTGCAGCCGGGGCGACGGCGCGTGCCGTCGGGCCACGGCGGGCCGCCCCCGGCACCCGCCGGACCAGGCCGCTCGGGGTCCGCTCCGGCACGCCGCCGGCCGCCGCCCCGGTCGCGACCGGCGCGGCGGGCACCGGGTGGTGCCCGACCGGCTCGTGGACCGGTGCCGCCGGGGCGCCCGGGAGGGCGGGCGCGCCCGCCGCCGTGGGGCCCCCGACCCCGGCCGGCCGTGCCACCGCGGCCTCGACCTCGGCCAGGATCGCGGGCGGCAGCGTCACGTGCGCGGTGATCCCGGCGACGACGTCGCCGGTGAGCCGCACGCCGATGCCGTGGCGGGCGGCGAGGACGGCGACGACGTGGTGACCGAGGTGCTTGGCCGACGTGGTCGCGAACGGCTCGGCGCCGGCGAGGCGCCGGTTGGCCCGCTCCAGCTCGTCGGCCGCCATGCCGAGCCCGTGGTCGACGACCACGACCTCGTAGGCGTCGCCCTGCCGCCGCCCGCTGACCTCGACCAGCTCGCGGGGCGGCGAGTGGCGCAGCCCGTTCTCGATCAGCTCGGCGAGCAGGTGGGTGACGTCGCCGGCGGCACCGCCCACGAGCGCCACCGGCTCGAGGGGGCGGACCACCACCCGGTCGAACTGCTCGACCTCCCCCAGCGCACCCTGGACGACCTCGTCGACCGGGACCGGCGGGTGCCACCCGACGGCGGGCTCGGCCCCGGCCAGGACGAGCAGCGACTCCGCGTTGCGCCGCAGCCTCGTCGCCAGGTGGGTCACCCGGAACAGGCGCCGCTGCCGGTCGGGGTCGTCCTCCCCGGCCTGGAGGTCGCGGAGCGCGTCGAGCAGGCGCCCGAGCAGGTTCTGCATGCGCCGCCCGAGGTCGAGGTGCGACTCGGCGACGTTCCGCCGCAGCACGGCCTGCTCGGCGGCCAGGGTGATGGCGGCCACCTGGACGTCGTTGAACGCGTCGGCGACCTCGCGGACCTCGTCGCGGGCGGGGACCTCGATGGCGTCGGGCTCGGTCGGCGCCGGCTCGCCGGGCGGCGCGTCGAGCGCGTCCTGCACGGCGCACGGGAGTCGGTACGACGCGATCTGCCGCGCCCGGATGCTCAGCTCCCGCAGCGGGCGGGTGATCGACCGGCTCACCAGCCACGCCACGAGGATCGCCACGGCGACGAGCGCCAGCGCCCCGCCGATGAACAGGCGGCGCCGGGCGGCGGCGCCGGCCCGCAGCTCGTCGGCGCGCTCCTCGACCTGCGCGACCACGACCTCCCGGAACGGCACGTGCCCGCCCTGGGGGCCGAGCGGCGCCGCGGCCAGCACCGCGGCGGGGTCGACGGGGCCGCCCGACTCGACGGCGGACCGGGCCAGCGCGGGCAGGCCGGTGACCCGCGGGTTGCCGAGGAGCGCGTCGACCGCCGCCGCGTGGTCGCCGGTGCCGCGGGTGGCGAGCGCGGCGTGGGCCCGCTCGAGCGCGTCGCGCAGGCCGGACAGGCGCGCCACCTCGTCGACCCGGTCGACGCCGCCGGGACCGGTGCCGACGTGCAGCAGCTCGGCGACGAGCTGGGCGGCCAGGTCGGCGGCCAGCGCCGAGCCGTGGACGAGGTCGTCGCCCCGGCGGAGGTCGGGGTCGTCGATGCCGAGCGCGAAGCGGTCGTGGGCGGCGAACAGGTCGGCGATGATCGAGGTGTAGCCGGTGAACGCCTCGAGCGCGGCGCCCGGCTCGCCGCCGTCGACCCGGGCGCGGAGGCCGTCCAGCTCGCCGAGGCGGGCCAGGGCCGCCGTGTAGTGCTCGCGGACCTCGGCGTCCTGGCCGTCGAGGGCCCGCCGCAGCTCGGACGCGGCCAGCGTGGTGCGCCGCCGGGCCGTGGCGTGGTCCTCGACCTCGAGCACGATGCCCTCCCGGAGGCCGAGCATGTCGACGAGCGCGAGGTCGCGCTCGTCCTGCAGGGCGGTCACGAGCCCGGCGTGGCCGAGGGAGGCCAGGGCCAGCTCGGCCTGGTCCGCCGCGTGCCGGGCGGAGGCCGTCGTGGCCGAGGCGCCGACCGTGGCCGCGGTCACGAGCCCGAGCAGCGGCACCGCGAGCGCCGCCGCGACCTTCGCCCTGATCGGGATGCGTCGAAACACCGTCGGCTCCGTCTCTCCTCCGGCATCGGAGCGGCGCCCCGAGCCCCTTCCCGTGGCTGCCCCGGCGTGGCCGCGCAGGCGCGCCGCGGGTCGGGCTCGGGCGACCGACGGTGCCCCCAGCGACACGGAACGGCGGCGAACCGGTGCGGGCGGCAGTTTCCTACGCCGGCCGGAGTCGCGCAAACGCGTGACGATCGTCACGCGTTCGACATGGGACCGGTCCCCCTCCGGTCACTCCTTGAGGGCCACGGCGTTGGGCGTGACGTTCATCTTCGGCTCGTAGGCGGCGACCTCGACGTCCCGCGCCTCGCCCGCCACCTCGGCCCGCAGCGCCTCCCGGCAGGCGTCGCAGGGGCCGTAGAACCGGGCGGCGACGGTCTCGCCGCAGCGAGGGCAGGTGAAGGTCAACGGGTCCATGGCGCCCAGGTTGGCAGGCGGGCCGGCCGTGGCCGCGGATGCCGGGGCTTGTGGACAACTCGCGAAATCCACAGGGTTGGCCCTCTCGTCCCCCACACCCCGGCGGCCGTACGGTGAGGCCATGCCGACCTTCGAGGTGACCCTGCGGGACGGCACCGTCGAGGTGGTCGACGGGGCCGACGCCTACCAGCAAGAGGGCCCGATGACCACGTTCTTCCGGCGTGGCGAGGGCCGCGAGGTCATCGACTCGTGGAGCACGCGGATGGCCAGCTTCCGCACCGCCGACCTGCTGGCCGTCCGGCGCCGCGAGCCGGTCGCCCAGCCGAGCCTCCGGGCGGTCGCCGGCTGAGGGCGGGCGCCCCTCAGCGGCCGCCCGCCGGCCCGGCCGGGGCCCAGTGGAGGTAGGCGGGCTCGTAGAACCGGTCGCGGTCCATCACGACCAGGTCCTCCGTCAGGCCGAGCTCGGTGATCAGGTCCTGGCACTGGGTGCCGTAGGTCGCGTAGTCGGACATCCAGACCAGGAAGATCGCGTGCCCGGCCGCCCGCTCCCGGACCTCGGCCGCGATCTCCGCCGGGTCGGCGGCGGCGTTGCGCTCGGCGTAGTCGACCCAGTCGACCCGCGCCGGGCTGCCGAGCGTGGGGTACGTCAGCTCGACCAGGCCGTCGGGCATCTCCCGGGAGTACGCCGGGCCGAGCTGGTCGGGGCAGTAGACGACGACGTCGCCCGGCCGGGCCCGCTCCGCCACCGCCGCCGCCACCTCGGCGGACTGGGTGCGCTGGTAGTAGTTGACCCACACGAGCCCGAACAGGCTGAGGCCCAGCAGCACGGTGGCCACCACCACCCGGCCCCAGCCCGGCACCCGGACGACGCCGACGGCGACGACGACGAGCACGAGCGGCACGACCACCGCCGCGTAGCGGCTCTGGAAGGTGGCGTCGAGCGCGAGGCCGGCCACGGCGCCGATGGCGAGGACCAGGCCGACGACCAGCAGCTCGTGGCGCACCGTCGGCGCCGTCCGCAGGTCGAGGACCAGCTGGGTCCCCGACGAGCGCACGGCGAACAGGGCCACGAGCACCAGCACGACGACGACGGTGCCGTACAGGTTGGCCTCGGTGACGTTGCCGCCGCCGAGGTCCATGAGGACCGTCTGCACGAGCGCCGTCGGGCGGAACGGCTCGCCCCAGGGCGTCCCGGTGTGCGCCGACTGGTAGAGGAAGCTGCCGAGCCAGGGCAGGAACAGGACGCCGCCGGCGACGACCGCCGCCGCCGTGCGCACCGTCGCCGGCCGGGTCGCCGGCTCCCGCCAGGCCCGCAGGGCCAGCGCGACGAGCACGCCGGCGACCAGGTAGAAGGCCCAGTAGTGGGTGAGCAGCAGGAGCCCGCTCACCAGCCAGATGCCGGCGAGGCGGGGGGCCGTGGGCCGCTCGAGCGCGTCGACCACCAGCAGGTAGCCGACGAGCACGAGCAGCATGACCAGCGAGTACATGCGGGTCTCGGTGGCGTAGCGCACGGCGTAGGGCGACAGCGCCGTGACCACCACCGCCCACCGGGCGCCCGCGGCCCCGGCCAGCCGGTGGCCCGCGACCCCGGCGAGGGGCAGCGACGCCACCGAGAGCACGCCCGACAGCGCCCGCACCGCGACGTCCCCGTCGCCGAACAGCTCGATCCAGTAGTGGAGCAGCAGGTAGTAGAGCGGCGGGTGCCCGTCGTGGCGCAGCGCCTCGAAGACGTCGCCGACCGGGAGGCTGGCGATGTTGACGCTCAGGGCCTCGTCGAGCCAGAGGGGCGAGCGCTGGACGAAGCGCAGCACCACGCCCAGCGCGACGGCGAGCCCGACCGCCGCCGGCGCGGCCCACGCCGGCAGGCGAACCCGAGGGCTGCCGCCCGTGGGCGCCACGACGTGCTCGGCCTGCTCATCGGCGACGACCCGGGCCATGAGCGGCGGAGCGTAGCAACGCCTCCCGGGGTGCCCCGCAACCGGCCCCGGCCGGCCCGCGACCCCGGTCGCGGCGAGTGGCTGCGCCGCGGCCGGGGTTCGGTATTGTGGCGGATCACGTCCGCAGCGCTCAGGGAGCACGTCACGTGACCGACCACGACAGCACCACGCCCGGGCCCGACGACGGGACCGGCAGCTCGGGCGGCGACGCGACCAGGGCGGGCAGCATCGTCATCATCGGCGCCGGCCCCGCCGGTCTCACCGCGGCGTACGAGCTGTCGCGCCTGGGCATCACCTCGACCGTGCTCGAGGCGGACGACGTCGTCGGGGGCATCAGCCGCACCGTGCAGCGCGACGGCTGGCGGTTCGACATCGGCGGCCACCGCTTCTTCACCAAGGTGGGCCGCGTCGAGGCCTTCTGGCACGAGATCCTCGACGACGACGAGTTCCTGCTGCGCCCCCGGTCGAGCCGCATCTACTACAAGGGCAAGTTCTACGACTACCCCATCAAGCCGCTGAACGCCCTGCGCAACCTCGGCCCCGCCGAGGCGGTGCGCTGCGTGGCCTCGTACCTGTGGGTGCGGGTGCGGCCGCCCAAGGACATGTCGACGCTCGAGGGCTACGTCGCCGCCAACTACGGCTGGCGCCTCTACGAGCACTTCTTCAAGACCTACAGCGAGAAGGTCTGGGGCGTGCCGCCGTCGGAGATCGGGGCCGACTGGGGCGCCCAGCGCATCAAGGGCATGTCGCTGTGGCAGGCGGTGTGGGAGCCGGTCCGCACCCGCCTGTTCGGCCGGCGCGACCGCAAGAAGCAGGTCACCAGCCTGATCGAGCAGTTCCAGTACCCGAAGTACGGCCCGGGGATGATGTGGGAGCGGTGCCGCGACCTCGTCGAGGCGGCCGGCACCAAGGTCATCATGAGGACGCCGGTGACGGCCATCCGCCACCGCGACGGCCGGGCGGTGGCCGTCGTCGCCGAGTCCGACGGCGTCACGACCGAGTACCCGGCCGACCACGTCATCTCGTCCATGCCCTTCTCGCAGCTGCTGAAGGCCATGGACCCGCCGGTCCCGCCCGAGGTCCAGGCGGCCGCCGACGACCTGCGCTTCCGCGACTTCCTGTCGATCGCCCTCGTCGTCCCGGCCGACAGGGTGCCGTGGCAGGACAACTGGATCTACATCCACGCCCCCGAGGTGAAGACCATGCGGGTCCAGAACTTCGGGTCGTGGTCGCCCTACATGGTGCGGGACGGCCGCAACGTCCTCGGCCTGGAGTACACGGTCGAGGAGGGCGACGAGTGGTGGTCGGCGCCCGACGAGGAGCTGATCGAGCGGGGCAAGCGCGAGCTCGAGCAGCTGGGGCTGGTCAACGCCCGCGACGTCGAGGCCGGCTACGTCGTGCGGATGCCGAAGGCCTACCCCGTCTACGACGACGCCTACCAGCGCAACGTCGCGGTGCTGCGGGCCTGGCTGGAGGAGAACGCACCCAACGTGCACCCCGTGGGCCGCAACGGGATGCACCGCTACAACAACCAGGACCACTCGATGTACACCGCCATGCTGACGGTGGAGAACATCGTCAAGGGCACCGACCACGACATCTGGGCGGTGAACGTCGAGGACGAGTACCACGAGGAGGGCCCCGTCCGCGACGACCCCTCCCCGACGCCCCGTGGCACCGGGCGCGACGCGCCCGTCCTGCCCCGCAAGCGCTGACCGCCGGGCACCCGCCGGCACCGGCGTGCCGCCCGCACGCGGGCCGGCGCCGGTCGCGCCCGCGACCGGCGGACCTCAGCCGCGGGCGGCCGCCGCCGGGACGGGCGCGGGGTCGCCGCCGGCGGCCGGCTCGGCGGGCGCCGGGCGGCGCCACCGCTCCCAGGCCCACACCACCCCGACGGCGGCGCAGACCGCGAGGGTCGGGTAGAGCGGCATCTTGAACCGGGGGTCGCCGAAGGTCAGCAACGGCGAGACGAGCTGGGCCAGCCCGCCGACGACGAGGAACAGGAACCGCGGCGCCGGGTCCCGCCGGCGGACCGCGACCACGGCACCCCCGACCGCGGCGACGCAGACCGCCGCGTACCAGCCGTTGGCCACCCGGCGCAGCGCGTCCCGGGTGCCGCTCGACACGATCGGCCGGGCGCCGTAGTCCTCGGACGCCGCCAGACCGTCGCTGTCGTCCTCGAGCGTGATGCGCGCCTTGCTCACCGTGCGCCGCAGGGTCGTACCCGGGTTCTCGCGGATGTAGGTCAGCGCCCGGTCGACGTTCTCCGAGTTGCGCCGGGTCTCGGCCTCGGGACGGCGCAGCTCGCTGGCGGCGTAGCAGTGCTCGCCGAGGTCGCCGAAGCCGCCGTCGGCGTCGGGGTTGTGCCCGATGCAGAGGTTGTCGCCGACGTTCAGCGAGAGCAGCACGGGCGCGTCCATGGCCAGCGTGCTCCGGACCGACCACGGCACGAGCACGGCGACGGTCACCGCGCCGAGGAGCGCGAGCCGCCACAGCGCCGCCCGCGCCCCCGCGCGCCACCACAGCACGACGAACACGGGCCCGAGCACGGCGGAGACCGGCCGGACGAGCAGGGCCAGCCCGAACACGACACCGACCGCCACCAGCCGGGCGACCCCGGGGCGGGCGGCGGCCTCCGGGGCGCCGAGCGCCAGCAGGAGGGCGAGGACGAGGAGGAAGAGGAAGAGCGTCTCGGTCAGGACGACGCCGCTGTGGAAGACGAGGTTGGGCCACAGCGCCCAGCAGGCCGCGGCGACCAGCCCGACCCCGACCCCGGCCAGGCGCCGCCCGAGCGCGAAGACGAGCACGATCGTCGCCAGCGACAGCACGACGTTCAGCCAGACGGCCACGTCGAAGGCGCTGGCGTCGGCGACCAGCCGCACCGTCCACAGCACGGCGGCGAGGGCGAGCGGGTAGCCGGGCGGGTAGTAGGCGGTGACGCCCTGGTCGGGCTGGTCGCCGTAGGTGTAGCCGTCGCCGTTCGCGAGGTGTTCGGCGAGGATCGAGTAGAGGACCGGGTCCCGCAGCTCGGTCGGCGGCTCGGCCCGCAGGGCCCACAGCACCCGCAGCACCGCCCCCACGCCGACGATCGCCCCCAGCGCCCAGCGGGCGCGGCGCGACAGGGGCGGCAGGGGCGGGAGCGCTCGCCTCCCCCGGTCTCGGAGCGCGTCGGGCACGGGCGATCACAGTAGCCAGCGCGACCAGCGCAGACGGTGCCCGCCCGCCCCGGCGGGCCGCGGCCGACCGACCGCTCGTCGGGGCCACGACCGGCACTAAGGTGCCCAGGCCGACCGATCGGGTCGACGAGCTCGACGCCGACCGCCGGGGGGCACCGGCACGCCGATGACCACGACCGCGACGAGTCCCGACAACAACGCCACCCCGGACGTCGACGGCCGGCGCGGCGAGGCGCGGGGCGAGCCCGGCGCCGACGGCGCCGCGGCGGCCGACCCGGGCCTCCGCCCGGTCCGGCGGTTCTGGTGGTGGCTGGCCGGGATCACGGCCGCCGCGCTGGCCGTCCGGCTGACGTACCTGCTCGGGTGGCGCACGCCGTGGACCCCGATCGGCGACCCCTGGTACTACCACCGGGGCGCCAACCTGCTGGCCGACGGCGAGGGCTACGTCCACCCGTACCAGTACCTGCTCTTCGACGTCCGCCACCCGGGGGCCGACCACCCGCCGGCGTTCCTGACCTTCCTGGCCGGCTTCTCCTGGCTCGGGTTCCGCTCCTTCTTCCAGCACCAGGTCGTCGCCTGCCTGCTGGGCACGGCCGGGGTGGCGGCCATGGGGGCGGCCGGGCGCCGCATCGCCGGCGAGCGGGTCGGGCTGATCGTCGCCGCGCTCGCCGCGGTCAGCCCGAACCTCTTCTACTTCGACGCGATGGTCGTGTCCGAGACGATGGTCGTCTCGACCACGGCCGTCCTGCTGGTCGCCGCCTACCGGTGGTGGGACCGGGGCACGCCGGGCGCCGCCGTCCTGTTCGGCCTGACCGTCGGGGTCGCCGCCCTGGCCCGGTCCGAGGCGATCCTGCTCGGCCCGATGATCGCCCTGCCGCTCGTGTGGTGGCGGCGGCGGGCGGGCGGCGCCCGCGCCGACACCCGGGCCCTCCTCGGGCAGCTCGCCGCCGCGGGGGCCACGGCCGCCGTCGTCGTCGCCCCCTGGGTGGGCTACAACCTCGCCCGCTTCCAGGAGCCGGTCACGCTCTCCGCCCAGTTCGACCAGACCCTCGGCACGGCCAACTGCGAGGAGGTCTACTACGACGACCAGGTCGGCTACTGGTCGCTGGCCTGCATCCAGGCGACCGAGCACCTCGTACCCGAGGGCGACGCCTCGGCCCAGGGGGTCGGCTTCCGGCGCATCGCGCTCGAGTACGCCCGCGACCACGCCGACCGGGTGCCCTACGTCGTCGCCGCCCGGGTGGGCCGCACCTTCGGCCTCTACCAGCCGCAGGAGCAGGTCTTCCTCGACTGGTCGGTCGAGACCCGCGAGCGGGGGCTGGGGGAGGCCGGCCTCCTCCTCTGGTACGGCATCGCCGTGGGCGGCGGCCTCGGCCTGGTCGGCCTCCGGCGGGCCGGGCGGCCGGTCTTCCCGCTCGTGGCGATCGTCGTCAGCGTCGTCGCCACCGTCGCCGTCGTCTACGGCAACACCCGCTTCCGCCTCCCCGCCGAGCTGGCGCTCATGGTGCCGGCCGCGGTCACCGTCGACGCCGGGCTCACCGGTGCCCAGCGCCGCCTCGGCCCCCTCG
>PKRH01000199.1 GCA_017577565.1 Thermoanaerobacterales bacterium | reverse complement strand
GGGAGGCGCCGCGGCGGTCGCATGTCGACCAGCCGACGCAGCCGGTGCAGGTCGTCTTCGACGCCGCCGGCGAGACGCCGGGTGTCCCGCCCGGCGACGGCGGCGGGGGCTACGGTGCGGACACGCCCTACGACGAGCCGACCGGCTACGGCCCGCCCGCGTCGCACGACGAGCCCGGGGACACCCGTGCCTGGCCCGACGACGCCTACGGCGACGACGGCTACACCGACGACGTCTACGGCGACGAGGACGGCGAGCTCGATGAGGACGAGGACGAGCTGCCCCGCCGGCGGGGCTGCCGCAACGCCCTGATCGTGCTGGCCGTGCTCGCGCTGGTCGCCATGGCGGCCGGCTGGTTCGCGTGGTCGTGGGTGCAGCGGAAGATCGACCCCCCGGGCGGCCCCGGCGAGGAGGTGATGGTCGAGATCCCCGAGGGTGCCAGCACCACGCAGATCGGTGAGATCCTGGCCGACGCGGGCGTCATCAGCGACGCCCGGGTGTGGGGCTGGTACACCCGGCTGCGGGGCGCCCCGACGATCAAGGCCGGCAGCTACCGCATGCGACTCAACTCGTCGTTCGGCGAGGCGCTGGACGACCTGTCCGTCGACCCGCTCCCGCCCGACTCGCGCCTCGTCACCATCCCCGAGGGGCTGACGCAGGCGCAGATCGCCGAGCGGCTCGCCGACCCCGAGAAGGGCGTCCCCGGCTTCACCGTCGAGGGCGTGCAGGCGGCCATGCAGGACCCGTCGGTGCGGTCGCGGTACATCCCGGAGGGCCAGCCGCTGCTCGAGGGCACGCTGTTCCCCGAGACCTACGCCGTCGAGGACGGCGACACCGAGCTCGACGTCCTGCGCCGCATGGTCGACCAGTTCCACCAGGTGGCCGAGGAGGTCCAGCTGGAGCAGCGGGCCGCCGCGCTGGGCCGGACGCCCTACGAGGTGCTGATCATCGCCTCGATGGTCGAGCGGGAGGCCGGCAACGTCGAGGAGATGCCGAAGATCGCCCGGGTGATCTACAACCGCCTGGAGGCCGGCGAGCCGCTCGGCGTCGACGCCACGAGCTGCTACGAGAAGGGCGAGTTCCCCTGCCAGCTCACGACGGCGGAGCTCGAGGACAACACGCCCTACGACACCAGGCACCAGGCCGGCCTGCCGCCGACGCCGATCGCCTCGCCTGGGCGGGCCAGCATCGAGGCGGCGCTGGGGCCGGCCGAGGGCGACTGGAGGTGGTACGTGCTCGACGTCACCAAGGACGACGGGTCCCACTACTTCACGAACGACTACTCGGACTTCCTGGCGGCCAGGGACCGCTGCAAGGCCGCGGGCCGCTGCTAGCCGACGTCGTGGGCGGCCCCGTCACGGGCCGGACCCGGGTCGCCGCGGTCATCGGCTCGCCGGTCCGGCACTCCCTGTCGCCGACCATCCACAACGCCGCCTTCGCCGCCACCGGCCTCGACTGGGTCTACGTCGCCTTCGAGGTGCCCGAGGGGCGGGGTGGGGACGCCGTCGCCGCCGTCCGCACGCTGGGCCTGGCCGGGCTGTCGGTGACGATGCCCCACAAGGCCGCCGTCCACGACGCCGTCGACGAGCGGACGCCCGTGGCGGCCGCGCTCGGGGCGGTGAACTGCGTCTACTGGCGCGGCGACCGCCTCGTCGGCGACAACACCGACGGCGCCGGGTTCCTCGACGCCCTGCGCGCCGACGAGGGCGTCGAGGTGGGGGGCCGCCGCTGCGTCGTCGTCGGCGCCGGCGGGGCGCGGCGGGCCGGCGCCCACGCGCTGGGCGGCGCCGGCGCCGCCGAGGTCGTCGTCGTCAACCGCTCGCCGGGCCCCGCGGCGCGGGCCGCCGAGCTGGCGGGGGCGGCCGGCCGGGTCGGCGAGCCGGCTGACGTCGCCCGGGCCGACCTGGTCGTGAACGCGACGCCGCTGGGCATGGGGGTCGGCGGCGCCGACGAGCCGCTGCCCGTGGACGTCGGGCTGCTGCGCCCCGGCCAGGTCGTGGTCGACCTGATCTACCAGCCGGCCGTGACCCCGCTGCTGGCGGCCGCGGCCGAGCGGGGGGCGGTGGCGATCAACGGCCTCGGGATGCTGGTCCACCAGGCGGCCCACGCCTTCCGCCGGTGGACGGGCCAGGAGCCGCCGGTCGCGGCGATGCGGGAGGCGACGGCGCGGGAACTGGCCCGCCGCGCGCCTCCTGGAGCAGACTCGTAACCGGACTGAAACCCTGGCCAGAGCCGGGTTCCCGCCCTCATTGCGGCCCGTGGCCGTAGTGACGCTGGGCGCGCGTGTCGGTCACCGCGTAGGCTGACCGCAGCGCTGGGGACCATGGCGGGACCGCACACCGGAGGTACGGCGTTGGCGCTGCAAGGGACTCTCGACACCTTCTCTCTCCCGGACGTCCTTCGACTGCTGGCGACGACGGCCAAGACCGGTCGCCTGCGCATCGAGGGCGACCGGGGCCGGGGCAGCGTGTGGCTCGCCGACGGTGGCATCGTCGACGCGGACGCCGACCGGGTCACCGAGGGCACCCCGACCGACGAGGTCCTCTTCGAGCTCCTCCGGTTCTCCGAGGGGTCGTTCGCGTTCGAGGCTGACGAGCGGGCGGCCAAGGGGGGCGAGCCCGAGGACGTCGAGGCGCTGCTGCGCCGATCGCACGCCCTGCTCAGCGAGTGGCGCGAGCTCGAGAACGTGGTCCCGTCCCTCGAGCACGAGGTCCGGCTGGCGAGCGACCTGTCGACCGACGAGGTGACCATCGACGCCGACCGGTGGCGCAGCCTCGTCGCCGTGGCCGGCGGCCGGACCGTCGGCGAGCTGGCGGCCGAGCTGGGCCTCACCGAGCTGGGCGTCTCCCGGGCGGTGCGCGACCTGGTCGACCTGGGCGTCGCCGAGGTCGACCCGCCGGGCACGGCCCGCGCCCGGGCACGCGAGAGGTCCGGCGGTGAGGACGAGCCGGCCCCGCGCCGGGCGGCGACGGGCGAGCACGAGGCCGTCGCGCCGATCGGCCGCTCGCCGGTCACGACGACGGGGGAGGTGCCCCGGGCCGGGTGGCGCCGCCGCACCGGCGAGGTGGCGGCCGTCGACCGCGAGACCCCGCCGCCCGACGGTGCCGGGCGCGACGAGACCGAGGCCATCCCCGGCCCGCCGCCCCCGTCGCCGGAGCGCTCCTCGAAGGGCGGCCTGGCCTCCCGGTTGACCCGGGGCCGTGGCGCCCGGTCGGCCGGCGAGCCCCCGGCCCCCGGCCCCGCGCCGCGGGTGAACGAGGGCGCGGGCCGCGGCCCGACGGCCCGGGCCGGCGACACCGGTCCGACGCCGGCGCTGGAGGAGACCGGCCCGCTGCCCGCGGTGGGCGAGACCGGCC
>PKRH01000198.1 GCA_017577565.1 Thermoanaerobacterales bacterium | reverse complement strand
GTGAAGACCGGCCTGCTGGAGGACGTCTACCTCACGCTCCAGCAGGCACCCGCGGAGGACGAGGGCCGGACGGCGGCCATCCGGGTCATCGTGCAGCCGATGGTGACCTGGCTGTGGATCGGCGGCGTCGTCATGTTGGCCGGGACCGTGCTGGCGCTGTTCCCCGGCCGTCGCCGGCGGCCGGTCGACCCGGTCTCCGCGCCGGTGCCCACCGGCGACGAGCGGCCCGAGCCGGACGGCGACGGCGCCGAGGGCGACGGCCGGGCGCCGGCGCCCGACGCCCCCGAACCGGTGGAGGTGCCGACGTGACCGAGCTGGTCGAGCACGCGGGCGACGAGGTGGGCGACGACGAGGTCGTCGAGGTCGCGCCCCGGCGCAGCCGGGTCGGGCTGGTCGTGTCCGCCGTCGTCGCGGTGCTGGCGGTGGCGTTCGTCGCCGTGCTGGCCACCCGGGAGCCGGCCACCGAGCGGCGCGCCCGGAGCCCGCTCATCGGCAAGGTCGCGCCGCCCCTCGTCGGCGAGACCCTCGACGGCGGCACCTTCGACCTCGACGACCACCGCGGCCGGTGGGTGGTCGTCAACTTCTTCGCCACCTGGTGCCAGCCGTGCGTCGAGGAGCACCCGGAGCTGGTCGAGTTCCACGAGGCGCACCGGGCGGCCGGCGACGCCACGGTCGTCAGCGTCGTCTACGACGACCGGCCCGAGGCCGTGGCGGCGTTCTTCGAGCGCCACGGCGGTGAGTGGCCGGTGATCACCGACGGCGGCCTGGCGCCGGTCGACTACGGCGTCGTGAAGGTGCCGGAGAGCTACCTCGTCAGCCCCAACGGCACGGTCGTGCGCAAGTACATCGGCGGCGTCACCCGCGACGCCATCGAGGCCGACATCGACGCGCTGGAGGCGGCCGCCGCCGAGGCCGGGAGCGGCGACGCATGACGGCGGCGCCCACCACCGGCGCCCGGTCCCGCCGGCTCGGCCGCGGCCACCTGGTCGCCTGGCTGGCCCTGGCGGTCGTGCTGGTCGGCGCGCTCGTCTACGGCACCGTCGACGACGCCGGGCCCCGCAGCCCCGAGGAGCGGGCCCGCAACCTCGCCGAGACGATCGCCTGCCCGCAGTGCGACGGCCAGTCGGTCGCCGACTCCGACGCCGAGGCGTCGATCGCCATCCGCGAGCTGATCGAGCAGCGCATCGCCGAGGGCGCCTCCGACGAGCGCATCCGCGACGAGCTGGCCGCCGCCTACGGCGAGCAGGTGCTGCTCACGCCGCGCAGCGACGGGGTGTCGGGCCTGGTGTGGGCCGTGCCCGTCGTCGCGCTCGTGCTGGCCTTCGCCGGGCTCGCCTACGCGTTCGTGCGCTGGCGGGGCGGCGGCACGGCCCGCGCCAGCGAAGCCGACCGCGCCCTCGTCGAGCAGGCCCGCCGGAAGGCGGGCGAGGCCGTGGGGTCGTGACGGTCACCGGCGACGCCCCGGCGGGCCGACGGGCCCGGGCGGCCAGGCTCGACCCCGACACGCTCGCCGCCCTGGAGGAGGAGCGCGACTTCCTGCTCCGCTCGCTCGACGACCTCGAGCGCGAGCACGAGGCCGGCGACGTCGACGACCACGACTACGAGGTCCTCAAGGACGACTACACCGCCCGGGCCGCCCGGGTCATCCGTGCCATCGAGACGCACCAGGCGCGCCTGGCCGCGGCCCGCCGCCCCCGGTCGCGGCGACGCGTCGCGCTGACGACCCTCGGCGTCGTCGCCTTCGCCGTGCTGGCCGGCGTGCTCGTGGCCGACGCGGCGGGCCGCCGGGGGTCGGGCGACACGCTCACCGGCGACATCCGCACGTCGACGCGCGACCGCCTGGGCGAGGCGCTGGAGCTGGCCGCCGAGCAGCGCTACGACGAGGCCGTCGAGGTCTACGACGAGATCCTGGCCGAGCAGCCGGACCACGCCGAGGCGCTGACCTACAAGGGCTGGGCGCAGTACCTGTCGGGCGACCCCGAGGGCATCGGCACGCTGACGGCGGCCGTCGAGGCCGACCCCGAGTTCCCCGACGCCCACGCCTTCCTCGCCCTCATCCTCGCCCGCGCCGGGCGCACCGACGCGGCGCTCATGGAGCTCGACCGGCTCGAGGCGCTCGACCCCCCGCCCGACGTGGCGGCGCTGGTGAGCGGCCTGCGGGCCGAGCTCGAGGCGCAGCAGGCGGGGACCGGTGCCGGCGGCGACGCCGGGGGCGCGCCCTGAGCCGCTACCAGGGCGAGACGTCGGGCGGCGGGATGTAGCGGGCCTTGGCCCAGCGCTCGCCGTCCCAGGTGATGACCCAGGTCGACGCCTTCGGCCAGACGAACGGGTCCTTGAAGCGCACGGTCGTCGCCTTGAAGATGCGCAGCATCTCGGGCACGACGTCGCCGTGGCTGCAGACGACCGCGGCCTCGGGCTCCTTGCGGAGCTCGTCGGCGAGGGCGACGGCGTCCGCGCCGTCGGCCCCCTCGGCCAGGCGGTGGTCCTCGTCGATCGCCAGGCCCAGCCGGTCGGCCAGCGGCTCGAGCGTCTGGACGCACCGGCGGTAGGGGCTGCTCACCAGGCGGGTGGCCCCGACGGCGGCGAGCGCCTCGGCGATGGCGACGGACTGCCGGTGGCCCTTCGGGCTGAGGGGGCGGTCCTCGTCGGGGCCCTCCCAGGCGCTCCGGCTCCCCGCGTGGGCGTGGCGGACGACGTACAGCCTCATCGGCGGCGCTCCTGCCGGCCGGGGGGACGAACCAGCACCGCGTGATGATGCCAGACCGCCCGCCCGGGCTGCATGCGCTGCGTGGCGGCGGTCGCGCCTCGGGTCGTCACCGGCGGACGGTGGCGGCGAGGGCCCGCAGCTCGGCCAGCACGCCGGGGAGGGCGTCGAGCAGCCGGTCGACGTCGGCGTCGGTGGTGGACCAGCCGACCGACAGCCGCAGGCTGTGGTGGGCGTCGACCCCCATGGCCTCGAGCACCGGCGAGGGCTCGAGCGACTCGGAGGCGCAGGCGCTGCCCGAGTGGGCGGCGATGCCGGCCCGGTCGAGCCCGAGCAGCACGGCCTGGGGCTCGATGCCGGTGACGCCGAGGCAGGCGATGTGGGGCAGGCGGTTCTCCGGGTCGCCGTGGACGTCGAGGCCGTCGAGGCCGTCGCCGCCGATCGCGTCGAGGATGCGGCGGGTGAGGCGCCGCTGCTCGGCCGCCTCGTGCTCGAGGGCCGGGCGGCCGTCGGCCGCGGGGGCGGCGAGGGCGGCGCAGGCGGCGCCGAAGCCCGCCGCCGCCGGCAGGTCCTCGAGGCCGGCCCGGCGGGCCCGCTCCTGGTCGCCGCCGACCAGCAGGGGCGGCAGCCGCAGGCCCTGGCGGACGAGCAGGGCCCCGGCGCCCCGCGGCCCGCCCAGCTTGTGGGCGCTGACCGACAGGAGGTCGGCGC
>PKRH01000197.1 GCA_017577565.1 Thermoanaerobacterales bacterium | reverse complement strand
GGTCTGCGGGGGGTGGCTCGCCCCGCGGGGGCCCCTCGCTTCCGCGGGCGGCCCCCCCATCCACGTGACCCCCGGCGTCGCGGCGCTGGCCTGCGTGCGGGTGTGGGGCAAGCGCAAGGGCTGGCCGTCCGAGGGCCACCCGCCGCACTCGATGCCGCTGGTCATGCTCGGCACCGGCATCCTGTGGTTCGGCTGGTTCGGCTTCAACGCCGGCTCGGCGCTGGCCGCGGACGGCACGGCGGTGCAGGCCTTCGTCAACACGTTCCTGGCCGCGGCGGCCGCCGGCCTGGCCTGGGCGATCGTCGAGCGGGTCCGGGACGGTCACGTCACGAACCTGGGTGCGGCCTCGGGCATCGTCGCCGGCCTGGTGGCGATCACCCCGGGCGCCGGCTTCGTGGCCGGGATGTCGGCGGTCTGGATCGGCCTCGCGGCGGGCGTCGTCTGCTGCTACGCCGTGGGCCTGAAGACCCGGCTGGGCTACGACGACGCCCTCGACGTCGTCGGCGTGCACTTCGTCGGTGGCCTGGTCGGGTCGCTGGCGGTGGGCCTCTTCTCCGACCCGGCGTTCTTCGGGACCGACAACAAGGAGGGCCTGCTGCTGGGCGGCGGCCCGAGCCTGCTGTTCGAGCAGGCCCTCGCCAACGGCGCCACCATCGTCTACTCGTTCGTGGTCACCGCCGCCATCATGCTGGCCCTCAAGGCCACGATCGGCGTGCGGGTGCCCCCGGAGGTCGAGGAGGCCGGCCTCGACCTGGCCGAGCACGCGGAGACCGCCTACCACGGCGAGGGCGACGCGGTCCGGGTGCCGGCGGCCCTGTCCACCACCAACTCGGCGAGCGTCGCCGAGCCCGCGGTCTGATCGTCGACACGACTCCGAGCGAGGAGCAGAGGATGAAGCTCATCACCGCCATCATCAAGCCGTTCAAGCTCGACGACGTGAAGGCCGCCTTGCGGGAGGCGGGCGTCCAGGGCATGACGGTCACCGAGGTCCGAGGCTTCGGCCGCCAGGGCGGGCACACCGAGACCTACCGGGGGGCCGAGTACGTGGTCGACCTCGTCCCCAAGGTGAAGGTCGAGGTGGTCGCCGAGGTGTTCGACGCCGAGCGCATCGCGGAGGTGATCACCTCCGCCGCCAAGACCGGCAAGATCGGCGACGGCAAGGTGTGGATCACCGACGTCGACCGCGTCGTCCGCATCCGCACCGGCGAGCTCGACGCCGACGCCGTCACCTGAGACCTCGACGCCCGGCGCCCGGTCGACGCCACCCGTCGACCGGGCGCCGGCGCGCCCGGGGCCTCAGCGCCCGGCGCCGGCGGTCGCGGGGGTCGCCTCACCGGCCACCGGCGCCGGCGTGGGGGCGGCGCCCCGCTCCCGGGTCGGGCGGAAGCGCCGCAGCCGCAGGCTGTTGCTGACGACGAACACGCTGGACAGCGCCATGGCCGCCCCGGCCAGCATCGGGTTGAGCTGCCCGGTGGCGGCGACGGGCAGGGCGGCGACGTTGTAGGCGAAGGCCCAGAAGAGGTTGCCCTTGATCGTCGCCAGCGTGCGCCGCGACAGCCGGATGGCGTCGACGGCCGCCCACAGGTCGCCGTGCACGAGCGTCAGGTCCGAGGCCTCGATGGCGACGTCGGTGCCGGAGCCGAGGGCGAGGCCGAGGTCGGCCTGGGCCAGCGCGGCGGCGTCGTTGACGCCGTCGCCCACCATGGCGACGACCCGGCCCTCGGCCTGCAGCCGGCGGACGACGTCGACCTTCCCGGTCGGCAGCACGCCGGCCACGACGTCGTCGATGCCCACCTGGGCGGCGACGGCCCGGGCCGCCTGCTCGTTGTCGCCGGTGAGCAGGACCGGGTGCAGGCCCAGGCGGCGCAGGGCGGCGACCGCGGCGGCGGAGGTGGGCTTCACGGTGTCGGCGACGACGAGGACGGCCCGCGCCTCGCCGTCCCACCCGACCAGCACCGGCGTGCGGCCGGCCGCCACCGCGGCCTCCTGCGCGGCCGCCAGCTCGGGGCCGAGGGCGAACCCCCGCTCGGCGAGGAACCGCTCGCGGCCGACCGCGACCGCGTGGCCGTCCACGACGCCGTGGACGCCGAGGCCCTCGGTGGCGGCGAACCGGTCGACGGCGGCCAGCTCGACACCCCGCGCCCGTGCCCCCTCGACGATCGCCCGGGCGATCGGGTGCTCGGAGGCGTCCTCCACCGAGCCGGCCAGGCGGAGGGCCTGCTCGACCTCGACCCCGGGCGCCGGGACGACGTCGACCAGCGCCATCCGGCCCGTCGTGACCGTGCCGGTCTTGTCGAGCACCACGGTGTCGACCCGGCGGGTGGACTCGAGCACCTCGGGGCCCTTGATGAGGATCCCGAGCTGGGCGCCCCGGCCGGTGCCCACCAGCAGCGCGGTGGGCGTGGCGAGTCCGAGGGCGCACGGGCAGGCGATGATCAGCACGGCGACGGCCGCCGTGAACGCGGTCGTGGCGGCGTCGGTCTCGGCCGCGGCCAGCCAGAAGCCGAGCGTGCCGGCGGCGAGGACGATGACCGCGGGCACGAACACCCCGGCGACCCGGTCGGCGAGGCGCTGGACCTGCGCCTTGCCCGCCTGGGCCTCCTCGACGAGGCGGGCGATCTGCGCGACGGCGGTGTCGGCGCCGACCCGGGTGGCCTCGACGACCAGCCGCCCGCCGACGTTGACCGTCGCGCCGGTCACCGCGTCGCCGGGTCCGACCTCGACGGGGACCGGCTCGCCGGTGAGCAGCGAGGCGTCGACGGCCGAGCTGCCCTCGACCACCGTGCCGTCGGTGGCGATGCGCTCGCCGGGCCGGACGACGAAGCGGTCGCCGACCGCGAGCTGCTCGGTCGGCACCCGGCGCTCGGCCCCGTCGGCCGCCAGCACGGCGACGTCCTTGGCCCCGAGCTCGAGGAGGGCGCGCAGCGCGGCGCCGGCCCGCCGGCGGGCCCGGGCCTCGGCGTAGCGCCCGGCCAGGATGAAGGTCGTGACCCCGGCGGCGACCTCCAGGTAGATCTGGCCGGCCGCCATGCCCCGCTCGGGCCGGATCGAGAACCCGTGCCGCAGCGTCGGGTCGCCGGCGTCGCCGAGGAACAGCGCCCACAGCGACCAGCCGAACGCCGCCAGGGTGCCGACCGAGACGAGCGTGTCCATGGTGGCCGCGCCGTGGCGGAGGTTGGCCCAGGCCGCCCGGTGGAACGGCCACGCCCCCCAGGTGACGACCGGGGCGGCCAGCGTCAGCGACAGCCACTGCCAGGCGTCGAACTGCAGCGCGGGGACCATGGCCAGGAGGACGACCGGCGCCGACAGCAGGGCGGACACGACCACTCGCCGGCGCAGCGACCGCACGGGGTCGTCGGCCGCCCCGCCGTCGGCCTCCCCGGTGGCCCCGGCCGACGGGCGGGCGGCCGACGACCC
>PKRH01000023.1 GCA_017577565.1 Thermoanaerobacterales bacterium | reverse complement strand
GACCGGGGCCAGCGCCGGGCGCGACCGGTCGGCGCCGGCACGGCCCTGACCCCCGGGGCGCTGGGCGTCGGCCACGGTGGCGCCGAGCGGCACGGACTCGGCGCGGCGGCCGGTGACGGACGGGTCGTCCTCGAGCGCCTCGCGCAGCTCCTGCTGGAAGCTCGAGGAGATGCGGCGGAGCTCGCCCAACGCCCGGCCGACCTGGCGCGCGCCGTGGGGCAGCCGCTCGGGCCCGAGGACGATGAGCGCGATCAGCAGGATCACGAGCAGCTCACCGCCGCCGACGTTGAACATGTGGACGAGTGTAGAAGGCGGCCGGCCCGGGATCAGGGCTCGGGACCGGTGCCGTGGCGGTGGCGGAACTCGGTGGCGAGGACGTCGGTCTCCCGGAGCATCGCCTGCACGGCCTGCAGGGGGCGGCGCAGCTCGCCGAGGCGGCGGAGGTCGGCGGCGGCGCCCGCCGCCTCGTCCTCGATCGCCCGGGCCCGGGCGGCGACGACGGCGGTGGCCACGGCGGCGGCGACGACCGGGACGGCCCAGAGGAGGCTCACGGCCCGACCCTAGGCGCGGGGCGGTCGGCGGTCAGCGGCGGCGGCGGTGGGCGGCGAGCAGGTCCTCGAACCACCCGTCGCCGGCGAGGGTCTCGTGGAAGTCGATGAGGTCGTCGTGGGTGAAGGGCCGGCCGGCGGGCCGCTCCTCCTGCAGCTCGGCGGGGGTGCGCCAGACCTCGAGGCGGCACCCGGACGCGACCAGCAGGTCGATCGTGGGGCGGTCGGCGGGGCGGACGACGGGGCGCGTGCAGGCCGGGCAGCGGAACACGTAGGTGCCGGCCTCGGTGTCCTCGCACAAGCGGACGACCAGCTCTCCGGTGCCCAGCTCGACGTCTCCACAGGTGCTGCAGGTGGCTCGGATCAAGGTCGCCATGACTCTCCTTCCGGGGGCTCTACCCGATGAGAGCGGTCGTGCGCGCCAATATGACGCTGTTCGGCCGAACATCTGGCTCCGGAGTCGCCCGTCATGGGTACCCGTGTACCCGCAACCATCCGTCCGCCGTACGCGTTCGCCCACCGGGGCGCCCGCGCCCACGCCCCCGAGAACACCCTCGAGGCGTTCACCCTGGCGCTCCGCCTGGGCGCCACGGGGCTCGAGAGCGACGTCTGGCTGACCGCCGACGGCGAGCCCGTGCTCGACCACGACGGCGTCGTCGGCCGGGTCCGGCGCCGGCGCATCGCCTCGCTGCGCCGCGACCAGCTGCCGCCCCACATCCCGACGCTGGCCGAGCTGTACGAGGCGTGCGGCACCGGCATGCAGCTGTCGCTCGACGTCAAGGACCCGGCCGCGGTCGACGCGGTGCTCGCCGTGGCCCGGGCCGCGGGCGACGGGGCCGTCGGCCGGCTCTGGCTCTGCCACCCCCGCTGGGAGCAGGTCGCCGAGTGGCGGCGCCTGAGCGACGAGGTCCGGCTCGTCGACTCGACCCGGCTCGACCGCATCCGGGAGGGCCCGGAGCGGCGGGCGGCCACCCTGGCCTCGCACGGGGTGGACGCCATCAACATGCACCACTCGGACTGGACCGGCGGGCTCACCACCCTGTTCCACCGCTTCGACGTGCTGGCCTTCGGGTGGGACGCCCAGACACCCCGCGTGCTCGCCGAGCTCATCGACCTCGGCATCGACGGCGTCTACAGCGACCACGTGGACCGCATGGTCGACGCGGTGCTGGCCGCCTACCCGGAGGTCGTCTGACCGGGTCACAGCCACCCCAGGTCGGAGAGCGGCATGACCTTCACGAAGGCGCGCCCGATGATCGTGTCCTCGTCGATGGCGCCGAAGACCCGGCTGTCCTCGCTGTTCGAGCGGTTGTCGCCCATGACGAAGACCTTGCCCTCGGGCACGACCTGCCGGGGCAGGTTCTCGGTCACGGTGCCCTCGGCGAGGTAGGGCTCCTCGATCCGCTCGCCGTTGACGTAGACCTCCCCCTCGTAGGCCTCGATCGTGTCGCCCTCGACGGCGATGACCCGCTTGATCAGGTCCTTGATCTCGTCCTCCTGGCCGTTGGAGGCGTTCGGCGGGCGCTCGAAGACGACGAGGTCGCCGCGGCGCACCTCGTGGGCCCGGTAGGCGAGCTTGTTGACCAGCACCCGGTCGCCGACCTCGAGCGTCGGGGCCATCGACGGCGACGGGATCCAGAACGCCTGGACGAGGAACGTCTGGGCGGCCAGGGCGATGAGCACGCCGCAGCCGATGACCGCGACCCACTCGAGGACGGCCCGCCACGGACCGTGCCGGGGTTCCTTCCCGTCGTCCTCCGCGCCGTCGGCGTCGTCCGCGGTGCGGTCGGCGTCGGCGTCGGGGTCGCGCCGGCGCGGGCCGCGGTCGCGGGCGAGGTGCCGGGGACCCGTGCGCCGCCGCGCGGCGGGGTCGGCCGGCGGGGACCCGTCCCGGTCGTCGCCGGGCAGCCCGTGTTGGGGAGAGACGTCACGCACGGCGCCGTGGAGGCTAGCGCGAGGCCCGGCCGGTGGGCGGGAGCGCGCGCCGCGTCCGCCGGGAGGTCATCGCCGGTAGCGGGCGAGGATGCGACGGGCGGCCCGGACGCCGGCCTCGGCCAGCGCCGGGTCGTCGGCGGCCACCACCCGGGCGGCGGGCCCCAGCCGCACGAGCAGCCGCTCGAGCCACGGCGTCGCCGCCACCGCCAGGCGCACCCGCAGCCGGCCCTCGCCGAGCTCCTCGACGGCGTCGACCGGGTACGTCTCGACGACCCACCGGGCCGACGGGTCGAGCTCGAGGGTGACCCGCGGCACGTCGGGACCGAGCTCGAAGGGGTCGTCCGCCCCCTCCTCCGGCGCCCCCGGCCGCTCGACCGGCTCGTCCAGCACCGTGGCCTCGACGATCCGGTCGACCCGGAAGACCCGCCGGTCCCGTGCGAGGTGGCACCAACCCCGCAGGTACCACGCCCCCTGGTGGGCGAACACGGCGTGGGGGTCGACGACGCGGGTGGTGCGCTCGTCGCGGCCGTAGGAGTAGTAGTCGATGCGCACCTGCCGCCCCTCGGCCACCGCGGTCCGGAGGGCGTCGAGCACGTCGGGCCGGCTCTCGCCCAGCCGCACCGACACCGCCTCGGTCGGGTCGATGCCGAGCACGTCGGCCAGCTTGGCCAGGGCCGAGGCGAGGGGCCCGTCGGGGTCGCTCCCGGGCAGCGCCCGGGACGCCGTGCCGGCCGCCACCAGGGCGAGCGCCTGCTCCGGGGTGAGGTGCAGCGGCCGGGCGAACACGTCTGCGAACCGCAGCCACACCCGGCCGCCCTCCATGACGACCTCGATGAGCGTGTCGGGCGTGTAGGGCGGGAGCCCGACCATGGCCAGGACCTGCAGGTCCTCCTCGAGCTTGGCCCGGGGCACCCCGAAGCGGGCGCTGACCTCGTCGAGCGTCGGGCCGTCGTTCGCCGCGATCCACGGCACGATGGCCAGCAGGCGCGCCACCCGGTCGGACGCCGAGGTGCGCGCCGCGGGTGCCCGCCGCCCGCTCACGCGGCCACCTGGCGCTCGAGCCAGGCGACCAGGTCGTCGCGCAGCTCGGGCGGGTCGAGGACCTCGGCGTGGTCGAGGAACGTCAGCACGAACGACCGGAAGTTCTCGACGTTCGTCACCGTCATGGTGACGACCACCGAGCCGTCGGGCCGCTCCTCCACCACCGAGTCGGGGCCGAGGTGCTGCACGATCCACGGCGCCTGGGCCGCGTCGACGAGCACGCGGGCCTCGGTGGGCTCGCCCTCCCCGAGCAGCCAGGGGTCGAGGGGCAGGCCCGGCTGCGGCACCGGCGGGCGCTCGAACGTGCGGTCGGCCAGCACCTCGATCGGGCTCTCCAGGCGGTCCAGGCGGAACAGGCGGTCGGCGCCCCGGGTGTGGTCGTGGCCGCTCAGGTACCACCGGCCCCGGGCGAAGTCGAGGCGGTAGGGGTCGACGGTCCGGTCCCGGCCCCGGTAGCGGAACCGGACGGGGTGGCGGTCGGTGATGGCGCCGAACAGCGGGGCCACGCCGGCGGCGGGCAGGCTGTCGACGCTGAGCCCGAGGCCCTCGTCGCCCTCGCCCACGAACCCGCCGAGCTTCATCAGCGCGTCGCGGGCGGACAGCCCCTCGAGGCGCACGACCGACGCCGCCAGGCGCAGCGCCGCCAGCTCCTCGGGGGTGAGCCCGGGGTCGCGCAGGTAGTAGCGGTCGCGGGGGATGCGGTAGCCGTCGACGGCCGGCACCACCCCGGGGACGGTCTCGACCACGATCGGGACGCCCATGCTGCGGAGGGCGTCCTTGTCCCGCTCGAACGCCCGCCGGAACGCGTCGGCGTCCTCCGCGTAGTGCTCGCGGAGCCGCTCGTGGATCTCCTCCGCGGACACCGGCCGCGGCGTCGCCAGGAGCAGGGCCGTCAGGTTGAGCAGCCGTTCCAGCTTCGCCGCCGACATCGGGCCCCGAGGCTACTTGGCGGCGCCCGACACCTGCCCCACCGCCGCGGCGGCCCACGCGCCGGCCGACGAGGCGGCGGCGAAGAACGGCGGGTCGTCCGCCGGGCCCCGCCCCATCGTCGTGACGGCCAGCCCGAGCTGCTCGAGCACCGCGGCCGCGTCGGGGCCCTCGATCGGCGTCGCGCCCACCAGCTCGTGGGCCAGGGACGGCGGCAGCGGCAGCTCGGGGCGCACGGCGGCGAGCCCGAGGATCGTGCGGACGTGGTGGCTGACGCCCCGGTGGCGGTCGCGGGGGTCCGCGCCGGAGACCCGGGCGCAGAGGGCCACCCGGGCGCCCATGCGGTCGGCGGCGTCGACGATCCCGGCCACCTCGACGGCCGAGGTCCCGAGCGACGACGCGGTGCCGACGACCCCGGGCCCCATGCCGACGACGACCAGGTCGGCGCCGGCCACGTGCCGGGCCAGCGCCAGGGCGGACGGCACGGCCACCGCCTCGAGGTCGCCGCCGAAGGCGTGCCCGGCCGTGACCGTGGTGTCGACGATCCCCCGGGTCCGCAGCTCGTGCACGAGGTCGCTCAGCGCCAGCGGCAGGGCGGCCCCGTCGGTCATGACGTAGGCGATGCGGGCCTCCGGGGCCAGGTGGCGGGCCACGGCGGCCACGACCCCCACCTGGCTGTGCAGCGAGCAGACCACGACGGGCAGGCCCCGCACGGTCGACGGCAGGTCGGGGTGGTGCTCCTCGGCGGCGCCGGCGTCGTGCTGCAGGCTGGTGTAGCGGACCTTCATGATGTGGCCGCCGCCCGGCCGCGACCAGGCGTCGCGGGCCAGGTTCCAGTGCACGACGTGCCAGCCGCCGGTGCCGAGGCCCAGCTCGACCGCGGTCGTGTTGAGCACGACCTGGTCGCCGACCGTGACCGGCCCGACCACGTCGGTGAGCACGTAGGCGCGACCGGCGTCGGTGACCACCCGTTGCAGCCCCGGCCGCTCGCTCAGCACCTCGGTGACCGTGGCCGTGACGTAGCTCGGCATCGGGCGCCGAACGTAGCGCCCCCGGCGGGTGCCCGCGGCCGGGCGGACGGCGGCGGTCAGAGGCTGGCGATCAGGCGCTCGACCCGCTCGTCGCGGGCCTTGAACGGGTCCTTGCACAGCACGGTGCGCTGCGCCTGGTCGTTCAGCTTCAGGTGGACCCAGTCGACGGTGTAGTCGCGCTTGCGCTCCTTGGCCCGGCGGATGAACTCGCCCCGCAGGCGGGCCCGGGTCGTCTGCGGCGGCGTCTCGACCGCCTCGGCGATGGCCTCGTCGGTGGTCACCCGCTCGACCATGTCGCGGGCCTGGAGCCGGTAGAAGAGGCCCCGCTCGCGGTTGACGTCGTGGTACTGCAGGTCGATGAGGGCCACCTTGGGGTGGCTCAGCGGCAGCGAGTGCCGCTGGGCGTAGGACTCGATGAGCTTGTGCTTGATGACCCAGTCGACCTCCCGGTCGAGCTTGAACGGGTCGGACTCCAGGCCGGTCAGGCAGTACTCCCACATGGCCAGCGCCTTCTCCTCGAGCGGGGACAGGCCCTTGGTCTCGGCGTAGCGCTTGGCCCGGTTGAGGTACTCGCTCTGGATGTCGAGGGCCGACGCCTCCCGGCCGTTGGCGAGCCGCACCGTCCGGCGGCAGGTCAGGTCGTGGCTGATCTCGCGGATGGCGCGGATCGGGTTCTCGAGGGTCATGTCCCGCAGCACGAACGACGGGTCCTCGAGCATCCGCAGGAGGATCGAGGTGGCCCCGACCTTGAGGAACGTCGCGTACTCGCTCATGTTCGAGTCGCCGACGATGACGTGGAGCCGCCGGTAGCGCTCGGCGTCCGCGTGGGGCTCGTCCCGGGTGTTGATGATCGGCCGGCTGCGGGTGGTGGCCGAGGACACGCCCTCCCAGATGTGCTCGGCCCGCTGGGCGATGCAGTACATGGCGCCCCGGGCCGTCTGCAGCACCTTGCCGGCCCCGGCGTAGATCTGGCGCGACACGAAGAACGGGATGAGCACCTCGGCGTAGTGCGAGAAGTCGTCGCGCCGGGACGTCAGGTAGTTCTCGTGGCAGCCGTAGGAGTTGCCGGCCGAGTCGGTGTTGTTCTTGAACAGGTAGATGACGCCCCGGATGCCCTCCTCGCGCAGGCGGGCCTCGGCCGACACCAGCAGCTGCTCGAGGATGCGCTCCCCCGCCTTGTCGTGGGTGACGAGGTCGAGGATCGAGTCGCACTCGGGCGTGGCGTACTCGGGGTGGCTGCCGACGTCCAGGTAGAGCCGGGCGCCGTTGGCCAGGAAGACGTTGCTCGACCGCCCCCACGACACGACGCGCCGGAACAGGTACCGGGCCACCTCGTCCGGGCTGAGCCGGCGCTGCCCCCGCAGCGTGCAGGTGACGCCGTACTCGTTCTCCAGGCCGAAGATGCGCCGATCCATCCTTCGACCCCTAGTGCCCACCGGCCGTTCTGCCGGACCGCGCTGCCATGCCCGCACGCTACCGCCGTCCCGCCCGAGTGGGGCCGACACCGCGCCGAGTGGGCCCGACCAGGGCGCACGCGCGGCGCGCGGGCGCCGGGTGCCGGTACCGTCGTGCCGGTGACGATCGGGCCCATGGTGCCGCTGACCACGACGACGAGCCCCGTCGTCGCACGGGTGCTGGCCGCCCACCTGGGCGCCGAGGGCATCGTGTGGCAGCTGCGGGGCAACGTCGACGGCCCCTACCCGGTGGGGCCGGTCGAGGTGCTGGTGACCGCGGAGGACGTCGAGCGGGCACGGGAGGTCGTGGCCGCCCACCTGGCGCCCGAGGACCTCGTCGCGCCGGCGTCGGCCGCCGACCGGGCGCCGCCGGCCCTGTGGCTGGTCCTGGGCGGCGTGCTCCTGGTGGCGGCGGTGCTGGCCGCCCGCCTCGTGGCGGTGGCCTGGTAGCTGCCGGGCGCCGGCCGGCGGGCCGGCTCAGCCCTCGGTGCCCTCGGCGCCCGTGCCCTCGCCGCCGGGCTCCTCCCCCGCCGGGCCGGCCTCGGGCGCGGTGGCCTCGGCCGGGGGCACGCCCGGCCGGCCGGTCGCCTCGACCTCCCCGCCCCGCAGCGCCTCGGCCAGCTCCTCGTCGGTGAGCCGCCGGAAGGCCCGCCGGCCGTTGCGCCGGCTGAGGACGGCGACCTCGAGGTCCTTTGGCTCGAGGGTGCGCTCGGGGCCGGCGAGGGCCGCGACCGCGGTGCGCACGGCCTCGACCAGGGACCGCCCCGCCGTGTAGCTCTCCTTCAGGCGGGCGCTGATCGTGTCGGCCTCGCCGCCGAGCACGGTGAAGCCGTGCTCGTCGACGACCGTGCCGTCGTAGAGGATGTGGAACAGGCGGTCGTCGCTCGGCTCGTCGCCCACCTCGGCCACGAGGATCTCCACCTCCATCGGCTTGGCCTCGTGGGTGAAGACGTCGCCCAGCATCTGGGCGTAGGCGTTGGCCAGGCTCTGGGCGTCGACGTCCTCGCGGCTGAAGGCGTAGCCCTTGAGGTCGGCGTGGCGGACGCCGGCGATCCGCAGCCGGTCGTACTCGTTGTACTTGCCGGCCCCGGCGAAGGCGATGCGGTCGTAGATCTCGCTGATCTTGCGGAGGGTCGCCGACGAGTTCTCGGCGCAGATGAGGATGCCGTCCTCGTACATGAGGGCGGCGAGGGCCCGACCCCGCGCGATGCCCTTGCGCGCGAAGTCGGCCTTGTCCTTCATCCACTGCTCGGGCGCGACGTAGAAGGGCATGCTCATCGGGGCGAACCTCCGGGCATCGTCGGGGTGGTGCCCGTCGTGGTCGTGCTGCCCGGCTGCGACATGCGCTCGACGAGGGCACGGAAGCGGTCGCCCACCTCGCTGTCCGGCAGGCGCCGGAAGCCCTCGGCCGTGATCGTGGCGACGACGGGGTAGATGCCGCGCACGAGGTCGGGGCCGCCGGTGGCGGCGTCCTCGTCGGCGGCGTGGAACAGGGCGCTGATGGCGAGGTCGACGGCCTCGTCCCGGCCGAGGTCGGGCCGGTAGCTCATCTTGATGACCGTGCCGGCGTGGAGGCTGCCCGACCCGGTGGCGGCGAACTCGCTCTCCTCGTAGCGCCCCCCGGTGACGTCGTACTCGAACAGGCGGCCGGTCCCCCGGCGCAGGTCGTAGCCGGCGAAGAGCGGCACGACGACGAAGCCCTGGAGGGCGGCCGGGAGGTGGCCGCGGACCATCTGGGCCAGCTGGTTGGCCTTGCCCTCGATCGACAGCTCGTTGCCCTCGACCTTCTCGTAGTGCTCGAGCTGCAGCTGGAAGAGCTTGACCATCTCGATGGCCGGACCGGCCGCGCCGGCGATGGCCACCCCGGAGTGGCGGTCGGCCGGGAAGACCTTCTCCATCGTGCGGTGGGAGATGAGGTTGCCGCTGGTCGCCCGGCGGTCACCGGCCATCACCACCCCGTCGGCGAACTTCAGGGCCACCACGGTCGTGCCGTGGGTGACCTCGTGGGGCGCGAGGTCGCGGGGCAGCTCGCCCCAGTTGGGCTCGAGTCCCGTCCGGCGCAGCACCTCGAGGAAGGACGGTCCGGGATCGTCGTCGGCTCGAAAGATCGGCAGGGTCATTGGCCGGCAGGCTATCTGCTGGCCGTCCGCCGGCGGTCCGCCTCCCCGGCGGACCCGGGCCCCGGGGCGTCACCGGCCCCGAGACGACGACGCTTCCCCGCTCCGGCGAGTCGGGGAAGCGTCCGGGTCGTCGTCAGGCCGGTCTGCAGCTCGCGCCGTCGCGAGGTGCTACTGCCCACCCTTCTGGACGTAGCTCTTCACGAACTCCTCGGCGTTGGCCTCCAGCACGCCGTCGATCTCGTCCAGCAGGTCGTCGAGCTCGGCCTTGATCTTCTCGCCGTGGTCGGAGGTGGCCGGCGTCTCCTCGACGACCTCCTCCTCTTGGCGAGCGGGGGTGGACTTCCTCTTCATCTCACGCTCAGCCATGCCCCTGCACCTCGTCTGCTCACTGGCCCAACCGGTCCAACAACTCAGCGCTCGTCGTGCTCTCCGCAATCAACCTACCCACATGCGCCTCTGTTCCACGTGTCGGATCCATCATCGGGACCCGGCGCAGCGGGTCGTCGCCGACGTCGAAGACCATCGAGTCCCAGTTGGCGGCCACGATCTCCGAGGCCCACTTCTGCAGGCACTTGCCCCGGAACCAGGCCCGGGTGTCCGGGGGCGGCTCGGTGACCGCGTGCTCGACCTCGGCGTCGTCGGTGATGCGCTCGAGGCCGAGCCGGCGGGCGAGCCCCCGCTCGGGCCGCAGGTCGTGGTACTGGAGGTCCATGGCGCGCAACCTGTCGTCGTCCCACCGCAGTCCGTGCTTGGCACGGTACCCGTCGACGAGGCGGTACTTGGCGACCCAGTCGAGCTGGTGGGCCAGCGACATCGGGTCGGACTCGAGCCCGGTGAGCACCTGCTCCCAGCGGCGCAGCACCTCGGCACCGACCTCGGGCGGCCCGAGGCAGTCCAGGCCCCGCTCCTCGGCGTACTTCTTCGCCCGGTCGAGGTACTCCCACTGCATCTCGACCGCGGTCATGCGCGTGCCGTCGACCAGCTCGATCGGCTCGCGCAGCGTGAGGTCGTAGGACACCCGGCGCAGGGCCGCCACCGGCGCCGCGGGCGTGAGGTCGCGGGTGAGGAAGTCGTCCTCGATCATCGCCAGCACGAGGGCCGTCGTCCCCACCTTCAGGAAGGTGGCGACCTCGGAGAGGTTGGCGTCGCCGACGATGACGTGGAGCCGCCGGTAGCGCTGGGCGTCCGCGTGGGGCTCGTCGCGGGTGTTGACGATCGGCCGCTTGAGGGTCGTCTCGAGCCCGACCTCCTCCTCGAAGAAGTCGGCTCGCTGGGTGAGCTGGAAGGGCACGTCGTCCGAGGTCGTGCCCACGACCTCGGACCCCACCTTGCCGGCCCCGGTGAACACCTGGCGGCTGATGAAGTGGGGCATGACGTGGGTGACGATCCGCCCGAAGGGCACCTGGCGGTCCATCAGGTAGTTCTCGTGGCAGCCGTAGCTGTTGCCCTTGCCGTCCGAGTTGTTCTTGTAGACGACGATCTCCTGGCCCTCGGGGAGGATGGAGAGCGCCGCCTGCATCGACCGCTGGAGGATCAGCTCGGCCGCCTTGTCGTAGACCACGACCGTCCGGGGGTCCGCGCACTCGGGGGTCGAGCACTCCGGGTGGGCGTGGTCGACGTAGTACCGGGCGCCGTTGGTCAGGACGGCGTTGACGAGGTGGGTCTCGACCTCGGGCGGCATCGCCGTCTCGGCGGTGAAGCCCCGGGCGTCGATCTCGGGGTGCTCGTCCTCGAAGTCCCACCCGACCCGGGCGTGGGCCCGCGACCCCTCGGTCTCGCGGGCCATCTCGTGGACGTAGGCGTTGATCAGCAGCGACGAGGCGGAGATGGGGTTCGACTCGGGCGCCCCGCGCACGACGATGCCGAACTCCGTCTCGACGCCGATGATCTTGCGCAACGCCACGCGACGACCCTACCCGCCCGTGGCAGCGCTCCCGCGGTGGGCGGTCAGCACGGCCGGTCCCGCACGTAGGTGAGGACGGTGGCGCCGCCCCGCAGCTCGGCGTGGACGCACCGGGCCTGCCAGGCCCAGCCGGCCTCGACGACGACCACGACCTCGTCGTCGCCCTCCGGGCGCAGGGTGCCGAGCACCCGGGTCCCGGCCCGGCCCCGCAACGCCCGGGCCGCGAGGGCCTCGATCTCGTCGGCCGAGTCCGGGTAGTCGGCGATCTCCTCGTCGGAGACCGTCGAGAGCTCGCGGCGGAGGATCCGGCGGGCGTCGTCGGCCGCCGAGTCCGAGGCCCCCGCGAGCAGGAGGTTGGCCACCGCCAGGGCGATCATGAGCGTGCCGCCCACGACCGCGATGAGGACGAAGCGCCCCTCCCTGGTCTCCGTCAGCCCGCGCACGCGCACGTGGCCCTACCTAGCAGGTCACGTGCGCGTGCGCGGCAGGTCAGAGGTACTGGCCGGTGGCGACCCGCTCGATGGCCCGGCCGCCGGCGGCCCCGCCGTCCTCCCGGTTGACGATCGTGCGGACGTAGACGATGCGCTCGCCCTTCTTGCCCGAGATCTTCGCCCAGTCGTCCGGGTTGGTCGTGTTGGGCAGGTCCTCGTGCTCCTTGTACTCCTGGTGGATGGAGTCGACGAGGTCGGAGAGGCGGATGCCCTTCGGGCCCCCGGCGAGGTACCGCTTGATGGCCAGCTTCTTCGCCCGGCGGACGATGTTCTCGATCATCGCCCCGGAGGCGAAGTCCTTGAAGTACATGACCTCCTTGTCACCGTTCTGGTAGGTGACCTCGAGGAACTCGTTGTCCTTGTCGGTCCGGTACATCTCCTCGACGGTGCGCTCGATCATCGCCTGCACCGCCTTCTCCGGGTCGCCGCCGCCGAGGTCGCGGACGGTCTCCTCGTCGAGGGGCAGGTCGGGCGTGAGGTAGCGCGAGAAGATCTGGGCCGCCGCGGCCTCGTTCGGCCGCTCGATCTTGATCTTCACGTCGAGGCGGCCCGGCCGCAGGATGGCCGGGTCGATGAGGTCCTCGCGGTTGGAGGCGCCGATGACGATGACGTTCCGCAGCGACTCGACGCCGTCGATCTCGGCCAGGAGCTGGGGGACGATCGTCGACTCGACGTCGGAGCTGATGCCCGACCCGCGGGTGCGGAACATCGAGTCCATCTCGTCGAAGAAGACGATGACCGGCCAGCCCTCCTCGGACTTCTCCCGGGCCCGCTGGAACACGAGGCGGATCTGCCGCTCGGTCTCCCCGACGTACTTGTTGAGGAGCTCCGGGCCCTTGATGTTGAGGAAGTAGCTCTTCGCGTTCTTGTCGCCCGACTTCGCCCCGACCTTGGTGGCCAGGCTGTTGGCGACGGCCTTGGCGATGAGCGTCTTGCCGCAGCCGGGCGGCCCGTAGAGCAGGATGCCCTTGGGGGCCGGCAGCTTGTGCTCGGCGTACAGCTCCTGGTGCAGGAACGGGAGCTCGACCGCGTCGGCGATCTGCTCGATCTGCTCGTCGAGGCCGCCGATGTCGGCGTAGGTGACGTCGGGGACCTCCTCGAGGACGAGCTCCTCGACCTCCGGGCGCGGCAGCTTCTCGAGCAGCAGGCCCGAGCGCGCGTCCATGAGCACCGAGTCGCCCGACCGCAGCCGCTCCCCCACCAGGGGCTCGGCCAGGTCGCAGACGCGCTCCTCGTCGGCGCGCCCGAGGATGATCGCCCGGTGGCCGTCCTCGAGCACCTCCTTGATGGTGACGACCTCGCCCGTCTGCTCGGGCGTGCGGGCCATCACGACGTTGAGGGACTCGTTGAGGACGACCTCGCAGCCCCGGACCAGCTGCTCGGGGTCGATGGCGGGGTGGACGGCGACGCGCATCTTGCGGCCGCCCGAGTAGACGTCCACCGTGCCGTCGTCGTTGCGCCCGAGCAGCGTGCCGTAGGCCGACGGCGGCTGGGTGAGCTTGTCGACCTCCTCGCGGAGCGCGCTGATGTGGTCGCGCGCCTCACGCAGCGTGTAGGTGAGCTTCTCGTTCTGGGCGACGGCCTGCGCCAGCTGGCCCTTGGTCTCGAGGAGCCGCTCCTCGAGCGTGCGGACCCGCTTCGGGGCGTCCTGGAGGCGACGGCGCAGGGCCTGCACCTCCTCCTCGAGCGCCCGGACCTGCTCCTCGAGGGACATGTGCCCACGCTCCGGCGAGACCTCGCGATCCTCGTAGTGCTCGGTGACGGGACCCACCTCCTCGCTCGGTCGATGCAGTCACCGCACCTGCGCCGTTGCCGGTGCGGGTCCTGTATCGAGGACCCGGTTCGGACCCTACACCGGTGCACCGCCGCTGCTGCACCATTCCCTGTGAAGGTTTGGACACACCCCGCACGGGAGAGTTTCTTCCGAGATTGCCGCGTTAATCCCGCGGTTCGCTAGTGTGACGGCGTCCGAGGTGCCTCGATGACGGGGCGCCCATGGGGCCAGCCCCTCCGCCATCGAGCCAGGAGCGAAGCACGCATGAAGGTCTGGATCGACCAGGATCTCTGCACGGGTGACGGCCTTTGCGAGGAGATCGCCCCCGACGTGTTCACCCTGCTTGACGACGGCCTCGCGTACGTCAAGGAGGGCGACAAGGTCCTCTCGGACCCGGGCGGTGCCGAAGGCCTCGCCAACGTCCCCGCGGGCCAGGAGGAGGCCGTCATCGAGGCCGCCGAGGAGTGCCCGGGCGAGTGCATCTTCATCGAGGTCGACTGAGCCGCAGCTGACGGGCTCGCCCCCCGGGCCCGATCGACCCACGCTCAGCGCGCGCGGCCGCCACGGGCGGCCGCGTCCCGCGCCGAGGGGCCTCAGCGCAGGCAGGCGCCGGTGTCCCGGGCCGACGACAGGTCGCCGGCCAGGACGGCCTCGACCTCGTCGACCGAGAGGGCGTAGGCGACGCCTGGCCGGTCGGGCGCCACGGCGAACGCCACCCCCACGACCCGGCCCTGGGGGTCGACCAGGGCCGAGCCCGAGTCGCCCGGCTCGAGGTCGGAGGCCAGGACGAGCACCTCGCGCTCGGTCGTCCCCTGGTCGTAGATGTCCCGACCCCGGGCGGTGATCTCGTCCGCCACCCGGAACGGGCTGATCTCCAGCGGGCCGCCGCCCGGGTAGCCGAAGACGCCGCCGGTGTCGCCCACCGCGGCGTCCCGCAGCGGCAGCGGGGGGCGGGTGCCCTCGGCCCGCAGCACGGCCAGGTCGCGGTCGGGGTCGAAGGCCACGACCGTCGCCCCGAACGACGAGCCGTCGGTCAGGGCGAGCGTCGTCTCGTCCTGACCGGCGACGACGTGGGCGTTGGTGACCACGAGGTCGTCGTCGACGAAGAACCCGCTGCCCTCCTGCAGCCGGGAGCAGGCCACCCCCCGCACCTTCACCGTCGATCCGGCCACCCGTCCGGCGAGCTCGCGGTCGAGGCCGCTGGTGCTCGGCAGCTCCCCGGCGTCGGGCGCCCGCTGGAGGCCTGCGAAGACCTCGGGGAAGGGGTCGTCGCCCACCAGCCGCCGGAGCGCGGCCAGCGTGTCGGGGGCGTCGGGGAAGGCGTCGGTCAGCTGGCGGGCGAGCGTCGACCCCCGGGCCTGCTCGGCCATCCAGGTCGGGCCGTGGGACAGCAGGGGCAGCAGCAGCCACAGCGCCACCGCCACGCCCGCGACACCGACGACGCCGCCGGCGACCTGGTCGACCCGGCGGGCGGGGCCGGGCGGGAGCTCCTGGTGGAGCTGGGCGCCGAGCACGAGCCCGAGCGCCTGGCCGATGAGGGCGGAGCCCACGAGCAGGCCGACGGCCACGAGCACGAGCGTCCCCTCGCTGGCGTCGCGCACCCGCGGCAGCACCGCCGGGAGCAGCCGGGCCCCGGCGACGACGCCGAGCGCCAGCCCGGCCCACGAGGCCGCCCGGGCGAAGAACCCGAGCCGGTAGCCGCCGACGGCGGCGGCGACCGCGGCCAGCACCAGCACGGCGTCGAGCAGGTTCACCGCGGCGTCCCCCCAGCCGTCACCCGCCCCGGGCGGTCAGCTCAGGAGCCTGGCACTGGTCAGGAAGCCGGTGTGGGCGACCATCCGGTGGTCGGGCCGCACCGACTGCCCCTCGATGTGCCAGCCCCGGTTGAGCACCTCGATGGTCTCGAGCATGCCGAAGCCCTGGGCCTCGAGCTCCTCGCGCAGCTGCACGACCTGGGTGATCTGGGGAGTGTAGGCGACGAGCACGCCCCCCGGGTGCATGGCCCGGGCCGCGTGCTTGACCGCCCGCCAGGGCTCGGGCAGGTCGAGCAGCACCCGGTCGAGGTCGGTCTCGTCGATGCCTTCGTAGACGTCGCGCTGCTCGACGACGTAGCGCTCGAGGGCCTCCTCGCCGAGGAACGTCGCCACGTTGCGCGTCGCCCGGCGGGCGAAGTCCTCCCGGATCTCGTAGCCCCGGACGATGGCGCCGGCCCGCACGAGCGTCATGGACAGGGCGCCGGACCCGACCCCCGACTCCAGCACCCGGGCACCGGGGAAGATGTCGGCCAGCATGAGGATCGGCCCCAGGTCCTTCGGGTAGATCACCTGGGCGCCCCGCGGCATCTTCAGCACGAACTCGGCGAGCGTGGGCCGGAGGGCGACCATGGAGGCGCCGCGGCTCGAGCGGACGGTCAGCCCCTCGGGCCGCCCCAGGACGTCGTCGTGGGCCACGACCCCGGCGTGGGTGTGGAACTCGCCCCCGGCGGTGAGGGTCACCAGATAGCGACGCTTCTTGGCGTCGACGAGCAGCACCTGGTCGCCCTCGGCGAACGGGCGGCTCACGGGCGCACCCGCTCCCCCGCCGCCGCGGCCGTCGCGCCGGCCTCGGCGGCGGCACCGTCCCGGGCGGCGCCGTTGCGGCGGCGGCGCCGGCGGCCCTTCGACCCCAGCACCTCGACGGGCACGGGCTCCGCGCCCCGGACGCGCTCGACGAGGCGGCAGAAGGCGCAGACCTCGGCCGTGGTCGGCGCCCCGCACGACGTGCACGGGCGCAGCTCCTCCTGCGAGGCCCGGGCCTCGGGGCGGAACCGGTCGGCCGCCTTGTCGAGGAACTCGAAGTAGAAGGCGTGCTTGGTGCCCGGCGAGGCGGCCTCGAGCGCGTTGAGCGCCTCCTTGTAGCGGAGGTGCCGGTTGCCCGCGGCCATCGGGCACTCCTCGACGATGTAGTCGATGCCCCGGAGCACGCAGTAGGCGGCGGTCTCCCGCTCGCTCAGGCGGACGAGCGGCTTGACCTTCTTCGGGAACCCGTCGCGCTCCTCCAGCACCGGTGCCTGCCGGCCGAGGTACTCGGTCTGCCAGTGCAGCACGTTGCCGAGCAGCACGGCGGCCTCGTCGTCGAGGTTGTGCCCGGTGGCGACGACGTCGAAGCCGCCGGTGCGGGCCACCTCGTCGAACAGGTGGCGCTTGGACAGCCCGCACGACGAGCAGGGCACCCGGCGGGTGACGGCGGCGGCCGTGGGGATGTCGTAGCCGTGCTCCTCGCGCAGGTCGACGCGGTGGAGCGTCAGGCCCCGGCTCTCGGCGAAGGCCACCGACGTCGCCGTGCTGGCCTCGCTGTAGCTGCCGATGCCGAGGTCGATGTACAGCCCCTCGGCCCGGTAGCCCAGCTCGACGAGCAGGTCCCACAGGGCGAGGCTGTCCTTGCCGCCCGACACCGCCACGAGGACGCGGTCGTCGGGTCCGAACATGCGGTGCTCGGCGATCGCCTTGGCGACCTGGTCACGGCAGAACCGCAGGAAGTGCTCGCGGCAGAAGTTGGCGTTGTGGCGGCGCAGGTCGATGACGGCCTCGCCCCGGCAGACGGTGCACTTCACGAGGCACCACCCGAGATCACGGGCCGGATCTCGACCGTGTCGTCGTCGGACAGCACCGCGTCGCCCGCCACGAGGGTGTCGCCGCGGACGACGAGCACCGACTCGCGGTTGAGGTCGAGCTGGCGGAGGAGCTTGGTCACCGAGATCGGACCGGCGACCTCGAGCTCACGGCGGGGGTTGCGGAGGACGACACGCATGGTGGTCCCATTCTCGCGTGGCCGGCGCCGACCTCCACAGCTGGTCAGGACCGGATCGAGCGCCGGCGGGAACGGACCCGCCGCCCGTCGCGGGTCTCGGTCAGGTGGCTGATGCGCATCGACTCGCCCGGGCGGAGCTCGCCCCGGTAGACGAGCTCGTACTCGCTCCCGATGGCCTGCCGGGCCCGGCGGAGCAGCCAGGCGCCGACGGCCACCCAGAACCAGGCCCGGGACGAGCCGAACACGCCGCGCTGCACGCCCCGCCGCTGGAGGAGGTGGAGCCCGCGGTCGACGCGGCTGCGACCGGCCACGGCTCAGACCCGCCGGATCTCGACGACGGTGCTGCGCTTGCGGCCCTTGCGGGTGCCGAGCAGGTAGGCGAGCACCAGCAGGAGGACCAGCGCGACGACGCCGACGGTGACGGCCGTCGAGCGGGCGGACTCGACCTGCTCGCGGGCGTCGCCCTCGAGCTCGCGGAGCTTGGCCTCGATGTCGTCGCGGGTGATGCGGTCTCGGGTGGGCTGGCCGGGCATCGGGGTCACCTGCTCAGGTCTTGCTCTTGCGGGAGATGCGCGACAGGGCCCAGGCCACGAGCAGGCCCGCCACGGCGAGGACGATGAGGTACGGCAGCCAGGAGAGGTTGCCGTCGAGGGCGTCGCCGGTCTCGGTCTGGAGCGCCCGGAGGCCGGCCAGCATCAGCAGGATGACGCCGACGCCGAGGAGGAGGGCGCCCAACGTGCCGTAGAGCAGGTAGCGCCCGACGCCCTTGAGCGGGTCGATGGTCTCCTGCCGGGCGTAGTCACGGGTGAGCACCCACAGCTCGTTCAGGACCTCGGGGACGGACTTCGAGTCGGGCTCGGGCACCGCGGTGCTGCTCCTGTCGTCGCTCGGGAGCTTCGTTGTAGCACGCCCGGCCCACCTCCCCGGCGGATGGTCGGCCGGCGGCGTCACGGTGCGGCCAGCCGGGCCTCGAGCAGCTCGATCTGGTCGCGCAGCAGCTCGCGGAGCCGGTCGAGGCGCGCACCGGCGGTCGCCGCGCACAGCAGCTCGTGCCGGTCGGCCGGTCCGAGGGGCGACAGCGCCGCCGCCCGGTAGCCGGCGACCACCGGGTCCTCGCCCAGGTCGACGTCGAGGGGCGGCGCGGGCTCCCCCAGCTCGGCGCGGAGGGCGGCGGCCCGGCGCAGCAGCGCGGTGACCTCGGCCAGCGCCGCCCCGTCCCCGCCCGCGGCCGGGCCGGGCTCGTCGGGCCAGGGCTCGACCTCCGCCCGGGGGTAGGGGTCGTCGGGCAGCCACCGGGTCACCCGGATGCGGTGGAGCCCCACGGCGACGAGGGCGTAGCGATCGCCGGGCAGCTCGTCCACCCGCACGATCCGGGCCAGCGTGCCCGCGTCGGTGCGCACGTCGCCGCCCCCGACCTCGGAGCCGCGCTCGATCAGGACGACGCCGAAGGACCGGTCACCGGCCAGGCAGTCGCGCACCAGCGCCCGGTAGCGGGGCTCGAACACGTGCAGCGGCAGCACCACGCCCGGGAGCAGGACCGAGCCCAGGGGGAACATCGGCGTCGGCACGGGACCAGGGTGGCACGCCGCCCGGTCACCCGGCCGCCGGCGCCTCCGGCTCGAGGGCCGCCAGGTCGAGGTCGCGGGGGTGGCGGACGAGGATCTCGGCCAGCTCGTCGAGGCCGACCTCGTCCGGGGTGATCTGGCCGGGGTCGGGCACGTTGGCGACGTAGGCGAAGGTCACCCGGGCACCCGGGACGGTGTCGACCTCGCCGGCCAGCGCCGTGACGTTGCGCAGCGTGCCGGTCTTGGCCCGCAGGCGCCCGGCGACCTCGCTGTCGGTCCACCGCTCGGCCAGGGTCCCCGTCTCGCCGGCCACCGGCAGCCCGTCGCGCACGACCGGGCCGGTGCCCTCCAGCGTCAGGACGTCGACGAGGGCGGCGCAGGTCAGCGTGTTGGCGATCGACAGGCCCGAGCCGTCGACGACGTCGAGGCCCTCGGTCGTCACCCCGGCCTCGGCGAGCAGCGACTCGAGCGCGGCCGCGCCGGCGTCCCACGACCCCTCGCCGGCCTCGGCGACGCCGATCTCCTTCAGCATCGCCTCCGCCGCCTCGTTGTCGCTGGTCGTGAGCATCTCCGCCACGAGCTGCGACACCGGGGGCGACGCCAGGGCCGCCACGGTCGTCGCCCCCTCGGGGGCGGTGCCGGCCCGGGGCGCGCCGGCCACCTCGATGCCGTTGGCCTCGAGCCGCTCGGTGATCACCCGGGCCGCGTCGGCCGCCGGGTCGTCGGCCGGGACGGTGGCGGCGTTGCTGCGCTCGGGCGAGAACCGGGCGAACCCGTCGTTGACCATCAGCCCGCCGATCGGGCCGACCTGGTCCTGGAGGACGAGCCGCTCGGCCAGGGTCTCCTCGTAGCGCTGGTCGTCGTAGCGGCTGCCGTCGCCGACGACGCTGCCCTCCACCCGGGTGACGCCGGCCGCGGCGATCGCGCCCACCAGCTCGTCGACGTCGTGGACGACCCGCTCGCGGGTGCCGGGCGCCATCTCCGGCCAGTCGGGCGTGCCCAGGTCGGCCGGCCCGCCGCCGACGACGTAGAGGTCGCCGGCCACCACCCCGCCGACGGGTGGCGCCTCGGCGACCACCTCGGTGGTGAAGGTGGCGTCCGGCCCGTGGACCAGCAGCAGACCGGTGGCGGTCAGCAGCTTCTGGGTCGAGGCCCCGGTCAGCGGGAGGTCGGCGTTGTGGGCCAGCACCTCGCGGCCGTCGGCCTCGACGACCAGGCAGGTGTCCTCGGGCGAGTCGGCCAGCCACGCCAGCAGGTCGCCCGCCAGCCGGCGGTCGGCCACCGGGGCGGCGACGACCTCCGGGGCGCGGCGGGCGGAGAGGACCGGCGTGGCCACCACCCGGTCGACCCCGGCCGCGTCGGCGGCCGGGTCGGCGTCGAGGGCGAGCGCGCCGGCGCCGGCGCCGACGGTGACGGCCGCCAGGACGGCCGGCAGCACCCACCCCCCTCGGCGCCCGCCGGCGCGGCCCCGGTCCCCGTCGGACGGCCCCGCCCCGGGTCGCTCCCCCGCCGCGGGCGGGGGGCGCCGGCCCGCCATGTGGCGGGGCGTGTGGCGGCGGAGGCGGATCACCGCAGGCCGCGGCGGTCGAGCCACCGGGCCCGCCGCCAGAGGTGGTCGAGCGCCGCGACCGCCCGCTCGGCCGACGGGTAGCAGAGCCGCCCCGTCGCCCGCACCGTGGCCGGGCCGGGGTTCTCGGGCCAGGTGACGGCCAGCTCGGTCGCCACCAGCACGGGCTTGCCGGTCGCCTCGCTGACCTCGGCCGCCGCCTCGGCGTAGCGGGCGTCCTGCCGCTCGTGGAAGGCGACGATGCGCTCGAGGCCGTGGTCGGGCCAGAACGGGCCCTCCCGCATCAGGCGGGCCTGGTTCGACTGGATGCCCATGCCGAGGAAGACCACCGCGTCGACGTCGGGGTGGGAGGCCACCATCTCGAGGATCCTCGGCACGGTGTCCCGGGTCTCGCCGCCCGCCATGTCGACGGGGTTGTTGCGGCTCCAGCGGGGCGGCAGCTCGGCGTCGATGGCCGTCTGCAGGTCGGCGGGCAGCGGCACGAGCTCGAGGTCGGTGCGCCCGATGGCGTCGGCCGCCGCCACGCCCCAGCCGCCGACGGTCGTGACGACGACCACCCGGTTGCCCCGGGGCAGCGGCTGGGTGGCGAAGGTGGCCGCGACCTCGAACCCCTGCTCGACGCTGGCCGCCCGGGACAGACCGATCTGGCGGGCGACGCCGTCGAAGACGCGGTCGTCGGTGGCGAGCGCGCCGGTGTGGCTGGCCGCCGCCCGCTGGCCGCCGGCGGTCGCGCCGCCCTTCACGACGACCACCGGGATCCGCTCGGCCACGGTCCGGAGGCGCTCGGCGAACGACCGGCCGTCGCCCACGCTCTCGACGTAGGCCAGGGCGACCGTCGTCTCCGGGTCCTCGGCGAAGTACTCGAGGTAGTCGGGAACCGTGAGCGCGGCGGCGTTGCCCGCGGACACGGCCCGGCTCACGCCCACCCCGGTGAGCTGGGCGTAGTTCTCGAACGAGCTGACGAAGTTCCCGGACTGGCTGGCGATGCCGATGTGGCCGGCGGGCGGGTAGGGCCCGACGATCTGGGCGCACAGGTTCGCCGGCGGTGAGACGACGCCCTGGCCGTTCGGGCCGGCCAGCAGGATCCCCAGCTCGTCGGCCAGGGCCACGAGCTCCTCCTGGGCGGCGCGGCCCTCCTCCCCCGCCTCGGCGTAGCCCGCGGAGGCGACGAACGCCGCCGTGATGCCCTTCTTGGCGCACGCCCGCAGCAGGTCGGGGTTGGCCGGCGCCGGCGTGCACACGAAGACGAGGTCGATCTCGCCGTCGGGCAGCTCCTCGACGTCGGCCACCGTGCGCACGCCGAGGACCTCGGCGCCGTCCCGGTTGGTGGCGAAGACCTTCCCCCGGTACCCGCAGGCCAGGATGTTGTGCAGGCTGACGAAGCCGAACTTGCCCGGGTGGGTCGACGCCCCGGCCACCAGCACGCCGCGGGGCTCGAACAGGGCCCGGAACCGCTCGGGGGCGATGCGCGGGGTCGGGCGCTCGGCCATCACCGCACCTCCACGAGGGCGTCGACGGCGACGGGGCGCCCGTCGACGATCATCAGCGGGTTGAGGTCGGCCGAGGCGACCTCCGGCCGCCGGGTGGCGGCCTCGGACAGGGCGAGCAGCACGTCGGCCACGGCGCCCCGGTCGACCGGCGGCTCGCCCCGGAACGGGCCGAGCAGGCGCTGGAGCTGGAGGTCCTCGATCATCTCCTCGGCGTCCACCCGGGTGATGGGGACCAGCCGGAAGCTGACGTCGGCCACGGCCTCGGCCAGGATGCCCCCCACCCCGAGCATCACCGTCATGCCGAACTGGGGGTCGTGGTGCAGCCCGGCGATCAGCTCCCGGGTCGCCCGCAGCATGGGGGCGACCAGCAGGTGAACCTCGCCGTCCTCGGGCCTCGCCGCGGCGAGCAGCTCCTCGGCGGCCGCGCGCACCTGCTCGGCGGTGCCCAGGCCCAGGCGGACGAGGCCCCGCTCGGTCTTGTGCGCGATCCCCTCGCCCCCGAGCTTCACGACGGCCGGGTAGCCGATGGCGTCGGCGGCCTCGACGGCGGCCTCGGCGGTGGCGACCACCCGCTCGGGCGGGAACGGCACGCCGTGCTCGGCGAGCAGCGCCTTGGAGTCGGCCTCGGACAGCGTGGGCATGGCCGGCAGGCTAGTGACCGGCGCCCGGCCGCTCGGAACCCGGGGCGGGCCCGGCCGCGGCCGGGCGGCGGGGCGCCTCAGGGCTCGAGGGCCGCCCGGAAGAACTCCCGGATGGCCTGGATGCGGGACTCGATGGCCTTCTCGTCCATCGGGTCGCGGCCGAGCAGCCCCCGCAGGAAGTGCTCGTCGCTGAAGTAGGTGAGCACGGCGCCGTAGCCGCTGATGATCAGCTGCTCCGGGTCGAGCTTGCGCAGGCGGCCGGCGCCCATCTCGCGCTCGAAGTAGTTGACCGCCCGCTGGAAGTACGGGCGCAGCGCCTCACCGAGGTCGAAGCCCAGGTGGCTCCCGTCGGCGAGGGACTCGTGGCGCACCAGCCGCACGAAGTCGCGGTTCTCGGCGAACCAGCGGACCGCCTCGGTCAGCACCCGGTCGACGTGCGTCCACCCCTCCTCCTCGGGGTCCGCCGGCTCGTCGACCGACTTGCTGATGCGCTCGCCCCAGTCGGCCAGCGCCTGTTCGAACACCGCCTGGTAGATCGCACTCTTCGACGGGAAGTGGTGCAGCAGGCTGGCCCGCCGGATGCCGACGCCCGCCGCGATGTCGTTGAGCGAGGTCCCCTCGTAGCCGCGCTCGGCGAAGCAGCGGCGAGCCTCCTTGAGGATCGCCGCCCGTGTCGAGCCGGTACCACCCTCGTACGCCATCGGGCCGAGGGTATCGGGCGCTCGCCGGGCGCGGCGGGCGGCCGGCCCGCGGGTGCGCCGCGCCACCCGGCGTCCCGTACCGTGGGCCCATGGACATCGTCGCGGCCCTCTTCATCGAGGACATGCAGATGAGGCAGGCCTTCGAGGGCGGCCCGGCCCGCATCGACCTCACCGGCGTGCACTTCTCGACCGTCCCGCCCGAGCCGCCGCCGTGCACGATCGCCCCCCACCTCGTGGTCCTCGCCCGCTGCGCGCCCGACGAGCCGGGCACCGGCGTGCTCGAGGTCGTTTTCCGCCGCGACGGCGTGCAGGTGGCCCGCAACGTGCAGCCCCTGCAGGTCGAGCCCGGCCGGTTCACCTACCGCTTCGTGCGGGCCGAGCTCGACTTCGCCGACTACGGCTCGGTCGAGGCCCACTGCCGGATCGACCAGGGGCCGGCGACGGTCGTGCCCTACACGCTGGTCCCCGGCCCCGCCGCCTGAGCCGCCCGTGGACTGCGCCGGCGCCCTGTCGCAGCACCCCGACGCCGCGGCGGCGACCGGCAAGGTCGTGGGCAGCGTCCTCGAGCGGCTGGGGGCCGGTCCCGACCTCGCCGTCGTGTTCTGCACGGCCGACCACCTCGGCGCCCTCGCCGACGTCGCCGCGGCCGTGCGGTCGCTGCTGCGCCCCCGGCTGCTCGTCGGTGCCGCCGCCGAGGGGGTGCTCGGCGGCGGCACCGAGGTCGAGGACGGCCCGGGCGTGTCGCTGTGGGCGGCCCGCCTGCCGGTGCCGCCCCGGCCGGTGCGGATCACCGCCGCCCGCACCCCCTCCGGCACGGCGGTCGCCGGGGTGGGCGCGGGCACCGTCGGCCCGGGCGAGACGCTGGTCCTGCTGGCCGACCCGTTCACGCTGCCGGTGGACGAGGTCCTGGAGCTGCTCGCGGCGCTCGACCCGCCGGCCCGGGTCGTCGGCGGGCTCTGCGCCGCGGGACGGGCGCCCGGCGCCAACCGGCTCGTCCTCGACGGCGAGGTCCTCGCGGAGGGGGCGGTGGGGGTCGTGCTGCCGGCCGAGGCGGGCGCGACCACCCTCGTCTCCCAGGGGTGCCGGCCCGTCGGCGAGCCGATGATCGTCACCGGCGCCCGGGGCGAGGTGCTGGTCGAGCTGGCCGGGCGGGCCGCGCTCGACCGGCTGGACGAGATCGTCGCGGCCGCCGGCCCGGACGACCGCCGGCTGCTGGCCCGGGGCCTGCACATCGGCATCGCCGTCGACGAGCACCGGGCGACCTTCGGCCGCGGCGACTTCCTCGTGCGCCCGGTGCTGGGGGCGGTGCCGTCGGTCCGGGGCGTGGCGCTCGGCGAGCGGGTCGAGGTCGGCACCACCGTCCAGTTCCACGTGCGCGACGCCGCCACCGCGGACGAGGACCTGCGGGAGGCCCTCGCCGCCGCCACGACGCCGGCGGGCGCCGGCGGGGCGCTCGTGTTCACCTGCAACGGCCGCGGGCGGGCGCTGTTCGGCGAGCCCCACCACGACGCCCGGCTGGTGCGCGACGCCGTCGGCTCCGACGCGGTGGCGGGCGTGTTCTGCGCCGGCGAGATCGGCCCGGTCGGCCCGCGCAGCCACCTGCACGGGTGGACCGCCAGCCTCCTCGTCCTCGGCGCCGGGTGACCTGCCCTCGGCCGGCGCCCGGGCGGAGGGAGGCGGCCGGGAGGGCAAGTAGGGTGGCGGGTGCATGACGCCTGACCCCGCCCTCGAGCAGCGCGCCATCAACGTCGTCCGCGGCCTGGCCATGGACGCCCCCCAGGCCGCCCGCAACGGGCACCCGGGCACCGCGATGGCGCTCGCCCCCCTCGCCCACGTGCTGTGGACGCGCATCATGCGCTACGACGCCGGCGCGCCCGACTGGCCCGACCGCGACCGCTTCGTCCTGTCGGCCGGGCACGCGTCGATCCTGCTCTACTCCATGCTCCACCTGACCGGGTACGGGCTGACGCTCGACGACCTGCGCCGGTTCCGGCAGTGGGGCTCGGCCACCCCGGGCCACCCCGAGGTCCACCACACCCCGGGCGTCGAGGTCACGACCGGCCCGCTCGGCCAGGGCTTCGCCAACGCCGTGGGCATGGGCATCGCCGAGCGCTGGCTGCGGACCCGGTTCGGGCCCGAGCTGTGCGACCACCGCACCTACGTGATCTGCAGCGACGGCGACCTCATGGAGGGCATCAGCCACGAGGCCGCCTCGCTCGCCGGCCACCTGCGCCTCGGCCGCCTCATCTACGTCTACGACGACAACCGCATCTCGATCGACGGCGACACCTCGCTCACCTACTCCGACGACGTCGCCCGCCGGTTCGAGAGCTACGGCTGGCACGTCGAGAAGCTCGGCGACGTCGCCAACGACGTCGACGCCCTCGAGGCCGCCCTCCGGCGGGCCGCCGAGGACGAGGAGGCGCCGTCCCTGCTCATCCTGCGCACCCACATCGGGTGGCCGTCGCCCAACCTCACCGACACCGCCGACGCCCACGGCAACCCGCTCGGCGAGGACGAGGTCCGGGCCACGAAGGAGATCCTGGGGCTGCCGGTCGACGAGACCTTCTGGGTCCCCGACGACGTGCTCGAGCTCTACCGGGCCGCCGGGCGCCGGGGCCGCGACGAGCGCGAGGCCTGGGAGAAGCGCCTGTCGGCCTGGGAGGGCGACCGGGAGACCTACGAGGCCTGCGTCAACCTGACCGGGCTGCCGGGCTGGCAGGACGCCCTGCCCTCGTGGGAGCCGGGCCAGTCGGTCGCCACCCGCAAGGCCAGCGGCGCCTGCCTGCAGGCCCTCGCCGACAAGGTGCCCGGGCTGGTGGCCGGCGGCGCCGACCTCACCGGCAACACCGGCACCGCCCTCCCCGGCCACGAGGTCCTCTCGGCCGACCGGCCCGGGGGGCGCCAGGTCCACTTCGGCGTGCGCGAGCACGCCATGGCCGGGGTCATGAACGGCATCTCCGCCCACGGCGGGCTCGTCCCCGTCGGCGGCACGTTCCTCGTGTTCAGCGACTACATGCGGCCGGCGGTGCGGCTGGCCGCCATGTCCGAGTACAAGGAGATCTTCGTCTTCAGCCACGACTCGGTCGGCCTGGGGCAGGACGGCCCGACCCACCAGCCGATCGAGCACCTCGCGTCGCTGCGGGCGATGCCCCAGCTGCGGCTCATCCGCCCGGCCGACGCCAACGAGACGGCGGCGGCGTGGCGCATCGCGCTCGAGTCCGACGGGCCGACCGCGCTCGTGCTCACCCGCCAGGACGTGCCCGTCCTCGAGGGCACGGCCGGGGCGCCGGTCGACAAGGGCGCCTACGTCCTCGTCGAGGCGCCGGAGGACCCCCGGGTCGTGCTCATCGGCACCGGCAGCGAGGTGGCGCTGTGCGTCGCCGCCGCCGAGCAGCTCAACGCCGCGGGCCTCCCCTGCCGGGTCGTGTCGATGCCGTCGTGGGACCTGTTCGAGGCGCAGAGCGAGGACTACCAGCTCTCCGTGCTGCCCCCCGAGGTCCCGACGCTGGCGGTCGAGGCCGGCGCCAGCCTGGGGTGGGACCGCTGGGCCGACGACAGCCTGACCCTCGACCGCTACGGCGCCTCCGCGCCGGGCGACGTCGCGCTCGCCCGCCTCGGCTTCACGGCCGACAACGTGGTGGCCCGGGCGCGACAGCTCGTCGACGACCTGCAGGAGGACGCGTGACCAGGCTCCACGACCTGTACCACGAGCACGGGCAGAGCCCCTGGCTCGACAACCTGCGCCGGAGCTGGATCACCGGGGGCGAGCTCGCCCGCTGGGTCGAGCGGGGCGTGCGGGGCATCACCTCGAACCCCACGATCTTCCAGAAGGCGATCGACGGCTCCGACGTGTACGACGAGCAGTTCCGGGAGCTCACCCGGGCCGGCGCCCCCGTCGAGGACGCCTACTGGACGATGGTGCTCGACGACATCCGGGCCGCCCTGGCGATCATGCGGCCGGTGCACGACGCCAGCGACGGCGTCGACGGCTACGTGTCGGTGGAGGTCGCCCCCGACCTGGCCCACGACCTCGACGGCACGGTCGCCGCCGCCCGCCGGCTCCACGACGAGATCGGCGAGCCCAACCTGTTCGTCAAGGTGCCGGCCACCGCCGAGGGCGTCGAGGCCATCCGCACCCTGATCGCCGAGGGCCGGAGCATCAACGTCACCCTCATCTTCGGCCTCGACCGCTACGCCGAGGTCATGGAGGCCTACATCGCCGGGCTCGAGGCCCACGACGGCGACCTGTCGGCCGTCCGCAGCGTCGCCTCGTTCTTCGTCAGCCGGGTCGACACCGAGGTCGACCGCCGGCTGGAGGCGATCGGCACCGAGGAGGCCCTGGCGCTGCGGGGCAAGGCGGCCGTCGCCCAGGCCCAGCTCGCCTACGGGCGCTTCCTCGAGACCTTCACCGGGCCGCGCTGGCAGGCGCTCGCCGAGCGGGGCGCCAAGGTGCAGCGACCGCTGTGGGCCTCGACGTCGACGAAGAACCCCGCCTACCCGGACACGCTCTACGTCGACACGCTCATCGGCCCGGACACCGTCAACACGATGCCGGAGGCGACGCTCGAGGCCTTCGAGGACCACGGCACGCTGGCCCGCACGGTCGACGCCGACCTCGACGCCGCCGCCCGCACGCTGGACCGCATCCGCGAGGTGGGCGTCGACCTCGACGACGTCAGCCGCGTGCTCGAGGACCAGGGCGTGGCCGCCTTCGCCAAGAGCTTCGACGAGCTGATCGCCTCGCTGTCCGCGAAGGCCGACCGGCTGCGCTGACGCCCCGACGGGCCCCGGCGGCGGCCGCTCGTCGGGTAGCGTGCGCGGGGTGCACGGCGAACTGGTGGTGGTGGACGACGTTCCCGGCGAGTTCGCGGAGCGCGTCATCGAGGCGTTCCACAGCCGCCCGCACGACAGCTTCTCGTTCGCCCTGTCGGGCGGCGAGCTGGCGCGGCAGTGCTACGAGCGCCTCGCCGACGACGCCGGCAGCCAGATCGACTGGTGGAAGGTCGACATCTACTGGGGCGACGAGCGCTGCGTGCCGCTCGACGACGCCAACTCCAACTACCTGCTCGGGCGCAAGGCGCTGCTCGAGCGGGTGGGCGCCGTCAACGCCAACTACCCGATGCGGTGCGAGGAGGGCCCCGACCCCTACCAGCTGCGCCTGGGCGAGCTCGGCCGCATCGACGTCGTCCACCTCGGCATGGGCCCCGACGGCCACACGGCCTCGCTCTTCCCCGGCTCCCCGGCGCTGCAGGCCGACCCCGGCCGGCTCGTGGTCATGAACGAGGACCCGAGCGGGCGGAACCCGTTCCCCCGGATGACGCTCACCTTCGCCGGCATCGCCCGGGCCCGGCTGGTCCTGGTCACGGTCGCCGGCGAGCACAAGCGCGAGGCGCTCGCCCGGGTGGCGGCCGGCGACCCCGAGCTGCCGGCGTCGCACATCCGCGGCGACCGGGTGCTCTGGATCGTCGACCCCGCCGCCGCGGGCGACCTGGCCTGAGCGCCACGGGAGGCGCCGCCCCCGTGCGCAGCCGACCGAGCCGCCGCCAGGCCTCGCTCCGGGACTCGGCCGAGCGCGTCCGCCGGAGCATCCGCCACCGCCTGCTGTTCGCGAACGTGGCCGGCGCCGGCGCGGTCATGACCTTCCTGCAGCTGGCGTCGGGCCGGGACCTCGCCCCCGACCTGCCGCTGTGGGGGCGGGTGCTCGGGCCGGCCCTACCGGTGCTCGTGCTGCTCGTGCCCGCCTACCTCTGGGGGCACCGGGCCTTCGGCCGGGCCATCGCCTGGGCGGTCGAGGGCCGGCAGCCGACGCTCGCCGAGCGCTTCGCCGTGCTGCGCGAGCCCTGGCGCCAGGCGCTGCGGCCGCTGCTGTTCTGGGTGCTCGCCGCCGTGCTCTACGGCGGCATCACGGCCCTGGCCGGGGCGGGGTGGATCACGGTGGTCCGGGTCGTCGAGGGCACCCTCATCGGGGGCGTCACCACCTGCGCGCTCGCCTACCTGCTCATCGAGCGCTCGTTCCACCCGCTGCTCGCCCACGTGCTGGACGGCATCCCCGACGATCGGCCCCGCACCCCCGGCGTCCGCACCCGGCTGCTGCTCACCTGGGCCGTCGGCTCGGGCGTGCCCCTGCTGGCGATGGCCTTCGTCCTCTTCCTCGACGGCAACGAGATCCCGCCGCTCGCCCTGGCGGTGCTGTCGCTCGCCGGGCTGGCCGCGGGCTTCCTGGCCACGGTCGCCTCGGCCCGGTCCATCGCCGAGCCCCTGGACGACCTGCGGCGGGCGCTGGCCCGGGTGCGGGACGACGACCTCGACGTCGGCCTCGTCGTCGACGACGGTGGCGAGGTCGGCGAGGTCCAGGCCGGCTTCAACCGCATGGTCGACGGGCTGCGGGAGCGTCGCGAGATCCAGGACCTGTTCCGGCGGCACGTCGGGCGGGAGGTCGCCCTGCAGGCGCTCGAGCGGGGCACCGACCTGCCGGCCGAGGAGCGGGAGGCCAGCGCGGTGTTCGTCGACATCGTCGGGTCGACGGCCATGGCCGAGGTGCTGGGCCCCGAGGCGTTCGTCGCCACCCTCAACGACTTCTTCGACGTCGTCGTGCGCACCGTCGAGCGCCACGGCGGCCTGGTCAACAAGTTCGAGGGCGACGGGGCGCTGTGCGTCTTCGGGGCGCCCCGCTCCCAGCCCGACCACGCCGACCGGGCCCTGGCCGCGGCCCGCGACCTCTACGTGGCCATGGCCGCGCTCGCCCGCCGCCACCCGGGCCTGGCCGCCGGCATCGGCGTGTCGTCCGGGCGGGTCGTGGCCGGCAACGTCGGGGCCGAGAACCGCTACGAGTACACGGTGGTCGGCCAGGCGGTGAACGAGGCGGCCCGCCTGACCGACCTGGCCAAGCAGCGCGAGGTGCGGGTGCTCGCCTCGGGCGAGACCGTCCGCCGGGCCCGGGGCGAGGCGAGCCGCTGGCAGGACGTCGGCTCCGTCGAGCTCCGGGGGCGCACGGCGCCGACCACGATCTACGAGCCGCTCGTCGACGTCGGCGCCGTGCCGGCCGCCGAGTCGGGCTGAACCGGGTGCCGTCCCGCGGGGGCGCCCCCGATAGCCTGCTGCCGATGCGGCACGACCACCTGCTCGACCTGCCCCTCGACGTGCTCACGGCCGAGGCCCGGCGGGTTCGGGACGCCACCACCGGGACGCGGGTCACCTACTCCCCCAAGGTCTTCATCCCGCTCACCACGCTCTGCCGCGACCGCTGCGGCTACTGCACCTTCGCCCAGCCGCCCGCCCGCGTCGCCTCCCCCTACCTGTCCCCCGACGAGGTGCTGGCCATCGCCACCGCCGGGGCCCGGGCCGGCTGCCACGAGGCGCTGTTCACGCTCGGCGAGCGGCCCGAGGAGCGCTACCCCGCCGCCGCCGAGTGGCTGGCCGAGCACGGCTACGAGTCGACCGTCCACTACCTGGCCGAGATGTGCCGGCTCGTGCTCGACCGCACCGGCCTCCTCCCCCACGCCAACGCCGGCGCCCTCCACGAGGACGAGCTGGCCCTGCTGCGCGAGGTCGCGCCCAGCCAGGGGATGATGCTCGAGTCGCTGCGGCCCGACCTCGCCGCCCACCGGGGGTCGCCGGACAAGGCGCCCGAGCGCCGGCTGGCGACGCTCGAGGCCGCGGGCCGGCTCCGCATCCCCTTCACCACCGGCATCCTCGTCGGCATCGGCGAGACGCCGGCCGACCGGCTGGCCGCCCTCGAGGCGATCGCCGAGTCCCACGCCCGCTGGGGCCACGTGCAGGAGGTCATCGTCCAGAACTTCCTGCCCAAGCCCGGCACGGCCATGCACCAGGCGCCGCCCTGCCCCATCGAGGAGCACCTCCAGGCCATCGCCCTGGCCCGCCTGGTGCTGCCGCCCGAGGTCCACGTGCAGGCGCCGCCCAACCTCGCCGACGACTTCGGCGTGCTGCTCGACGCGGGCATCGACGACTGGGGCGGCGTGTCGCCGGTGACCGCCGACCACGTCAACCCCGAGCGCCCCTGGCCGGCCCTCGACCGCCTGCGGGCGGTGACCGAGGAGCGGGGCTTCGCGCTGGCGCCGCGGCTCACCGTCTACCCCCGGTTCGTCGCCGACGCCGAGCGCTGGCTCGACCCCGCGCTCGTCTTCCCCGTGCTCGACCGCTCCGACGCCGAGGGCCTGGGCCGCGACGACCCCGGGGCCGTGTTCCCCGAGCGCGCGCTGGCCAACGCCGCGGCCGGCACCGGCGCCGAGGTCGTCCTCACCGGCGAGCGCTCGACCGCCTGGTACTCGGGCGCCGACGCCGAGCCGCCGACCCTCGTGCCCGCCCCCCGGCGCCCCGTGCGGGGCCGGGTGGCCGAGGTGCTGGCCGGCGTCGAGCAGGGCCAGGAGCCGGGCGAGGAGGAGGTCGTGGCGCTGTTCTCGGCCCGCGGGCCCGAGGTCGTGGCCGTGGCCGAGCTGGCCGACGAGCTGCGCCGGCAGGCGGTCGGCGACGTCGTCACCTACGTGCGCAACCGCAACATCAACTACACGAACGTCTGCACGTTCAAGTGCCGGTTCTGCGGGTTCTCGAAGGGCCCCCTGTCGCTCAACCTGCGGGGCACGCCCTACCTGCTGACCCTCGACGACATCGCCCAGCGGGCCCGCGAGGCGTGGGAGCGGGGCGCCACCGAGGTCTGCCTGCAGGGCGGCATCCACCCCGACTTCGACGGCGACTACTACGTCGAGGTCACCCGGGCGGTGAAGGAGGCGGCGCCCGAGATCCACGTCCACGGCTTCACCGCCCTCGAGGTCAGCGAGGGGGCGAAGCGCCTGGGCGAGCCGCTCGACGCCTACCTGCGCCGGCTCATGGACGCCGGGCTCCGCTCGCTGCCCGGCACCGCGGCGGAGATCCTCGACGACCCGGTGCGCGAGGTGCTCTGCCCCGACAAGATCTCGACCGACGAGTGGCTCGAGGTGCACCGCACCGCCCACCGGGTCGGCCTGCGCTCGAACGTCACGATGATGTTCGGCGCGGTCGAGTCGCCGGTGTCGTGGGCCCGCCACCTGCTGCGCACCCGCGACCTGCAGGCCGAGACCGGCGGCTTCACCGAGTTCGTGGGGCTGCCGTTCGTGCACATGGCGGCCCCGCTCTACCTGCAGCGCAAGGCCCGCCGGGGGCCGACGTTCCGCGAGGTGCTGCTCGTGCACGCCGTGGCCCGGATCGTCTACCGGGGGCTGATCGACAACGTGCAGTTCTCGTGGGTGAAGCTCGGGCCGGCGGCCGGCGTGCAGCTCCTGCAGGCCGGCTGCAACGACCTGGGCGGCACGCTCATGGACGAGAACATCTCCCGGGCCGCGGGCGCCACCCACGGCCAGGAGATGACGCCGGAGGACTTCGCCGCCCTGGTCGAGCCCCTCGGCCGCACGCTGCAGGAGCGCACGACCCTCTACGAGCGCGTCGAGCGGCTGCCCGCCGGCGCCTGAGCCGGCCGCCTGCCGTGCCGTACCACCTCGGCGTCGACGTCGGCACCACGTACACGGCCGCGGCCGTCGGGCGGGACGGCCGGGTCGAGCCGGCGACCCTCGGCACCCGCAGCGTCGCGGTCCCGACGGTCGTCTGCCTGGTGGACGACCGTCTGCTCGTCGGCGAGCCGGCCGCCCGCCGGGCCGTCACCGACCCCGGGCGCGTCGCCCGCGAGTTCAAGCGCCGGGTCGGCGACCCCACGCCCCTGCTGCTCGGGGGCACCCCGGTCGCCGCCGAGCTGTGCATGGCCCGGGTCGTCGAGTGGGTCGTCGACCAGGTGAGCGCCACCGAGGGCGAGCCGCCGGCGTCGCTGGCCCTCACCCACCCGGCCAACTGGGGCGAGTACAAGCTCGACCTCCTGCGCCAGGCGCTGCGCCACGTCGGGCTGTCCGTCGACCTGCTCGTGCCCGAGCCGGTCGCGGCGGCGACCGAGTACGCGGCCCGCCGTCCGCAGGCGCACGGCACGGTGGCCGTCTACGACCTGGGCGGCGGGACCTTCGACGCCGCGGTGGTCGAGATCGCTCCCGGAGGCGCGCGCCTCGTGGGCCGGCCCGACGGCATCGAGCGCCTGGGCGGCGTCGACGTCGACCACGCCGTCCTCCGGCACGTCCTCGACAGCCTCGACCTCGACCTCGACGGGCTGGGGGACGACCCCCGCACGGCCGCCGCCCTCGCCCAGCTGCGGGAGGAGTGCGTCGAGGCCAAGGAGGCGCTGTCGCACGAGACCGACGTGTCGATCCCGGTCATGCTGCCCCAGCGCCACACCGAGGTCCGCCTCACCCGGTCCGAGCTCGAGGCGATGATCCGCCCGGCGCTGGAGGAGACGGTCGTCGCCCTGCGGCGAGCCGTCGCCTCGGCGGGCCGGACGGTCGACGACCTGGCCGCGGTCCTGCTGGTCGGCGGCTCGTCCCGCATCCCGCTGGTCGGCCAGCTCGTCGGCGAGCTGGGGCGGCCGGTCGCCGTCGACGCCCGGCCGAAGGACACGGTCTCGCTGGGCGCCGTCCGGGCGGTCATGGACCGGGCCGCGGCGGGCGGGCCGCCGCCCCCGCCGCGCCCGGCACCCCCGCCCGTCCCGACGCCCGAGCCGCTGCACCCCGCCCCGGGC
>PKRH01000196.1 GCA_017577565.1 Thermoanaerobacterales bacterium | reverse complement strand
CCCCGCCGCCCCCCCCCCCGGCCCCGCCCCCCCCCCCCCCCCCCCCCCGCCGCGGGGCCCCCCCCCCCCCCCCCCCCCGCCCTCCCCCCCCCGCGGGGCCCGTCCCCTCCCCCCCCCCCCTCCCCTTCCCCCCCCTGCCGGGGCGGGCCCCCCCCCCGGCCCCCCCCCCCCGCCGCGCCGGCGCCGCCGCCCGCCGGCGTGCCCGTCCCCGCACGGTGACGCCCGCCGTGCCCCGGCGGACGTCCTGAGACCCCGGAGTGCCGTGTCCACTGACCAGGTGAGCCTGTTCTTCGCGCTGCTGGCGCTGGCGTGCCAGATCGGCGCGGTGGTGCTCGTCGCCACGCTGGCGGCGCGCGCCCTCGCGCCCCGTGCCGAGTGGCCGCACCGGGTCCTCGAGGCCGTCGGCCCCGCCGCCCTCCCGGTCGCCGCCCTGGTCGCGGTGGTGGCGATGCTGGGTAGCCTCTACTACTCGGAGGTCGCCGACTTCCCGCCCTGCCGCCTGTGCTGGTACCAGCGCATCGGCATGTACCCGCTGGCGGTCGTGCTGCCCATCGCCGCCTGGCGGCGCGACCGTCAGGTGCGGTGGTACGCGCTGCCGCTGGCGGTCGCCGGCGGGGCGGTGTCGATCTACCACATCCTCGTCGAACGCTTCCCCTCGCTCGAGTCCGGCTCGTGCGAGGTGACCAACCCCTGCTCGATCGTCTGGGTCGAGCAGCTGGGCTACATCACGATCCCGACCATGGCGCTGTCGGGGTTCGCCGTCGTCGCCCTGCTGCTGGCCCTCCCCCAGGAGACACCGTGAGCGCTTCCACCCGTCGTGCCACGCGCCCGAGCCCCGGACAGGGGCGCCCCGACCGCGCCGTCGCCGTCGTGGCCGCGGTCGTCGTCGCCGTCGTCGTGGTCGCCCTGGTGGCGGCCCTGATCGCCGGCTCCGGCGACGACGACGGCGTCGACACCGCCACGTCGCCACGCGACACCGCACCCTCGGACGAGGGCCCCTCGGACGAGGGGACCCGCTTCACCGACGCCGCCGTCCCCGACGACACGCCGGCCACCGTCGACGGCGAGCCGCTGCCGCCCCTGACCGACGACGGCGACGACCCGGCGATCGGGAGGCCGATGCCGACGCTCAGCGGCACCGGCCTCGACGGCCGGCCGCTGACCCTGCCCGCCGCCGGCCGGCCCGCCATCGTGGTGTTCCTGGCCCACTGGTGCCCCCACTGCCAGGCCGAGGTGCCGGTCATCCAGGACTGGGTCGACAGCGGCGGGCTGCCGGACGGGGTCGACCTGTTCGGGGTGTCGACCGCCGTCGACCCCCGCCGGCCCAACCACCCGCCGGCCCGCTGGCTCGACGCCGAGGGCTGGACGTCGCCGGTGCTCGTCGACGGCGACCAGGCGGCCGCCCAGGCGGTCGGGCTGACCGCCTACCCGTTCTTCGTGGCCGTGGACGCCGACGGCGAGGTCGTCGCCCGCGGCTCCGGTGAGCTGAGCGCCGCCCAGCTCACCGCGCTCGCCGAGATGACCGCAGGAGGTGCGTCGTGACCCCCCGCCACCGGGTCGAGGCCGAGGCCGCCCGCGACGACGAGGTCGCCGCGGGCGCGCCCGACGAGGACCACGTCGAGCCGGCGCCCGCAGCGCCGGGCGACCAGGCCACCGACGAGGGGGGCGGCCCCGGCGGGGACGCCCCCACGACCGCCGGCCGTGCCGGCGGCGGGCCCCGCATCGGGCTCGTCGCCGCCCTCGTGGCGGTCGTCGCCCTGGCCATGGGCGCCGGCGCCTTCCTGGCCAGCCAGCGTGACGACGGCGGCACGACGGCGGCCGACGACCGGGAGGCCTGGCACGGGGTGCTGCTGGGCGAACCCCAGCCCCGACCCGACTTCACGCTGACCGACACGTCGGGGCGGCCGTTCGACTTCCGCGCCGAGACGCAGGGGAAGCTGACCCTGCTGTTCTTCGGCTACACGCACTGCCCCGACGTGTGCCCCATCCACATGGCCAACCTGTCGGCGGCGCTCGCGCAGCCGGGGATGCCCGACCCGATCGTGGTGTTCGTCACGACCGACCCGGAGCGGGACACGCCCGAGCGGCTGCGATCGTGGCTGGACAACTTCGACCCCGACTTCATCGGCCTGACCGGCACCCGCGAGGAGATCGCCGCCGCCGAGCGGGCGGCCGGCGTGGCGGGGTCGATCGTGCCCACCGACACCTCCGGCGACTACGAGGTCGGCCACGCGGCGCAGATCATCGCCTACACCCCCGACGACCTGGCGCACCTGCACTACCCGTTCGGGGTGCGCCGGCAGGACTGGCAGGCCGACCTGCCCCGCATGCTGGAGGTGTGGGGCGACGCCCCGGCCGCCACCGACGCCGAGGTCGCAGGTGCCGGCGACGGCGCCGAGGCCGCCGCCGACGGCACCGGCGTGGTGGAGGTGGGCGACGTCCGGGTCCGCGGGGCGTGGGCCGCCGCCGACGACGTGGTCACCGCCGTCTACCTGACCATCGAGAACGGCGGCGAGGACGACCGGGTGGTCGAGGCGTCGTCCGAGGTCGCCGGGCACGTCTCGACGATGGGCGGCGACGTCGACATGAGCGCCGACCACGGCTCGCACGAGGGCCACGGCGACCACGGCGCGCCGTTCGACCTGCCCGTCCCGTCCGGGACGACCGAGCTGGCGCCGGGCGGCACGCACATCATGCTCGAGCAGCTGAACCGGCCGCTCGAGCCCGGCGAGACGATCACCCTGCGCCTGACGTTCGAGGGGGCGGGCACCGTCGAGGTGCCGGTCGAGATCCTCGACTGGGAGCAGGTGGCGGAGCGGGTGTCCGGCGCATGAGCTGGTGGTGCTCGACCTCGAGCCTCCCCTGGGAGTGGTCGCCCCGGGCCTACCCCGGCGTCTGGCTGGTCATGGCGGCGATCATGGTCGCCTACGTCCGGAGCCGGCGCCGCCTGACGCCGGAGGAGCGGGCGGCCGACGATCCCCGCCGGCCGATCGCCTTCGTCCTGGGCTGGCTGGTCCTGTGGGCGGCCAGCGACTGGCCGATCGGCACGCTCGGCTCCGGCTACCTGGCCAGCGTGCACATGGTCCAGTACCTGATGTACACGCTGATGGCCGCCCCCCTCCTGGTGATCGGCATCAGCCCGTTCACCCTGCGACGGGCCCTCGAGCGCGCCCACCTCACCGGCGCCGTCAAGGTGCTCTGCCAGCCGGTGGCCGCCGGCCTGTTCGTCAACCTCGTGCTGGTCGCCACCCACGCGCCGGTGACGCTCGACCCGCTGCGCGCCAGCCAGCTGGGGTCCTTCTTCCTCGACGCCCTGTGGCTGCTGGGCGGGCTCGTGCTGTGGATCCCGATCTGCGGCACCTTCGACGAGGTGCGCCCCAGCTACCCGGTCCGCGGTGTGCTGCTGTTCCTGGGCGCCGGCGTGGTGCCCATGATCCCCGGCGCCTTCCTGACC
>PKRH01000195.1 GCA_017577565.1 Thermoanaerobacterales bacterium | reverse complement strand
GGCTGGAGCGGTTGGAGGAGGGGCGGGAGCCCCCCGCCGCGGTGCCGCCGGCGCTGCGGGCGGTGCGCGGGGTCGTCGACTGGGCGTGGGTCGACGCCGGCCCGCCGGCCGGTCCGCCCGGCTAGCCGCCGGCCCGCCAGAGCTGGTGCGGTGTCCGGTCGCGGGCCCCGGTGAAGGGCACCGGTTCGGCCCGGCCGGTGCGGGCCGCCGTGTGCGCGGCGCACTCGATCTCGAGCAGCAGGCGGCCGAAGGCGGGGCCGACCGCCGGGGCCCGGCCGGTGCGGGCGTCGGCCGCCAGGGCCTCGAGCTGCGGCAGGTAGCCGAGGTGGTGGAGCTGGTCGGTGAGGAGACCGCCCGGCGGGGGCGGCAGGCGCAGCGCCCGGCCGTTCAGCTCGACCGACGGCGAGGGCACGAGCTCCAGCCGCACCGCGCTGGTGGGGCTGGCGGCCTGGGCCTCCCAGACCGGCGCGGCCGCCCGCCAGGTGGCGCGCACGAGCGCCCGCAGCCCGGTGTCGAAGTGCAGGGTCAGCGCCGCGTCGTCGTCGACCTCGAGGTCGTCGGGCGTGCCGAGGTCGGCCTCGACGGCGACCACCCGGGCCGGCGCCGCCATGAGCACGGCGACGGCCAGGGCGTGGACGCCGAGGTCGAAGGCGGCCCCGCCGCCCCACGCGGGCGCCGTGCGGTCGGGCCCGCCGGGCGGGCGGCCCTGCGCGAAGCGCACCTCGAGGTGGGTCAGCGTGCCGATGCGCCGGCAGGCGTCGACCGCCTCGGCGACGGCGGGGGAGAGGGCGAGGTTCTCGGCGTAGGCCACCTGCCCCTGGCCGGCCAGCTCGACGAGCGCGTCGGCGTCCTCCAGGGTGGCCGCCAGCGGCGCCTCGACGGCCGCCAGCGCGCCGCCGGCGACCGCGCGCTCGGCCTCCCGGCGGTGGAGCGCCGGCGGCGTCGCCACCCACACGATGTCGGCGTCCCCGGGCAGGTCGGTGTAGTCGACGGCGGTCGCGCCCGCCTGGTCGGCCCGGGCCCGGGCCGCCTCCGGGGTCCGGGACGCCACCTTGGTGATCCGGACGTCGGGGGCGTGGTCGGCGGCGAGGGCGTGGACGGTCGTGACCCAGCCCGCCCCCGCGAAGGCGATGTCGGTCACGCCCGGGCGCGGGTCCGGCGGCCGGGCGCCGGCCGGGGGCGGCTCGGCGGTGTCCGGCGGGCGGCGGTGACCTGTCGCAGGTGCGGCATGGGCTCACCCTAGAATCCCGCTTGGTGCCGCGACCGTCCCGGTGGCCCCCCGGCGGCACCTCGGTAGCCTCAGACCGCCCGCCGATCCCGGAGCCCGATGCGCCGCCTCCTGCCCCGATTCGTCGCCGTCATCCTCGGGTCGGGGGTCGTCCTGGCCCTCGCCACGGCGGCGCTCGCGGTGCCGCTCAGCTGGCTCGGCGAGGTCGGCTCCGGCGAGCCCCAGCCGATCGAGCTCGGCCCGCTGGCCCAGCGGTCGTACGTCTACGCCGCCGACGGCTCGCTCATGGCCACCCTCAAGGACGAGCAGAACCGCCAGCCGGTCGAGCTCGAGCAGGTCCCCCAGCACGTCATCGACGCCATCATCGCCGTCGAGGACCAGGGCTTCTGGGTCCACGACGGCTACGACGTCCGGGGCATGCTGCGCGCCTTCAAGACCAACGTCGAGGAGGGCGGGATCAGCCAGGGCGGCTCGACCATCACCCAGCAGCTGGTGAAGCTCGAGCTGCTCACGCAGGAGCAGACGCTCGACCGCAAGATCCAGGAGATCGTGCTCGCGCAGCGGCTCGAGCGGCAGATGACCAAGGAGGAGATCCTCGCCCGCTACCTGAACACCGTCTACTTCGGCAACCACGCCTACGGGATCCAGGCCGCGGCCGAGACCTACTTCGGCGTGCCCGTCGAGCAGCTGGACGTCGGCCAGGCGGCGATGCTCGCCGGGATCATCCGCAACCCGATCCAGTACAACCCCGTGCGGTACCCGGAGCGGGCGCAGGCGCGCCGCGACGTCGCCATCGACCGGATGGTCGAGACCGGCGCGCTGACCGAGGCCGAGGGGGAGTGGTGGAAGGCGGCGCCGACGACCCCGCAGTTCCACCAGTACCTGCCCAAGCCCAACGACTACTTCGCCGAGGAGGTGCGGCGGCAGCTGCTGACCTCGCCGGAGTTCGCCGTGCTCGGCGACACCGAGGACGAGCGCTACAAGTCCGTCTACCAGGGCGGGCTGAAGGTCTACACGACCTTCGACCCGGTGGCGCAGCAGCAGGCGCTGGCGGCGCGCGACGCGGTCCTGCCGCTGGAGAACGGCGTGTTCCCCCAGCCGGGCGTCAACCCCGAGACCGGCGAGCCCCGCCGGGGGTCGGCGGCCGTCGTGTCGATCGAGCCCGCGACCGGCGCGGTGCGCACGATGGTCGGCGGCCCGGGCTTCGACCACTGGAAGTACAACCTGGTCACGCAGAACCGCCGGCAGGTGGGCTCGTCGTTCAAGACCTTCGTGCTCGCCGCCCTGATGGAGCAGGGCTACTCGCCCGACGACATCATCAACGGCACGATGCCCTGCCGGTTCGCCCACGAGAACAGCGAGGGCGGCGTCTACGAGCCGGGCAACTTCGCCGACAGCGGCGGCAGCGTCGGCACCATCACGTCGCAGACCCTGGTCTCGTCCAACTGCGCCTACGTGCGGCTCGGCCTCATCGCCGGGCTGGACAACGTCGCCGACATGGCCTACCGGCTCGGCATCCCGCCCACCCGGACGACGGCCGACGGCACCGAGGTGCCGACCATCTGCGACTCGTGCCCCTCGACGCCGCTCGGTGTCGCCGACATCACGCCGCTGGAGATGGCCTCGGCCTACGCCACCATCGCCAACGACGGCGTCTACAACCGCCCGTACCTGATCGAGCGCATCGAGGACCGCGACGGCGAGGTCATCTATGCCCACACCCCGTCGCCCGAGCGGCGGATCGCCCCCGAGGTCGCCCGCCTCGTGACCCACGTGCTGATCCAGAACGTGCAGTCGGGCACGGGCACCGCCGCCCAGGTGCCCGGCCAGCAGGTGGCCGGCAAGACCGGCACGACCAACGACTACACGGACGGGTGGTTCGTGGGGTACACGCCCTCGCTGGCCACCGCCGTGTGGGTCGGCGGCCTGGGCGAGAAGTTCACGATCACGCTGGGCGGGCGCCAGATCACCGGCGGCAGCTACCCGGCCCGGATCTGGGGCGAGTTCATGCGGGCCTGGCAGCAGGGCCGCGAGCCGGTCGCCTTCCCCGCCCCGCCGGCCCGGCCGGGCGGCGAGCTGCTCGTCGTGCCCGGTGGCATCGACCTGACCCCGCCGCCGGCGCCGCCGGCACCGCCGGCACCGCCGGGCGACGAGCAGCCGGCACCGCCCCCGCCCGCCACGCCCCCGCCGCCGGGGGACGCGGGCGGCCCGGGCCCCGGCGGCGGTGGTGGCC
>PKRH01000194.1 GCA_017577565.1 Thermoanaerobacterales bacterium | reverse complement strand
CGGTCTCCTTGGACTCCAGCTCGGTGATGAAGTCCAGCTGCCGGCCCAGCAGGTTCTGGTTGCGGCGGCCGAGGTTCACGAAGCTGTCCGCGATGTTGCGGCGCAGCACCGCCTGCTCCACCGCCAGGTCCAGCGCCGTGTCCTGGACGGTGTTGAGCGCGTCGGCCACGTCGGCCACCTCGTCCCGGGCGTTCACCCGCACCGGCCTGACATGGGGCACCGCCACGTCCTCGCCGAGCGGCGTCTGCAGGATGTCGGTCACCGCCTCCGGCAGGCGCCGCTCCGCCATGTCCTTCGCCTCGCGGGTGAGAGCCCGGAGCGGCCGGGTGATCGACCGCGACACCAGCCAGGCCAGCACGACGGCGGCACCGACGACCACCGCGGCCAGCAGCAGGAACAGCTGCTGCCGCCGCTCGGCCGCGCTCTCGAGCTCGTTGCTGCGAGCCTCGATCTCGTCCTTGATCGCCTCCTGGAAGATCAGGAAGCCCTCCTCCTCGGGCACGTTGACCGCGTCGAGGAGGACGCCGAGGTCGAACTGGCCGGTGGTGACGGCCCGGTCGACCTGCTCGTTGACGTTGGCGACCAGCTCGTGGGGGAAGTACTGGTCCGCGATCTCGGCGTAGGGGCCGGTGCCGGAGGTCAGCGTGTCGGCCAGCAGCCGGAACCGGGCGTGGAGGATCGAGACGTCCGCGATCTCCTGGGGCTGGTCCAGACCCCCGGGCGAGGTCGTCGCGTAGCCGATGACGCGGTTGAGCAGCAGCGACATCGTCTCGTACTCCCGGGCCGCGGCGTCGGCCAGCTCGGTGCCCTGCCGCAGCTCGGGGTCGTCGACCGCCAGCGAGATCCGCGTCGTGGCGTCGAAGAACGGCTCGATGACCGCCGTGTACCGGTCGAAGATCTGGTGGCTGAAGTCGATGTTGTTGTCGACCGTGCGGTTGGGGACCGTCGCGACGTTGTGGTCGATGTCGGCCCGGATGCCGGGCAGCTCGGCCTCCAGCTGCTCCAGCGCCGGGGCGTAGGCCCGGGCGATGGCGTCGGCCTTGGAGGAGAGCTCCTCACGGAAGTTGGCCAGCGCCTCGTCGGTCTGCTGCCGCGTCTCGTCGTAGCCGGCGACGTTCACCCGGACCGCGTCGCCCTGGCCGATGAGGTCGACCGCCGGCCACGTCCGCTCGTCCTGCAGGGCGGTGATGAGGCCGTTGGGCCCGGTGACCGACCTGGCCAGCTCGGTCTGCGAGCGGACCTTGTCGACCTCTTCGGCCGAGTTGATCACCTCGATCGTCGTGACGACGGCCAAGGCGAACAACGGGACCGAGAGCGCGGCGGCGAGCTTGAGCCTGATCGGGACACGGCGCAAGACGTCCTCCCCCCATGGCGGAGCGGGCCCCAGCGGATCGGGGCGCCATCATCGCGCACCGATCGGACCCCCGTGAGCACGCGTCGTGCCGGCGGGGTGACTGGTCAGCGCATGTGGGCGCGCGCCTGGGCCTTCGCGACCAGGTACTCGAGAAGGGTCAGCAGGACCATCTTCACCGAGTCCTTGTTGCGGGCGTCGCACTCGACGATGGGCGTGTCGGGCGTGACGCCGAGCGCCTCGCGGATCTCGGGCGTCGGGTAGCGCGGTGCGCCGTCGAACAGGTTGACCCCGACCACGAAGGGGATGCCGTTGGCCTCGAAGTAGTCGATGCCCGGGAAGCTGTCGGTGATCCGGCGGGGGTCGACCAGCACGACGGCGCCCAGCGCGCCGAGGCAGATGTCGTCCCACATGAAGCCGAACCGGTCCTGCCCGGGCGTGCCGAACAGGTACATGACGAGCGTGTCGTCGACGGTGATGCGCCCGAAGTCCATGGCCACCGTCGTGGTGGTCTTGCCCTGGACGTGGTGCGTGTCGTCGATGCCGGTCGACGCGCTCGTCATCGCGGCCTCGGTGCGCAGCGGCTCGATCTCGGAGATCGCGCCCACGAAGGTCGTCTTCCCGACGCCGAACCCGCCGGCGATGACGAACTTGACCGATGTGATGCGGGTGGCGGCGCTCTCGGCAGTGGAGTGCACGGCGCGGTACCTCTGTCCTCGTGGCCCTCGTGGCGGCGACCGGTCAGATCGCCCGGACGCGTTCGATCATCTTCGTGAGCATCGACAGCTCGATCTCGACCGGGTCGGTGTGGTGGACGTCGAGCAGCCCGGCGGAGATCAGGTCGTCGGCGAGGATCATGACGACGCCGACGACGAGGTTGAGGTGGGCGGCCACCTCGGCGACCGAGATCGCTCGCGTGCACCGGTCGAGCACCATCTGCTGCTCGTCCGGCAGGTACGGCGGGATGTGGTCGGTCTTGGTCTGGAGCAGGGTCTCCACGCGCAGGTCACGTCGCTGGGCGCGCGTACGACCCCCCGTCATGATGTACGGGCGAACCAGATCGTGACCTTCTGTCATGCGACGACCCCCGCCTTGAGCTCGGCAACCAGCGCCGGCGACAGCACCTGACCCGCCCGCTCGACGAGCAGGGTGGTCTGGTAGCCGACGAGACCGATGTCGCAGTTCCGCGTGGCCACCACGCCGAGGCAGCTGCCGTCGGAGATCGACGACACGAAGAGGAAGCCCTGGCGCATGGCCACGATGATCTGCTCGAGACCGGCGAAGTCGAAGCACCGGGACGCTCCGTGCCCCAGGCTGACGAATCCGGAGATGATCGCTGCCAGCTGCTCGGCCGACGCCCTGTCGAGTGAGCTCGACGCAGCCATCAGCAGGCCGTCGGACGACACTGCGACGGCGTCGGTCACCCCAGCGGTCTGGTCGACGAAGCTGTTGAGCAGCCAGTTGAAGTTCCGTGCCTCGTCGCTCAGGGTCATGGGTTCTCCTTCGGGGTGTTCGGGTCGCGCCGGGCCTCTTCGAGCCCACGTTGCACACCCTGCGTGAAGCTGGTCAGGAAGCTGTAGACGCTCCTGGCCGCGCTGCTCTCGTCGAGACCACCCAACGGGCCGCGAGCGTCCGCGCCCCGGCCGGCCTGGCCGTTCGCGTGACCGTTCGCAACGCCGTTGGTGTTCGCGTGCCCCAGCATCGGCCCGTGTGCGTCGTCCGTACCGCCGGAACCATATCCCTCTGCGCCCCCCGAAGGCTGCACCGACGGGCGCCGAAGTTGCGGCGGCGTGGTCGTGGGCATCTGGGCGCCACGGACCCGGCGCACCAGGCCACTCGGTGTGGTCCCGGCGCCCGGTCCCGCGGGCTCCGACGGCACCCCCGCCGCCGGTCCGGTGGGCCGAGACGGTGAGCCCGCGCCCGGTCCCGGGGGTCCCGACGGCACGTCGCCGGGCCCGCCCGCGCCGCTCGCGGCCGGGCGGCGGCGGGCCAGCGGCGGCCGGCCGGGGTCGCCCGTGGCGCGGGTGGTCCCGGTGACCCGGGCCGGCGGGGCCGGCCAGGAGCGGGTGGGGGACGGCGGCGGCACCGGGATCGGGGCCGGCGGGGCCCCGGCGCCCCGGGTC
>PKRH01000193.1 GCA_017577565.1 Thermoanaerobacterales bacterium | reverse complement strand
CCGCCGGCGTTCTTCGAGATGCTGGGCGTGCGCTACACGGGCCCCTTCGACGGCCACGACATCCCCGGCCTCGAGCGGGCGCTCCGGAACGCCAGCGAGTTCGACGGGCCCATCGTCGTCCACGTGCTCACCCAGAAGGGCCGGGGCTACGCGCCGGCCGAGAACGACCCGATCAAGCGCCTGCACGACACCTCCGAGGCCAAGCCCGGCAGCTACACGGCGGCGTTCACCGAGGCGATCATCAAGGAGGCCGAGCACCGGCCCGAGGTGGTGGCCATCACCGCCGCCATGCCCGACTCGACCGGGCTGCTGCCGTTCAAGGAGCGGTTCCCCGACCGGTTCTTCGACGTCGGCATCGCCGAGCAGCACGCCGTCACCGCGGCGGCCGGCATGGCCATGGGCGGCCTGCGCCCCGTGGTCGCCATCTACTCGACCTTCCTCACCCGGGCCTTCGACCAGGTCAACCTCGACGTCGCCCTCCACGGCCAGCCGGTCGTGTTCTGCCTCGACCGGGCCGGCATCACCGGCGACGACGGCGCCAGCCACCACGGCGTCCTCGACATGGTGCTGCTCTCGAAGGTGCCGGGCATGACGATCTTCGCCCCGTCCTCGTACCGCGAGCTGGGCGTCATGCTGCACGACGCCCTCGAGCTGTGCACCGACGGGCCGGCGGTCATCCGCTGGCCGAAGACGATGCCGCCCGAGGACGACCCGCTGGACGAGGTCGGCTCCGGCCTGTCGGCGCGCAAGGTGCGGAACGGCCGCGACGTGTGCCTGCTCGCGGTGGGCAAGATGCTCGCCGCCGCCCGCGAGGCCGCCGAGCTGCTGGCGGCCGAGGGGATCGAGGCGACGGTGTGGGACGTGCGGGTGGCGAAGCCGCTCGACGAGGTCATGCTCGACGACGCCGCCGAGCACCCGGCGGTGGTCACGATCGAGGACGGCTACCGCGAGGGCGGCATCGGCACGGCCATCGCCACCCGGCTGGCCGAGCGGGCCGGGGGCACGCTGCCCCGCGTCTCCGTGCTGGGCGTCCCGGTGCAGTTCGTGCCGCACGGCAAGCCGGACGACATCCTCGCCTCGTTCGGCCTCGACGGCCCCGGCGTCGCCGCCGCGGCCCGGTCGCTCCTCGACCGCCCGGCCTGACCGGCGTCCGCCGGTCCGGCCCGGTCGCGCTCGCCCGGCTCGCCCCGGCGCGCCGTCGCCAGCGCGGAACCGGCGTCCCTCGCCGCCGCATCGCCGCGTGAGCGACGCCAGGACGTCCGGGGGTCCGGCCACGGCCCGAGCCCCGGTGAACTGGCGTCCCTCCGCCCCACATCCCCATACGAGCGACGCCGGATCGAGCGCAGGTGGGCTGCACCCCCGCCCGACGCGCTCTGGCGTCGCTCACCGGCACATCCGCAGGTGGGGACGCCGGAACGGGCGGGGGTGGGCTGCGCCGCCCCGCCCGACCCCGAGCGGACCCGGGGTGAGACGCGACAAGGCCCGGACCGGGTGTACCGGCCCGGGCCTCTCCCCCTGGTCGCCCCCAGCAGAACAGAGGTCACCGTAGCTGAGCTCGGTGTCGCTTGTCACAAGTAGTTATCGACACTCGCGTCCAAAAGGTCACGGGTGCCGGCGAAAAAATCCACCGATCAGGTGTAGTAGGGGTTCTCGCCCAGGCTGTGGTCGGTGACGTCGATGACCTCGCTGACCTCGGGGATGGCCTCGGTGATCGCCCGAGCGATGCCCTCGCGCAGCGTCATCGCCGACACCGCGCAGCCCTGGCAGCCGCCGCCCATGGTGACGAACACCTTGTCGCCCTCGACCCGGTCGAGCTGGGCGAAGCCGCCGTGCATGGCCAGAGCCGGGTTGATGCGGCCGTCCAGCAGCTGGCGGACCTTGTCCTCGATCGAGCCGGTGAGCTCGATGTTCCCGGCGGACAGCGGGTCGGGCCGGTTGGGGTTGCGGAGGACGAGCCCCGCCTGCGCGCCGGTCCTCGGCACGTCGAGCGTGGCGCCCCGCAGGGCGTCGACGCTGTCGACGGGGACGATGACCGGCAGGTCGCCCTGGTGCTCGACCACGTCACCCGCGGCCTCGTCGGCGGAGGCGACCCGGTCGAAGGTCAGGTCGTAGGTGTACTCCACGCCCCGAACGCCCGTGACCTCGATGCGGAGCCCCAGCGACTCGGGATCGTCCTCCTGGGCGCGCAGCTCGAGGATCTTCTCGCGCGCCGCTTCGGTGACGGTCAGGACCATGGGGTCAGGCTACCGGCGGTGACCGTCCGTCCCCGCCCCGCTCAGATGGCGAGCCCCCGGGACTCGGCCTCCTCGGCCAGCTCGAGCCAGCGCTCCTCGGCCGCGGCCAGCTCGGCGGCGACGGTCGCCAGCTCCTCGGTGACCCGGGTCAGGGCGGCGTGGTCGCCGGCGGCCTCGGCCAGCTCGGCCTCCAGGGCGGCGTGGCGCTCCCCCAGCCGCCGGATCTCGGCGTCGACCTGGCGCAGCAGGTGCCGCAGCGTGCTCGGCGACCGCCCCTTGCGCTCGCGGGCCGGGCGCGACCCGGCCGTGCCGGCACCACCCCCGCGCCGGCCGTCGGCGCGCCCGCCCGGCCTGTCGCCCTCCCCCGGCCGCGGCGCCGGCCCGGCCCGGCCCCGGCGACGGGACCGGCGGCGCTGCTCCTCGTACGCCGCGTAGCCGCCCGGCACCCTGCCGACCCGCGACGGCCGCCCCGGCCCCTGGGGCTCGACCACGACGACGTCCTCGATCGTGCGCTCGAGGAACGCCCGGTCGTGGCTCACCACGACCAGCGTCCCCGGCCAGTCGTCGAGCAGGTCCTCGAGGGCGCGCAGGGTGTCGAGGTCGAGGTCGTTGGTCGGCTCGTCCAGCAGCAGGACGTTGGGCGCCGACCGGAGCACGAGCGCCAGCTGCAGCCGCCGCCGCTCGCCGCCGGACAGCAGCCGCACGGGCGCGAACTGGGCGTCGGTGTCGAACCACAGCCGCTCGAGCAGGGCGGCGTCGCTCCAGTCGGGCTGGCGGGTGGGGCCGGCCACGACGTCGCGCACCCGGGCGTCCGGCGGCAGCTCGACGCCCCGCTGGTCGTAGTAGCCGATCCGCACGGTCGAGCCCCGCACGACCCGGCCCGAGCGGGGCTCCCGGCGCCCGGCGATCAGGTCGAGCAGCGTCGACTTCCCGCTCCCGTTGACGCCCACGACGCCGAGGCGCTCGCCCGGGCCGAGCAGCAGGTCGACGTGCTCGAACAGCGGCGGCCCGTCGCCGTGGCCGTCGGTGACGTCGTGCAGCTCGACCACCGTCTCGCCGAGGCGGGGCGTGCGGACCAGCTCGGCCAGCGGCAGGTCGCCGGCCCGGGCCGGCTCGGGGCCGCGCCCCTCGACGATCGCCCGGGCGGCGGCGACGTCGGCCTTGGGCTTGCGGGTCCGGGCCGGGGCCGCGGCCGGGGGAGGGCGACAGGCCGGGCGGGCGCGCCGACGGCCGGCGCGGGGGTGGTGCCGGCACGGCCGGGTCGCGCCCGGCCCGCGAGCGCAAGGGGCGGTCGC
>PKRH01000022.1 GCA_017577565.1 Thermoanaerobacterales bacterium | reverse complement strand
CGGGATCGACGGGGCGGTCGCCGGCCCCTGACCGGCCGCCGCCCCCGAAGCGGGCGCTGGGCGCGCGGCCTCGGCCGGCGGGGTGTGCCCGGCCGCCGGTCCGGCCACCGGAGGGGGACGGCCCGGCGGTCGTGGACGCCGGCTCGGTGCCCGTCGCCTCCCGGGCCGACACCGAGATCACCCGCGGCGAGCCGCCGCGGCGGGGCTTGCCGGGCGCCGGCGGCTCGGACGCCGCCGGGAGCTGGTGCGTGTCCTCGGACGCCGCCGGTAGCGCCGGCAGGACGACCGGTGGCAGGGTGCCGGGCGGGCCCGTCGGGTCCGCGGGCGCAGCGCCGGACGTGCCCGGCCCGGTCCCGAACACCGGTCCGGTCCCGGCGGTCCGGCCCTCGTGCCGGTCACCCTCGCGGGCCCGGGTGCCGGTCGGGCGCAGGCCGATCGTCTCGACGCGGGGCCCGTCGTCCATGGGCCGGGTGGTCACCGCGCTCCAGGGTGCGAGCACGTGGCGGCCGGTGGTCGTGGTGGCGCCGGTGCCGGTCGACCCGCTGCCGCCGTCGGTGGTCGTCACGGTCGAGCCCAGCGACCGCTCGGTCACCACCCCCGGCGCGAGCGTGACCATGGCCGTGAGGCCGCCGCCCGGGGTGGGGGCGAGGCGCACGCTCAGCGCATGGCGCCGGGCCAGCCGGGCCACGACGTGGAAGCCGAGCATGGGGGAGCGGCCGAGGTCGACCTCCGGGGCCTCGGCCAGCACGAGGTTGGCGTTGCGCAGCTCGGGCTCGGTCATGCCGATGCCGCTGTCCTCGATCGACACGACCGGCATCGGCGGGTCGTCGGGGGACAGGTGGCTGCGCACCCGCACCGTCGCCGTCGGCGGCGAGAACGTGACGGCGTTGTCGATGAGCTCGGCCAGCAGGTGCACGAGGTCGGCGGCCGCCCGGCCCTCGACCTGCAGGTGGTCGTTGACCAGCGGCTCGACCCGGTGGCCGTCCTCGACCTCGGCGGCCGCGGCCCGCACCACGTCGACCAGCGGCACCGGCCGGCTCCAGCGCCGGGGCGTGTCGTCGCCGGCGAGCACGAGCAGCGAGCCGGCGTTGCGGCGGATGCGGGTGGCGAGCTGCTCGAGCTGGCGGACCTGCTCGCGCAGGTCGGCGTCGTCGACGCGCTGGGACACGTCGCCGATGACGTCGAGCTGGCGGTCGAGCAGCGACTGGTTCCGGCGGGCCAGGTTCACGAGCAGGCCGGACACCGCCTGCTGCTTCGCCGCCTCGGCGGCCGCCAGGTCCTCGACCAGCTGGAGGTTGCGCCGCTGCTCGCGCTCGGTGTGGCTCCAGAAGGTGACCACCCCGCTCGACGCGGCGAGGAGGGCCGCCACGTGGATGCCGGACCACAGCAGCGGCCGCTCGTGCGCGGCGTCGTGGTCGAACATGACGTCGTGGGCGGCGACGCTGGTGGCGCCGAGGGCAACGACGGTCAGCACGACGTTCCACAGGAACGGCGCCCAGTCCTGGTACAGGGCGACGAGGCCGATCAGCACGAAGGCGTGGAAGCGGGCCTCCACCCGGCCGCCCGAGAGGTGGACGAGGACGACCGAGCTGGCGACGAACCCGGCGGTGACGGCGAACGACGCCGGGCGGCGTGCCGGGAGGAACCAGCCGGCCACGGCGCAGGCGGCCGGGGCGAGCAGCTCGAGCGCCAGCGGCCCGGGGTCGTGGCCCCGCCACGTGCCGAGGGCGGCGAGCGCGGGCAGGTGGGCCACCAGCACCCACCACAGGACCCGGTGCCGGTGGCGGAACGTGCCGTCGTCGAGCGTGTTGCCCCGGGGCAGGCGGTCGCGGACCGCGGCCGTCAGGCCGCGGGGCGGCGGGAGGTGGCGGCCCTCGCCGCCGTCGCCGTCGTCGGCCGCGTCGGCCGGCGCGGGTGCGGCGTGTCGCGGCCGGTGCGCCCCCGCGCCCCCATCGTCGTGCCGCGACGGTGCCGCCGCGCCGGCAGCGGTCGCGGTGGACCCCCGAATCCCCATTGGCCGCAAGTGTTAGCCGCGATTCGCGCGGGCTGCCAGTACCCCGACGGCCCGCCGGCCGCGTCGCGAGGGGCGGCGTCAGGGCTTGCGCGCGACCCCGCCGAGGATGGCGGTCGCCCGCCGGCCGCGGGTCGCCGCGCCGCCGTCCGGCCGCCACTCGGGCACCGGCACGAGCCCCGGCTCGACGAGCTCGAGGCCGTCGAAGAAGCGGCGGATGTCCTCCGGCGAGCGGGGCGTCGCGGGGTAGTTGTCGCGCATGCGCTCGTTGAGGCGCTCGGCGAGCAGCCGGATGTCGCCCTCGTCCGCGCGGTCGACGATGTGGGAGATCGCCACGTAGCTGCCGGGGGCCAGGGCGTCGACCAGGCGGGCGACGCACTCGTGGGGCCGGTCGGCCTCGGCGATGACGTGGAGGATGCCGACGAGGACGAGCCCGACCGGCTTCCCGAGGTCGAGGGTGGCGGCGGCGCGCTCGAGGATCTCGTCGGGCCGGCGCAGGTCGCCCTGGACGTAGGCCGTCGAGCCGTCGCCGCGGCCCAGCAGCGCGTGCGCGTGGGACAGGACGATCGGGTCGTTGTCGACGTAGACGATGCGGGCGTCGGGCGCGACCTCGAGGGCGACGGCATGGGTGTTGTCGTCGTTCGGGATGCCGGTGCCGATGTCGAGGAACTGGCGCAGCCCGCACTCGCCGGCGAGGAAGCGGACGACCCGCCCGAGGAAGGCCCGGTTGGCCCGGGCGTCGGCGCGGGCGCCCTCGACGCCGCCGGGGTAGGCGGCGAAGGCGTGCTCGGCGGTCCGGCGGTCGACCTCGAAGTGGTCGTGGCCGCCGAGGAGGTAGTCGTAGATCCGCGACGTGTGCGGGACCGTCGTGTCGATCGGGGGGAGGTCGCGGTCCGCGGGCGTGGCGGCGGTCGGTCGATCGGTCACCTCACGACCTCCGGTCGGGGCGACGGGCGGTCGCGGACGGCGGGCGACGCGGCATGTCGCTCATCTTCGCTCATCCGCACGCACCGTGCCCATCCCCGGCTCCCGGGTCCCGGCGCGCGTGTCTCCGATCCGTAACGGGACGGGTGCGCACCGTGCGCCGGCGTTCGCGAACATGGGGGCGGGCGAAGGAGGATCGCGATGGGGACGTGCGAGAGGCTCATGCGGGTGGAGGCACCTGCGGACGTCGTGTGGGGCTGGATGTCCGACCCCCGCAACCTGTTCCGGGTCAACATGCTCCACGCCGAGGTGCACACCGACGAGACCGAGCTGCGGCCGGGCGCGGTCATCACCGTCGACCACGACTTCTTCGGCCTGTACAAGCAGCGCCGCCAGGCAAAGATCCGCGAGGTCCGCCCCTACTTCGTCGCCTTCGGCGAGTTCAAGGCGCCCGAGGAGCCGGGGCGCGACCCGTTCCCGCACCACCAGTCGTTCCAGGTCGTGCCCGTCGACGACAGCTCGTGCGTGATCATCAACCGGATCTCGGGGCGCTACGTGTTCCCCGGGGCCGGGCTGGTCGGGGAGCTGCTCTTCCGCCGCTACATGCCGACGCTGCTCGACGACGACAACCAGGTCATCGCCGTCGGGTGCGGGGCCATGCCGCCGACGAAGGTCCGCCGGCCGGCCGGGCTGCTGCTCTGGCCGCTCATGGCCATCGGCGGCCGGTTCGTCAAGAAGTCGACGCGCCGGCAGCTGCTCGAGCAGATGAAGGCCGAGCGGCAGGCCGCCGCGGCGGCCGGTGGCGCCGACGGCGACGGGCGTGGCGAGCCGGCGGACGCGGCGGCCGCCGCCACCGACGGGTAGCCGACCCGGCACCCGCCCGATCGACCACGCTGAGCGGCCGGCTCAGCCGCCCCGCACGGGGTGTGCCGGGCCGGCCGTCGCGCGTCGTGGCCGGGACGACGGAAATGGACGTCGCGTGCTGGTCCCGATACGATCTGCATGTCGCGTCCAACAACGGGCGATGTCCAGGATCCGCTAACGTCCGGGCTGGGGGGACTGGATCCGTGAGGCGAGCATGATCAGTCCATACGTCCGTCGCCTGCGATTGGCTGCCGAGCTGCGGGCCCTGCGCACCCAGGCCGGGGTCACCCACGTGCAGCTGGCGAAGATGATCGGCCAGAGCCGGGCCCAGATCTCCCGCCTGGAGAACGGCCACGTCGTCGACCAGGACGACGTGATGAAGATCCTGGACGCGCTCGGCGTCGACGACGAGCGGTGGACGAAGATCATGACGATCGCCCGCGAGGCGGGCGAGCGCGGGTGGTGGGAGTCCAACCGCTTCATGGGCGAGCGCCAGGCCCTGTACGCCAACCTCGAGGCCGGCGCGTCCACCATCCGTGAGTTCCAGATGACCTTCATCCCCGGGCTGCTCCAGACGCCGGAGTTCACGCGGGCCCGGGGCGAGGCCGACCGGCTGTCGGGGGCGGGCCAGTTCCACCTCGAGAAGGCCGTCGAGGGCCGGCTCGGGCGCCAGCGCATGCTGCGCCGCCCCGGCGGCCCGACCTACGAGGTCGTCATCGACGAGCTCGCCGTGCGCCGGCCCTCCGCGCCGCCCGAGACGACGAAGGCGCAGCTCTACCACATCGCCGCCGTCGTCAACGGCAGCGACAAGATCGAGGTCCGGGTGCTGCCCATCGAGGCCGAGATCGAGGGCTACGCGGTGCCCCGCTCCGCGTTCTCGATCTACACCTTCCACGACCCGGACGACCCCACGGTGGTGGCGGTCGACACCGTCACCGACGACCTCGTCCTGACCGACAGCGACGAGGTGAAGCGCTACGACCAGCTGTTCGGCCGGCTCCGGGACGCCGCGCTGCCGGTGACCGACAGCCTCGACCTGCTGCTGGACGTGGCCAAGCGCATCTGACCCCGGTCCGGGTCGGCGGCTCCCGCCGCCCGCCCGCGGCGCGCCCGTCGGCGCGGGCTCCCCGGCCGCGCGCCGCCGTACCGGTCGCACCGTTCGCCTCCTGCCCCGGCGCCGGGCCGCCCGCGTGGCGCGCCGACGCGCCGTGCGCGTCGTGGCGCGCACACTCCGCACCGCGCGCCGGCATGGTCCGTCGCGCGGCGGCCCGGATTCCTGACCGGCTGTGCGCCGCTCTCGTCACTCTGCGTGAGATCTTGCGGCTGTCTGACGGGGTGACAGGATCGCGTCTTCCCTGGTCAGAGCGTTGTCGGCGCTCCCGTCCCGAAAAACTCCCCTGCGGTGCGTGGTCAAGAGTGGCCGATCTCAAGTACGTTTGGAATACGTGGGCAGTACAGCAGAGTGTGCTGCCCGCGCCACCGTCACATGTAGAAGGGACCGATCAACCATGCGACAGCGCACGTTCACGGGTTGGCGCAAGTCGAGCTTCTCGAGCGGGGGCGACAACTGCGTCGAGGTCGGGGTCGCCGAGGACGGCACGATCGGCGTCCGCGACACGAAGCAGCAGGGCAAGGGCCCGATCCTCGAGTTCTTCCCCAGCGAGTGGCGGGCCTTCCTCGAGGGCGTCCGCAACGGGGAGTTCGACCTGGCCTGAGGCCGACGAGCTGGGGTGAGGGCGTGAGCTGGGGATGCCGCCCGCACCGGCACGTTCCGTGCGGACCGGGCGTACGACACGTCCGGACCGGCTTGCGCTACGTGTCGTACCGACGGATACTGGGGACGAACCGAAGCTCTGGACTGTACGAGTCCACGAGCGGAACGGCAGGTTGGTCCGTCGGTCACGCGGCAGCGGGGGATGAACAGCATGACCAGGTCCAGCGGGAGCGCGCTGCGCCACACCGGGCGAGCACCGGCGCCGGGCCTGGCGACCACCGGTGCGCAGCGTGGCCACCGCCGGGGCCTGCGGTCCGTGGTCGGTTCGGTCGCCGCGTACCTCCGGGGCCGGTCTGCGGGTGGAGCGCCCGGGCCCGAGGCCGGGTCCCGGTGCCGGGCACCGTCGGAGGGCGAGCTCCGGCTCCTGGCCGGCCCCGTGCGGGGACCGTTGCCGGCGCCCCGCCGCGACCGGGTCGACCGGGGCTCGGCGCTGGCCCACTACCGCGGCCTGGTCGAGCAGTTGGCCAGCGAACGCCGGGGCGGCGCGGCCCCGGCGTCCCCGCTCACGTCGCAGCGCGCGGATGGCGGGACGCTCCGGCGGGAAGGCTCGGGGACGTGGACGATCGATCTCACCGGGCCCGCAGGGGAGGGGTGGCGCCGTGGTTGACACGTTGATGCGCGCCTGGCGGGCCGTCCGGCGGCCCGCCGACCGGGGTTCGGCCGCGGCCGGCCTCCAGGGCCCGCTCCCGGGGCGGCGGGACGGGCGCCTGCGGCTGCGGGGCGACGTCCGCTGGTGCGGGGCGTCGGGGTGGCAGCTGCGCCCCGGATGCGGTGACGGCGCCGGCACCGCCATCTGCCCGGTGTGCGGCCGCCGGGTCCGCACCCAGCGCAGCACCGTGGGCCGCTACGGCGTCGAGGTCATCGAGGCCCACGGGGTCTGACGAGCGCACCGACGCCGACCACGCGCCGCGCGCCGCCCGGTCCGACGAGGGCGGCGCGCGGCGTTCTCGCGCGCTCGGCGAACCGAGGTCCGTACCCAGTTTCGTCATCGTTTCAACATAATTTTCACGGTTCCGTCATGTGCGTGACGTCCGAGACCGGACCGATCGACATGCGGTGTGACCTGCGGTTATGTGCCCGTAGTCAGCGGAGGAGCGGGGACTTTGGTCATCACTTCGTCATGAATCTGTGACATATGTCATTGTTGGTGCCACGCAGAGTGGTGTCTAGTCTTCGCCGGACCTGACGAGCCCGCCGTGGCGGTCACCGATCCCGGTGATGGACCCGACGTGGCCCCGCCATCAGGGGAGCTGGGACCGACGACCGTCCGGTGGACCTCGTTCGGAGGCGGGCACCGCCGCTCGCCGCTGACACCGCTGAGGGATCTGGGGAGATGAGTGCTGGGGAGCCTCGCTGGGGTTTCCGGGACTGACACACATCGCAACCCGCTGAGCGCGTAGGGCCCCGCGCCCGCGCACCTGGCACGGCACGAGCGCCGGCCGGCCCGGGTCCACCGGGCCCTCGACGTCGCGCGCCCGTCCGCGCCCCCGCAGCGGTGCAGGTCGTTCCGGGAGGAGAGCACGTGACGACGACACCGACACCGACAACCGAGCCGCACCGCGGTCCCGGCCGGCGTCCGCCGTCGCGCCCGCTCGCCACCCGGCTGTCCCTACACGCGACCCGAGCCGCCTCCCCGCCCGCTGGGGCGGAGGGCGTGCGCCAGGCGGGCACCCGGCGCCCCGCGCCGGGACCGCGGGCGTCCACGCCCCCGGACGTGGGCCGGTGGGCGGCGCCTGACGCACCATGCACAACCTCTTCCGCCGCACCCGCCCAGACCGCCGGCGACCGCGCCGGCTCCAGCTCCTCGCCGCGGCCGTCCTGGCCGCCGCGACCGTCGTCGGCGACCTGACGCCGACCCTCGGCACGGGGGCCGAGCAGGCCGCCGCCGAGCCCGTCCCCGCCGGGACCCCCGGCGTCCGGCGCTACTTCGGCAAGGGCCCCTACGAGGGGATCCGCGCCGCCGTCGCCCAGACGCCGCGACCCTGCGCGCTGTCCGACGACGAGCTCACCGCCTTGGTGATGGCACCCATCTTCAAGGAGGTCTCGATGGGCGAGACCCCCGAGCAGGCGCCGTCGCCCATGACCATGTCCCGCTGGGACGAGTGGACCGGCCGCTGGTCGGGCTCGAACAACCTCCACGCCAACTACGGGCTCTACGCCTTCCGTGACCCGCACACCCCCTACAAGCGGGCCTACTGGACCCCGGGGATCGGGATCTTCCAGTACGACTCGGCCGGCGTCGGCGCGCCCTTCACCGCCGACCAGCTGGTCGACGTGCAGCAGGTCGCCGGCCACGTGGCGGCCGGCATGGCCCAGCGGTACTGCGCCGCCGGCGGCGACGCGGCCGCACGCCGGGCCGCGGCCTGGGCGCCGTGGAAGGCGCTCGGCGGCATCGCCAAGAGCGAGGCGCTCTACGCCGAGATGATGGCCCCGGGCCGGCCGCCGTTCTCGAACATCGGCCTCGTCGAGGGCATCGAGCGGACCGGCGGCATGCGGACCACCACCTGCCTGCTCGGTGGCGCCGAGGTCACCTGCCACCGCATCGACCCCGCGGCCGCGCAGGGGGCCAACTGGTGGGCCACGAGCGAGATCGACGGCGGGCCGGTCGCCGAGGGCCAGGCGCCGCTCACCGCGCCCTTCTACGTGGTCGTGCGCAACGGCTACGAGGAGCGCCACTGGCTGGCCGCGGACACCGGCTACGACGTCGACATCTCCGCCCGCCGGCTGCTCGGGCAGAACGCCCGGCCGATCGACGGCCAGCCGCACTCGGGGCTCGAGTGGTACGCGACCTCCGACCTGTGCGACACGTCCCGGCCCGAGCTCGGCTGCGCGCCGGAGCCCGAGCCGGCCCCCGCCGAGCCCGTCGCCGCACCCCGCGGCGGCGGTGGCGAGGGCCGCGGGGCCGAGACGGCGGGCGACCACCCGCTGCTCCTGGGCGCCTCCGACGCCGGCTCCCTGTGGTCGGCGCTGCGCTCGGCCCGCCCGGCCGGCGGCGACCGCGCCGCCGGCGAGGGGAGCGGGGCGGAAGCGGCCGACGGCCTGTTCGCCGCCCTGTCGCCAGATCCTCCGGCGCCGCAGTAGGGACGGCGGCCGGAGGCCGGCCCGCCCGCCCCGTCGCCCGTTCCATCCGCGGCGGCGGGGTGGGCGAGGTCCGGCGGCCGGTGGGACCGGTCGGCCACGATCCGCGCCGTCCCGGGGGCGGAGCGTGCCACCTGGCGAGGCGGGGAGCACGGCGGTACACAGTGGGCCGTCCGTCACACCCCCGGGTCTGCGCCCCGGGGCCGTGCCCGAGCCGGGAGACCCATGGCCCGATCACGCGTCCGCCGTACCCGAGCCGCCTGCCTCGCGCTGGCCGCCACCGCACTGCTCAGCACCGGCCTCGCCTGCACCTCCGACGGCGGCGACGGCGAGGGGGCCGACGGCCGGGTCCTCGGCGAGGGCGACGAGTACGAGGCCACCATCCGCCGCACCGAGGGGGGCGTCCCCCACATCACCGGCGACTCCCTCGCGGACGTCGCCTTCGGGCAGGGGTGGGCCAGCGCCGAGGACCGGGCCTGCGACCTGGCCGACCAGGTGCTGAAGGTGACCGGCACCCGGGCCCGGTGGCTGGGCCCGGGCGAGGACGACGCCAACATCGACTCCGACGTCGCCTGGCGGGCCATCGGCATCGCCGAGCGGGCCGCCGAGGACTGGGAGGAGGCCCCCGACGACGTCGTCGAGCTCTTCACGGCCTTCACCGCCGGCTGGAACGCCCACCTCGAGGAGGTCGGGGCGTCGGGGCTGTCGGGCTGGTGCTCGGGCGCCGAGTGGGTGCGCCCGCTCGAGCCCGTCGAGGTCTACACCTACGCCCGCTCGGTCGCCCTCCAGGCCAGCAGCGGGGCGCTGGTGCCCTACATCGCGTCGGCGGCGCCCCCCGGCGAGGCGGGTGGGGCCGGCACGGGCGCGGGCGGCGAGGCGCCGGCCGGCGAGGAGGACGAGGAGGCCGCCGCGGCGACGGCCGACGGCGGCCGCCTGCGGGGCACGGCCGCCTCGAACGGCTGGGCCATCGGCGCCGACCGCTCCGCGACCGGCGGCGGGATGCTCGTGGCCAACCCGCACTTCCCCTGGGAGGGCGAGCTGCGGTTCTGGGAGGTCCACCTCACCGTCCCCGGCGAGCTCGACGCCTACGGCGTCCAGCTCTCCGGCCTGCCCGGCATCGGGATCGGCTTCACCGAGGACTTCGCGTGGACCCACACGGTCTCCGCCGGCAACCGGTTCACCGCCTACCGGCTCGAGCTCGTGCCGGGGTCGCCGACCACCTACCGCTACGGGGACGAGACCCGGGAGATGACGCCGACCGAGCACACCATCGAGGTGCTGGGCGAGGACGGCGAGGTGCGCGAGGTCACCCGGACGACCTGGTCGTCGCACTACGGCCCGATCATCGACTTCCCCGGCTTCGGCTGGACCGAGACGGCGACCATCACCTTCCGCGACGCCAACATCGACAACGACGAGTTCGCCGAGCAGTACCTCGGGATGCTCACCGCCGACGACCTCGACGAGTTCATCGAGGTGCACCAGGAGGTCAACGGCGTGCCGCTCTTCAACACGATCGCGGCGTCGGCCGACGGCCGGGCCTGGTACGCGGACACCTCCGCCACCCCCAACCTGTCGGACGAGGCGATCGAGCTGTACGAGGCGTCGCTCGAGAGCGATCCCATCGTCGCCATCGCGGCCGACAACGGGGCCGTGCTGCTCGACGGGTCGGACCCCCGGTTCGAGTGGGTCGAGGTCGAGGGCGCCCGCGACCCGGGCCTCGTGCCCCCGGACGAGCAGCCGCAGATCACCCAGAGCGACTACGTCTTCAACGCCAACGACTCGTTCTGGGTGCCGCACGCGACCGCCCTCCTCGAGGGCGACTACTCGCCGCTGCACGGCCGCCAGCGCACCCCGCTGTCGCCCCGCACCCGCGAGAACGCGGTCGTCCTCGACGACATGTCGCCGGCCGGCGCCTCGGGGGAGGACGGCCGGTTCACGCTCGACGAGCTGGCCGACGCCGCCCTGGCCAACCGGGGCTACACGTCCCGGGCGCTGCTCGGCGAGGTCGTCGCCCGGTGCCGGGCGGCCGGCAGCACGCCCATCGAGGTGCCCGAGCTGCCGCCCGGCGAGGACGGCGCCCCGGGCCTGCCCGCGGCCGCGATCGACGTGTCGGCCGCCTGCGACGTGCTGGCGTCCTGGGACGGCGTCTACGACGTCGACCGCGCCGGGCCGGTGGTCTGGCGCGAGCTGATGGCCCGCTTCGGCCGGGAGGCGCTGGTCGAGGCCGGGCCGCTGTGGGCCGAGCCCTTCGACCCGACCCGGCCGGTCACGACGCCGAGCGGGCTGGCGCCCGCCCCGCCGGGCGGGCCCTCCGCCGACCCCGTCCTGCAGAACCTGGCCCGGGCCGTGCAGGTGCTGGAGGCGGCCGGCGTGCCGGTCGACGCGCCCCTGGGCGAGGTGCAGTTCGCGGTCCGCGCCGGCGAGCGCATCCCGATCCACGGCGGCACCGGTGCCGACGGCACGACCAACATCGTCGGCTTCGGCCGGAGCTGGTCGATCCTCGACCCGGAGCTGGCCGACGTGGAGCGGGCCCCGGTCGCCGAGGGGGCGGCCATCGCCACCTACGGCGAGGACACCGGCTACCTGGTGAACAACGGCACGTCGTTCCTCATGGCGGTCGCGTTCGGCGAGGACGGGCCCGAGGCCCGCACCTTCCTGACCTACGGCAACACCGAGGACCGGTCCGACCCGGGCTACGTCGAGGCCACCCGCCGCTTCTCCGAGAAGGAGTGGCGCGAGGTCCCCTTCACCGAGGAGGAGGTGGAGGAGGCCGCGGTCGAGGTCGTGACCGTCCGTGGCTGAGGTCGGGCGGGCCGCCTCCCTAGGCTGTGCCCGGTCGTCGCGAGAGGAGCTGTGACGTCGTGGATCCCCGCAACCGGTACCTGCTGACCCGTGCCCTCGCCGCCGCCGCGACCCTCAACGCGCTGCGGCCGGTCACCCGGTTCGCCCCCCACGTGACCACGGCCGAGTTCGTCGCGGGCGTGCCCGTGTCCGAGATGCCGCTGCAGGTGGCCGCGCTCGAGGGCGGCCTGGCCCTGCTCGGCGCCGGGCGGGGGCGGGCCCGGGGCTGGCGCGGCCTGCTCGGCCTCGGCCTGACGGCGGCCTCCATCGCCGGCCTCTGGCGCCTGCACCGCGACGCGCAGGACAGCGAGGAGGTCCTGGAGCGGGCCCTGGTCGAGGCGCTGGGGCCGGGCTACCGCGACGCCATCGACGAGCCCTTCAGCCCCGCGCCGGCGGCACCGGTCGACCGGTCGCAGCTGCTCGTGCCCCGCTTCCCCCGGCGCAAGCGCTACACGGCGAGCGGGGCCAACATCGCCTACGGCGACGCCGGCCGCCGCAACATGCTCGACGTCTGGAAGCGGGCCGACCTGCCCGACGACGCCCGGGCGCCGGTGCTGCTGCAGGTGCACGGGGGCGCCTGGACGGTCGGCCAGAAGGAGGGCCAGGCCTACCCGCTCATGTCCCACCTGGCGGAGCGGGGCTGGGTGTGCGTGGCCATCAACTACCGGCTGAGCCCCCGGGCCACCTGGCCCGACCACATCGTCGACGTGAAGCGGGCCATCGCCTGGACCCGGGCGACGATCGCCGACCACGGCGGCGACCCCGACTTCATCGTGCTCACTGGCGGCTCGGCCGGTGGCCACCTCACGGCGCTCGCCGCGCTCACCCCCGGGTACGCGCCGTGGCAGCCGGGCTTCGAGGACGCGGACACCAGCGTCGCCGCGGCGGTGCCGTTCTACGGCGTCTACGACTTCCTCGACCGCCACGGCGTCGCCAACCCCATGCTGGAGGGGCTGCTGGCCCGGGCGGTGATCAAGACCCGGTTGGAGGACGACCGGGAGACCTGGGACCTCGCGTCGCCGATGAGCCACGTCCGGGCCGACGCACCGCCGTTCTTCGTCGTCCACGGCGCCAACGACACGGTGGTGCCGGTCGAGCAGGCCCGGTACTTCGTCTCCATGCTCCGGGAGGTGTCCACCTCGCCCGTGGTCTACGCCGAGCTGCCCCGGGCCCAGCACGCGTTCGACATCCTGCCCTCGTTGCGCACCCACCACACGGTGCGGGCGGTCGAGCGGTTCCTCGCCGTCGTGCGCAGCCGCCACGGCGGCGAGACGCCCGCCGAGGCGGTCACCTCCGAGGCCACCTGAGCTGTCACGGCGCCGGGGTACCTCCGAGTGCTGCGACGAAGGAGGACCCATGGCGATCCGGACAGGGTGGGCGGCGGTCGCGCTGGCGACCCTCGGGCTCGGCGCCTGCGCCCAGGAGGCGGACGGCGTGCTGACGGCCCCGACGGCCGAGTCGACCACCACCACCGAGCGGTCGACCACGACCGAGCCGACCACGACGACGGTGGCGACGACGACCACGACGACCGCGCCGACGACCACGACCGGCGCCGAGTCGGTGAGCCAGGCGAACGCCCGCCGCGCGGCGGAGGGCTACCTGGACGTGCTCCCGTTCTCGCGGCAGGGCCTCATCGAGCAGCTGGAGTTCGAGGGCTACTCCACCGAGGACGCGACGTACGCGGTCGACTCCCTCGACGTCGACTGGTACGAGCAGGCGGCCCTCATGGCGCAGAGCTACCTCGACGTCATGCCGTTCTCCCGGCAGGGCCTGATCGACCAGCTGGTCTTCGAGGGGTTCACCCCGGAGGAGGCCGCGCACGGGGCGGACAGCGTCGGCCTGTGACGGGCGGCCCGGTCAGCCGCCGACGCCGGCGCCGCCGGGCAGCAGCGCCCGGACGTAGGCCGAGGGCGTGCACCCCGCGAGGCGGCGGAACTCCCGCACGAGGTGGCTGTGGTCGGCGTAGCCGCAGGCGGCGGCCACGTCGGTGATCGACCGGTCGGGGTGGGCGGCCAGCAGCCCGGCGGCCCGCCGGAAGCGCAGGACCCGGGCCGCGGGCTTGGGCGGGAGGCCGACCTGCTCGCGGAAGCGCACCGTGAAGTGCCGCCGGCTCCAGCCGACCTCGTCGGCCAGCACGCCGACCGCGACCTGCCCGTGCGACCGGCGGAGCTGCCGCCAGGCCCAGACGACGGCCGGGTCCGGGTCGGGCCCGTCGGCGGCGCGGGCGATCAGCACCTCGTCGAGCAGGTCGAACCGCTCGGGCCAGCCGGGGGCCGTGGCCAGCCGCTCGGTCAGCTCGGCGCCGAACCGGCCGAGCACGAGGTCGAGGTCGACGCACTCGTTCGCCAGCTCGTGCGGCGGTCCCAGCACCCGGGCGGCGCCGAGGGGGGTGAGGTCGACCTGCACGCCGTGCTGCGTGCCCGCGAACCGGGTGACGACGTAGCCGTCGTGCAGCCCGGCGACGAACGAGGTGACGCGCCGGGCCGGGGAGCCCGAGGCGCTCAGCTCCACCAGGTCGATGGGGTCGCCGAAGCTGATGATGACCGGCACCCGGTCGGTGGCGGTCTGGCGGCGGCGGACCTCGCGGCCCGACTCCTCGTAGCCGCAGTAGGGGCCGGCGACGATGCCGTCCAGCGACGGGTCGGGGCGGCGGAGCGCCATCGCCCAGGCGTGGCCGTCGTGCTCGCCCTGGCGCAGGGCGACGTCGCCGCGGACCGTGGTCACGGGCACCAGTGTGCCAGCGACGCCGCCGGCGGGCGCGCCGGTCGCGCGCCGGCGAGGTCGCGGGCGGGCCCGCCGAAGTTGTCACAGGTGGCCGTTACCGTCGACGAATGCGCTACGGCGTCAGCATCCCGGTCATGGACGAGCCCGGCGCGCTGGTCGACATCGGCCTCGCCGCCGAGGCGAACGGGTGGGACGGCGTGTTCCTCTGGCACCACGTCGTCGGCACCCCCGACCTCCCGATGCCCGTGTCCGACGCCTGGGTCGTGCTCGGCGCGCTGGCCACCCGCACCGAGCGGGTCCGCCTCGGCACCACCGTCACCGCGCTGCCCCGGCACCAGCCGCAGGAGGTCGCCCGCCAGACGGTGACCCTCGACCGCCTCTCCGGCGGGCGGGCGGTGCTCGGCGTCGGGCTCGGCGAGCCGCCGTCGGAGTACACGGCGCTGGGTCGCCCCGCCGACCGCCGCACGCTGGCGGCCATGCTCGACGAAGGGCTCGAGGTGGTGGCGGGGCTGTGGTCGGGCCGGCCCTTCACCCACCACGGCGCCCACTACACGTTCGACGAGGTGCAGTTCCTGCCGCCGCCGCTGCAGCAGCCGCGCATCCCCGTCTGGGTCTCGGCCATGGCCCGCAACGAGCGCACGCTGGGCCGCGCCGCCCGGTGGGACGGCGTCGTGATCGGGGCCATGACCGCCGAGGGCACGGTGGACGTCCTGCCGTCCGAGGCCGTGGCCGAGGTCGCCGCCCGGCCCGACGCCCCGGCCGACGTCGTCGTGGCCGCGCCCCCGGGCACCGATCCCGGCCTCTACGAGGGCACGGGGGCCACGTGGGTGCTCGTCACCGGCTGGCTCGACGAGCTGCGAGGCGTGGCCGCGGTGCCCCCGACCGGGTGAGCGCCCCGCCGGCCGGTGGTTCCGCGCCGGCGGCGGGAGGTCGGCCACCCGCCGGCGCCTCAGAGCTCGGCGGCGGCCAGGCGGCCGGTGAGGGCGGGGACCAGCGGGTCGTCGTCGGGCACCGCCGACCGCGCCCGTTCGAGCACCTCGACGTCGTAGGGGTGCACCGCGTTGTAGCGGAGGGCGACGCTCGAGCTCGGGCGCTGGAGGACGGCCGTCCGCAGGGCGACGTCGACGTGGTGGCGGTGCTCCTCGACGAAGGGCGAGGTGCTGGACGGCAGCAGCTGGCCGTCGTAGAGCCGGGTCGCGCCCTCGACGTCGCCTTGGTCGAGGCGCGCCAGCAGCCGCGTGACGTCGGCCTCCCAGTCGACGGTCAGCCGGTAGGGGCGGGAGGTCAGCTGCCCCCGCAGCTCCCGGCGCAGCCGCGAGATCTCGGCCTTGAGGGTGGCCATGGTGACCGGACGGTCGCCGTAGAGGTGGGCGTGCAGCTCGCCGAGCGTCACCGGCCCCGCCAGGCACAGGACCGCCAGGATCTCGAACTGCCGCAGCGTGAGCCGCAGCGGCCGGTCGCCGAGGCGGGCCGACGGCGAGCCGAGCAGGCGCAGCTGGAGGGCCGGCCGCGACGCCGGCAGCGGGCCGAACGCCCGCAGCTCGTGCTCGAGGTTGCGGGCGAGCGAGGCGACCATGGGCAGGGCCAGGGGGTTGGCGTGGCGCCACGTGGTCGACAGGTCGACGACGGCGACGAGCCGGCCGTCGGCGTCGTGCACCGGCGCGCTGTAGCACACCCACTCGTGCAGGGGGTCGAGCCAGTGCTCGGTGGCGAAGACCGCCACCGGGCGGGCCACCGCGAGCGCGAGGCCGATGCCGTTGGTCCCGGCGACCGACTCGTGCCAGATCCCGCCTTGCACGAGGCCGATGTCCTCGGCCCGGCGGTTCAGCCGCCGGGGTGCGGCCTGCACCAGCACGCGGCCCTCCGCGTCGGTGACGCAGGCCACGAGGTCGGACGTCTCCGCGATGGCCCGCAGGTGGGCCGGCAGGTCGGGCGCGGCCCGGCTGAGCGGCGAGGTCTCCCAGCGCGACCGGGCCTCGTCGGCCGGCTCGACCGGGGCGCTCCCGGCGCCGTCGGGGCGGAGGGCGGGCGCGCAGCGCCGCCACGAGGCCAGGACCGCGGGGTCCACGGCGTCGGGGGCCTCGGCGGCGCCGCCGGCCAACAGCGTCGCCTTGGCGGCGGCGATGGCCGTCCGTCGGTCGCTCAGATCGTCGATCATTCACCCTCCGCGGCGGGATCGTCGCGGTCGAACCCGGCACCGTTGCCGGGTCCGGCGCAGTCTACGGAGAAAAACCACTGTCCGCGCGATCTCGACCGCCGATGTTCGCCGAGGGCGCGTTCGCCGGAGCAACCTTTGTGCAACCTGGGCACGGGCACAGTGGCGTCGACGGGCCGAGCATGGTCCGTCTCCCCCGAGGAGTCGCCCGCGGCAGGCCGTCGGTAGGTACCCGCCCGCCCGCCACCAGCCGTCGGCCGGCGGGCAGACGACTCCTCGAGGCCCAGGCAGGCGGGCGCCGGCGGGGCTGCTCCTCCCCAGACCGTCCCGCCGGCGCCCCCACCCCGGGCCGGCCATCGAGGTTGACCCGAGGGTCAATTCGCCCGGTAGCCTGGGCGGATGACCACTGCGGCGCAGCGCGACGTCCATCGCTTCGAGTCAGTCCCCGCCGTGCGCGAGGCGCTGGCCAAGGTCGACTACCTGGCCGACGACGGCATCGCCGGCATCGTCTACCTCGCCGACCGGCTGGGGAAGCCGGTGCTCGTCGAGGGCCCCGCGGGCACGGGGAAGACCCAGCTCGCCAAGTCGGTGGCCGAGATCACCGGCTCGCGCCTCATCCGGCTGCAGTGCTACGAGGGCCTCGACGAGTCCAAGGCCCTCTACGAGTGGAACTACAAGAAGCAGCTGCTGCGCATCCAGGCGGAGCGGAAGGACGGCGCCACCTGGGAGGAGGTCGAGGACGACATCTTCTCCGACGACTTCCTGCTCACCCGCCCGCTGCTCGAGGCGATCCGGGCCGAGGACCCCGTCGTGCTGCTCATCGACGAGGTCGACCGGGTCGAGATCGAGACCGAGGCGCTGCTGCTCGAGGTGCTCTCCGACTTCCAGGTGTCGATCCCCGAGCTGGGGACGCTGACCGCCAAGCAGGTGCCGCTGGTCTTCCTCACCTCGAACAACACCCGCGAGCTGTCCGAGGCGCTCAAGCGGCGCTGCCTGTTCCTGCACCTCGACTACCCCGACCTGGAGCGGGAGCGGGAGATCGTGCTCGCCAAGGTGCCGGGCATCACCGAGGGCCTGGCCGACCAGGTCGCTCGCATCGTCCGGTCGATCCGCCAGCTCGAGCTGAAGAAGCCGCCGTCGGTGTCCGAGACCCTCGACTGGGCCCGGACGCTGCTGCTGCTCGGCGTCGAGCAGGTCGACGCCGCCGTCGCCACCGGCACGGCCAACATCCTGCTCAAGTACCAGAGCGACATCGCCAAGGCCACGAAGGAGCTCGAACAGGACGCCTCGCTCGGCGGCGAGCCCGCCGCCGGGACGTCCCGCCCCTGGCAGCGCAATGGCTGAGCCGGGCGAGGGCACCGAGCCGGGCCCCGAGGACCCGCAGGACGGGCGCCGCGACCGCGGCGGCGAGGCCGCGGCCGCCGGCATCACGGCCGGGCGCCACGAGGCCCGCGCCGGCGCGGGCGCGGCCGAGGCGATCCGGGGCCGGCGGGCCGGGGTCGAGCCGGGGGCGGTGCGCACCCGTCCCCGCACGCTGGAGGAGGCCGACCAGCGCCTGGCCGAGGTCGGCGCGGGCATCGCGCTGACCGAGCTGCTCGCCGGGTTCATCGGCGAGCTGCGAGCCGCGGGGCTGCCCGTCAGCCTCACCGAGAACCTCGACGCCATGGCGGCGCTGCAGCACATCCCGCTGGAGGACCGCGACGCGTTCAAGTACGCGCTCGGCGCCACCCTGGTGAAGAACGCCGCCCACTGGCGGGTGTTCGAGACCGTCTTCGAGGTCTACTTCTCCCTGCGGGGCAGCGAGTTCGCGCTCACCGACGAGCAGGCCGAGGCGCTGGCCGAGCTCGAGGAGCGGATGGGGGAGATGCCGGGGCAGACCGGCGACCGGTCGGGGGGCGGCGCCCTGGGCGACGACCTCACGCCGCAGGAGCTCGCCGAGATGCTCATGCGGGCGCTGTCCCAGAACAACGAGGCCATGCTGCGGGCGCTCGCCCGCCAGGCCGTGCGCCGCTACGCGGGCATGGAGCCCGGGCGCCCCGTCGGCGGCACCTACTACCTGTACCGGACGCTGCGGAACCTCGACCTCGAGGGCGTGGCCGAGAAGCTCCTGCAGCAGGCCCGGGAGCAGGCGCCCCAGCCGCTGACCCCGCTGGAGGAGCGCCTCGAGCGCGACGAGATCGAGGCCCGCATCGACCGCCTGCGCAAGGAGATCGAGGCCGAGATCCGGCGCCGCCTGGTCGCCGACCGGGGCGTCGAGGCGATGGCCAGGACGCTGCGCAAGCCGCTGCCCGAGGACGTCGACTTCATGCACGCCAGCCGCGAGGAGCTGGCCGCCCTGCGCAAGGCCATCTACCCGCTGACCCGCAAGCTGGCCGTGCGGCTGGCCCGCAAGCGCCGCCACGGGCGGCGGGGGCCGCTCGACTTCCGCTCGACGGTCCGCCACTCGCTGTCGACCGGCGGCGTGCCGATCGAACCCCGGTTCCGCTACCCCCGGCCGTCGAAGCCGGAGATCTTCGTGGTCGCCGACATCTCCGGGTCGGTGGCGGCGTTCGCACGGTTCACGCTGCACCTCGTCTACGCGATCTCCAACCAGTTCTCGAAGGTGCGGTCGTTCGTCTTCATCGACGGCATCGACGAGGTCACCCACCTCTTCGAGCGCACCGAGGACATCGCGGAGGCGGTGCACCGGGTGAACACGGAGGCCGACGTCGTCTGGGTCGACGGCCACAGCGACTACGGCCACGCCTTCGAGGTCTTCTGGCAGCGGTGGGGCAAGGACATCGGCCCCAAGACGACCGTCCTGCTGCTGGGCGACGCCCGGAACAACTACCACGCGTCGCAGTCGTGGGTGCTCAAGGAGGTGCAGCGCCGGGCCCGGCACGTCTACTGGCTCAACCCCGAGCCCCGGAGCTACTGGGACACCGGCGACTCGATCATCAGCGAGTACGCCACCTACTGCGACGGCGTGTTCGAGTGCCGCAACCTGCGCCAGCTCGAGCGCTTCGTCGACAACCTCGTCTGAACCCGCGTGACCCCGCCGCCCCCCGGTGGCACCATCGGCGGGGCGGGGGGCGCGACCAGGGGGAGGCCAGGTGTCCGAGGTCCTGCTGTTCCACCACGCCCAGGGGCTGACCCCGGGCGTGGTCGCCCTCGCCGACGAGCTGCGGCACGCCGGCCACACGGTGCACACGCCCGACCTGTTCGGCGGGCGCACGTTCCCGACCCTGGAGGAGGGCCTCGCCCACGTGGCGGCCACCGGGTTCGACGAGGTCGTGGTCCGCGGCCTGCGCGCCACCGACGGGCTGCCCGAGGACCTCGTCTACGCCGGCATCTCCCTGGGCGTGCTGCCGGCCCAGCGGCTCGCCCAGACCCGCCGGGGGGCCCGGGGCGCGGTGCTCCTCGAGGCGTGCGCGCCGGCCGCGACCTGGGGCGGCTGGCCCGCCGGCGTGCCCGTCCAGGTCCACGGCATGGACGGCGACCCCGTCTTCGCCGGCGAGGGCGACCTCGACGCGGCCCGGGAGCTGGTGACCCAGGCCGGGGCCACGGCGCGCGCCGAGCTGTTCACCTACCCCGGCGACCGCCACCTGTTCACCGACCGGTCGCTGCCCGGTCACGACGCCGCCGCCGCCGAGCTGGTCACGGCCCGGGTGCTCGCCTTCCTCGCCGCCCTCGGGTGACCGCCGGCGGGCGTGGCCGCCCGGCGCGGTCTCAGCGCTTTGCAAGCGTCGTGCGAGCGGGCACCGGCACAGTGGCGCCATGGCCGCGGCGGACGTGCGGGAGAGGACACGGACGATCCGGGCCGCCACCCGCGCCCTGCGCGTGACCCTGGCGCAGGCGGTCGGGCGGCGGCCCGAGCGGCGGGCCGCGACCGGGCGGCGGCGGTGGCGCCGGGCCGCGGTGCTCCAGAGCGACATCGTCGGCTCGACCCGGCTGCTGCGGGCCGCGGGCGACGACTACCCCGAGCTGCTGGTCCGGCACCGGCGGCTGATCGCCGCGGCCGTGGCCCGGCGGCGGGGTCGGTTCCTCGCCCACGCCGGCGACGGCACGATGGCCGTCTTCGACCGGGTCGACCACGCGCTGGCCGCCGCCGTCGACGCCCAGCGGGCGCTCGGCGCCGCGCCCTGGCCCGGTGACCTGGTGCCCCGGGTGCGGATGGGCGTGCACGTCGGCGAGATCGTCGAGGTCGACGGCGAGCCGGTCGGGCTCGCCGTCCACCACGGCGCCCGGGTCATGGCCGCGGCCCGCCCGGGCCAGGTGCTGGTCTCGCCGGACGCCGCGGCGGCCGCAGGGGCGGGTGGCGACGGGGCCGGTGCCACGGTCGTCGACGCCGGTTGGCACGTGCTGCGCGACCACGACGAGCCGGTCCGGCTCGGCCAGGTGGCCGCGGACGGCCTGGCGGTCGAGCCGCCGGCCGGTCTGCGGATCGACCTCCGCGACGTTCGCCAGAGCGTGCCAGCTTGAGCACGCTCCGTGCGGTCGTGGTCGCGTGCGCGCGGTGAACGTTGCAGTTGCGCGACCGTGGAAGCGGTTCCATTGACAGTGTGACATGTGTCATCTAGCCTCCCGCGCCGGTGAGTGGAAGCGGTTCCACGGCCGACGCCGAGCCGGCGAAGGCCTCGAGTGGGAGGGTCGTGACAATCGCGGACGTCGCAGCCCACGCGGGCGTGGGTGCGGGGACCGTGTCCCGCGTGCTCAACAACAGCCCCCGCGTCAGCCCGACGACCCGCGCCCGGGTCCTGGCCGCCATCGAGGCCCTGGACTACCGGCCCAACCCGCTGGCCCAGGGGCTCAGCCGGGGCCGCTGCCAGACCCTCGGCGTGGTCGTGCCCTTCTTCACCCACGCCTCGGCCATCGAGCGCCTGCGCGGCATCGTGGCCGCGCTGGACGGCAGCCGCTACGACCTCGTCCTGTTCAACGTCGAGTCGCCGGTCCACCGCGACGAGCACCTGGCGACCCTGACCCGGCGGGACCGGGCCGACGGCCTGATCGTGATGTCCCTGCCGCCGCCGCCCGCGAGCATCGAGCGGATCGTGCGGGCCGGCGTGCCGATCGTCCTCGTCGACGCCCGCGCCCCGGGCGTCCCCACCGTCGTCACCGACGACGTCGAGGGCGGCCGGCTCGCCACCCGGTACCTCGTCGAGCTCGGCCACGAGCGGATCGCCTTCATCGGCGACGACCACGACAACCCCCTCGGGTTCGTCGCCGGCCGCGAGCGCGAGCAGGGCTACCGGGAGACGATGGCGGCCGCCGGGCTCGCCGTGCCCGACGGGTACGTCGGCCACGCGCCCCACGTGCGGGGCGCGGCACGGGAGGTCGCGGCCCGCATCCTGGACCGGCCCGACCGGCCGACCGCGGTCTTCGCCTCGTCCGACTCCCAGGCCCTCGGCGTGCTCGAGGCCGCCCGCGCCGCCGGGCTGGCGGTGCCGGAGGACCTCTCGGTGGTCGGCTTCGACGACATCGAGGTGTCCGGCTACGCCGGGCTCACCACCGTGCGCCAGCCGCTCTACGAGAGCGGACGCCTGGCGGCCCGGCTGCTGCTCGACGTGCTGGAGGGCCGCGCCGAGCCCGAGCCCCGCGAGCACCGGCTCGAGCTCGAGCTCGTCGAGCGCACCACCACGTCGCCCCCTGGCGGGCGGACTAGCGTCGCCGGTCGTGGCCGCGCCGGCGGGCACAGTGTTCGCGATCGGGTCAGCGAGGAGCGGTAGGCGTCATGGCACGAATCGTTCTCGACGATGTCTGGAAGGTCTTCCCCGGTGGCACCGAGGCGGTGCGGTCCCTCAGCCTCGACATCGCGGACGGCGAGTTCGTCGTCCTCGTCGGTCCCTCGGGCTGCGGCAAGACCACCGCGCTGCGGATGATCGCCGGCCTCGAGACCATCACGCGGGGGAAGATCACCATCGGCGACCGCGTCGTGAACGACGTGCCGCCCAAGGAGCGCGACATCGCCATGGTGTTCCAGAACTACGCGCTCTACCCGCACATGACGGTGTTCGACAACATGGCGTTCGGGCTCAAGCTCCAGAAGGTGCCCAAGGACGAGATCGCCCGCCGGGTCGGCGAGGCGGCGAAGATCCTGGGCCTGCAGGAGCTGCTCGACCGCAAGCCGGCGGCGCTCTCGGGCGGCCAGCGCCAGCGCGTGGCCATGGGGCGGGCCATCGTGCGGCACCCGCACGCCTTCCTCATGGACGAGCCGCTGTCCAACCTCGACGCCAAGCTGCGGGTGCAGACCCGGGCCGAGATCTCCCGCCTGCAGCACGAGCTCGGGGTCACGACCATCTACGTGACCCACGACCAGACCGAGGCCATGACGATGGGCGACCGGGTCGCCGTCATGCGCAAGGGCGAGCTGCAGCAGGTCGACAACCCGCAGACGCTCTACGAGCGGCCCGTCAACATCTTCGTGGCCGGGTTCATCGGCTCGCCGGCCATGAACCTGGTCGATGCCCACCTCCACAGCGTCGACGGCGGGATGGAGGTCGAGGTGGGCGGCTTCCGCCTGCCGGTGCCGGCCGACGTGCTCGCCGGCCGCCCGGCGCTGCGGGACTACGCCGACCGCCTCGTGGTGCTCGGCATCCGGCCCGAGGACATGGAGGACGCGGCGCTCGTGTCCGACGCCCCGCCCGAGCGCCGCATCCGGTCGACGGTCGAGCTGCGGGAGGCGCTCGGCTCCGACGTGCTGGTCCACGTGCCCATCGACGCCAAGGCGGCGGCCACCGAGGACGTCAAGGAGCTGGCGGCCGACATCGACGCCGCGGCGCCGAGCGCGATCGGCGCCCGCGCCACGCTGGTCGCCCGGCTCAACCCCCGCACGGTGGCCCAGGAGGGGGACACGATCGAGCTGGTCGTGGACACCCACCGCCTCCACTTCTTCGACCCCGACACGGGGGCCGGCATCTACGGCGACGGCGACGCCTGAGCCCGCCGCTCGGACGCGATCTCCGTCCACAACACCCCGACAGCAAAGGAGAACAGCATGCGATTGCGACGGTTCATGGCGGTGACGGCCGTCCTCGCCCTCTTCGTCGCCGCCTGTGGCGACGATGACGACGACGGGGGCGACGAGGGCGCGACCGACACCGAGCAGGAGGCGAGCGGCGAGAACACCGGCCGCGTGAACGTCCTCGCGGCGGTCGAGCCGGAGGAGGCCGAGGTCATCCAGACCGTGCTCGACGAGCACATCAACGCCGACGCCGACTACACGGCCGAGCTCGAGGCCTCGGGCAACTTCGAGGAGGAGGTCGAGATCCGCGCGGAGGGCGGCACGCTCGACGTCATCCTCCTGCCCCAGCCCGGTGCGGTCATCGAGCACGCCCGGTCGGGCAGGGCCATCTCGCTCGAGGACATGGGCTTCGACATCGAGGAGCTCGAGGCCCAGTTCGGCGAGTACCTGCTCTCGCTCGGCGAGTACGAGGGCGAGCACTACGGCATGCCCACCAACGTCAACCTGAAGAGCATGATCTGGTACCCGAAGCAGGCCTTCGACGAGGCCGGCTACGAGGTGCCGGAGACCTGGGACGAGCTGATCGCCCTGAGCGACCAGATCGTCGAGGACGGCGGCACGCCGTGGTGCGTCGGGTTCGAGTCGGAGGGCAGCTCGGGCTGGCCCGCGACCGACTGGATGGAGGACATCATGCTCCGCACCGCGGGGCCTGAGGTCTACGACCAGTGGGTCAACCACGAGATCCCGTTCAACGACCCGGCCGTCGTGACCGCCGGCGAGTACTTCGGCCAGATCATGTTCGGCGAGGGCTACGTGCTCGGCGGCCCCGAGCAGACCCCGTCGATCGCGTTCGGTGACGCTCCCGGCCCGATGTTCCAGGACCCGCCCGGGTGCTGGCTGCACCGGCAGGCGAGCTTCATCAACGCGTTCTTCCCGGAGGACGCCGAGGCGGGCGTGGACTACGACTGGTTCCCGTTCCCGCCGATCGAGCAGGACGGCGTCCTGTTCGCCGGTGAGCTGGCCGTCGCCTTCCGCGACGCGCCCGAGATCCGCGACTTCCTGGAGCGGTTCGCGGGCGAGGAGGTCCAGTGCGCCATGGGCGGCGAGCCGGGGTCGGCCCGCCTGTCGCCCAACATCAACGTCGAGCCCGACTGCTACGCCAACGAGATCCTGGCCGAGTCGTCGGAGATCGTGAGCGAGGCGCTGGCGAACGACACCGGCCGCTTCGACGCCTCCGACCTCATGCCGAGCCGGGTCGGCGCCGGCAGCTTCTGGACGGGCATGCTGCAATACGTCCAGGAGGGCCCGGACTCGCTCGAGACGGTGCTCGACGAGATCGAGGCCAGCTGGCCCGACTGACAGGAAGACGGTGACGGCCGCCCGGTCCGACCGGGCGACCGTCGGTGGGGGGCGGCCGCCGGTCGGCCGCCCCCCGCATCCGCACCGAGGGGAGTGAGCACGTCGTGACCACGGCGTTGGAAACCGAACCGGAGGCACCGGAGCCCGTCCCCGACGAGGACGAGCCGGCGCCGCGGGCGGTCCGAGCGGTCGCCCTGGCGGTGCTGCGCCTGCTGGGGGCGCTCGTCGTCCCGATCGCCGCCTTCTTCGGCCTGTGGCTGACCTTCGACTGGATGCGCGATGCCGACGTCAACCGCTTCGTGCTCGTCGCGGTGGCCATCGCCGTGGGCGTCGGCGGCGTCTTCCTCCTCTACTGGGCCATGAACCGCACGGTCGACCACCTGCCCGAGCGGTTCCGCGAGGGCGTGCGGCCCTACGTGTTCGTGGGGCCCGCGCTCGTCATCCTCGGCGTCTTCCTCGTCTACCCGGTCATCAACACCATCGTCGTCAGCTTCGGCGACTCGCAGGGCGAGGGGTTCGTCGGGCTCGAGAACTACGAGTTCGTCTTCACCGACGAGTCGATGCTGCGGGCGATCCGCAACACCTTCGGTTGGGTGGTCGTCGTGCCGGCGGTCGCCACCAGCATCGGCCTCGCCTTCGCCACGCTGGCCGACCGCCTGCGGCGGGGCGAGGCGGTGGCCAAGTCGCTGATCTTCCTGCCGATGGCGATCTCGTTCGTCGGCGCCGCGGTCACCTGGCGGCTGATCTACAGCTTCCGCCCGGAGGGCTTCGGCACCAACATCGGCCTGCTCAACGGCATCAAGATGGGCCTCGGCATGACGCCCACGCCGTGGCTGCAGGAGCGGCCGTGGAACAACCTGCTCCTGATGGTGATCATGATCTGGATGCAGACGGGCTTCGCCATGGTGGTGCTGTCCGCGGCCATCAAGTCGATCCCGGACGAGATCATCGAGGCGGCCCGCATCGACGGCGCATCCGAGATGCAGGTGTTCTGGCGCATCACGGTGCCGAGCATCGCCCCGACCATCGCCGTCGTCGTCACCTACATGGTCATCAACGCCATGAAGGTGTTCGACATCGTGTTCGTCATCGGCAGCCCCGAGACGAACCAGACCGAGGTGATCGCCGAGCGGATGATCTACTGGTTCATCCGCAACCACGACGGACGCAGCGGCGCCATCGCGGTGATCCTGTTCGTCCTCGTCATCCCGATCATGATCTGGAACATCCGGCGGTTCCGCGAGCAGGAGGCGACCCGATGACGACCGCCATCCCCGTCGAGGAGTCGCTCCCCACCGAGCTCGAGGGGGCGCCGACCTCCGAGGGCGCGGGCGACGTGCGCAAGGGCGGCTGGACGCCGCGCATCGTCATCACGATCGTCGCCGCCATCTGGATGGTGCCGACGGTGGGCGTGCTCATCACGTCGTTCCGCCCCGAGGACCTGGTCGAGACGACCGGCTGGTGGACGGTCTTCGGCCACCTGTTCGACACGAGCCAGTGGACGCTGGAGAACTACCGATCGGCGCTGGACACCGGCGGGTTCGAGAACGCCTTCCTCAACAGCCTGGCGGTGACCGTCCCGTCGACGGTCATCCCGATCACCATCGCCGCCTTCGCGGCCTACGCCTTCTCGTGGATGGAGTTCCGCGGCCGGCACGTCATGTTCGCCGCCGTCGTCGGGCTGCTGGTCGTGCCGCTGCAGATGGCGCTCATCCCCATCCTGCGGCTCTACACGAGCGGTGCCGAGGTCGCCGGCCTGCGGATCTTCCCCGACCTCGACCTGAACGGCACGTTCCTCGGCATCTGGCTGGCCCACACCGCCTTCGGCCTGCCGCTCGCCGTCTACCTGCTGCGCAACTACATCGGGTCGCTGCCGTCGTCGATCATCGAGTCCGCGAAGATCGACGGCGCCGACCACTTCACGATCTTCTGGCGGCTGGTGGTGCCGCTGTCGGTGCCGGCGCTGGCGGCCTTCGCGATCTTCCAGTTCCTCTGGGTGTGGAACGACCTGCTCGTCGCCCGCATCTTCCTGGGCGGCACGTCCGACGTCCAAGTGCTCACGATCGCGCTGTCGAACCTCGTGGGCTCCCGGGGCGAGTCGTGGCACCTGCTCACGGCGGCCGCGTTCATCTCGATGGTGCTGCCGCTCATCGTGTTCTTCACCCTGCAGCGCTACTTCGTCCGCGGGCTGACCGCCGGGGCGGTCAAGGGGTGAGCGGCGCGGGCGCCGGCCGGTCGACCCGTCCGTCCGCGCGGCGGGCCCGCCGGTCGGCGCCGGTCGCGGGCCTGACGCCGCTGCCGCCCCAGCGCAAGTGGCGGGCGATCCTCGTCGCCACGCTGGTCCTCGTCCCGGCGTTCTGGGCGATGCTGGCCGGGTTGGTGGCGCTGGCCTCCGACGAGGCCGACGCCCCCGACCCGGGCCCGCCGATCGCGTTCGGCCTGGCGCTCATCCCGTTCGTGTTCGTCGCCCTGGCCTTCATGTCCGAGCATCCCCGGGCCCCGACCGCGGTGCTCAAGGCCATGGGCCTGGCGTTGCCGATCGGGGTCATGGTGTCCGCGCTGGCCGGCGACGGGGTGTCGGGGATCGTCGCCGGCGTCGGCGCGGGCGGCGTGGCGGCGCTGCGCCGCGACCCCGACGACGAGCTGCGGCCCCGGGTCCTCGCCGTCGTGGTGGCGACCGCCTACACCTTCGTCCTGGCCCGCGCCGCCGGCGGGCTGGTGCTGCTGCCGGCGCCGATCTTCCCCTTCACGGCGATCGGGGTGGCCGACCACCTGGCCGAGCGCAGCCGCGAGCGGGCCCGGGAGCGCGACGGGCAGGGCGGGGGCTGAGCGGCGGGCGGGTCAGGCCGAGGCCCGCACGACGAGGTCGGTGTCGAGCACGACGCCCGCCGGCGGCGCGCCCCGCTCGAGCTGGTCGAGCAGGAGCTGCGCCATGGCGGCGCCGAGCTGCTCGAGCGGCTGGCGGACGGTGGTGAGCGGCGGGTCGGCCGACCGGGCCAGCTCGGTGTCGTCGAATCCGACGACGGCGACGTCGTCGGGCACCCGCCGGCCGGCCGCCCGGAGCGCGTCGAGGGCGCCGAGCGCCATGAGGTCGGAGGCGACGAACAGCCCGTCGAGGTCGGGGTGCCGCTCGAGGAGCCGGCGGGTGGCCGCCTCGCCGCCGGCCCGGGTGAAGTCGGCGGCGGCCACGAGGTCGGGGTCGGGGGCGCGGCCCGCGGCGACCAGCGCCTTCTCCCAGCCGGTCCGCCGGTCGACGCCGGGCACCATGTCCGGCGGCCCGGCGACGGTGCCGATGCGGCGCCGCCCCCGCTCGATCAGGAGCCGGACGGCCCGGCACGCGCCGCCGACGTTGTCGGCGTCGACGTAGCCGACCGCGACGCCGTCGGGCGGGCGGCCGGCGACGACCGTGGGGATGCCGGCCTCGGCGAGGCGCCCGGGCAGCGGGTCGCCGGCCCGGCCCGACATGACGAGCACGCCGTCGACGCCGCCGTGCAGGAGGTGGCGCTCGAGCCGCTGGTGCCCGGCCTCGGTGTGGGCCAGCGCGAGCACGAGCTGGTAGCGGGTCGGCTCGAGCACGCCGGTGACGCCGAGCGTGGCCGGGGCGAAGAAGGGATCGGCGAAGAGGCGCACGCCGGGCTCGCTGACCACCAGCGCGATCGACTCGCTGCGGTCGGCGGCCAGCGAGCGGGCCGCCCGGTTGGGCGCGTAGCCGAGCTCGTCGATGGCGGCCTCGACCGCCCGCCGGGCGGCCTCGGAGACCCGGGGGCTGCCGTTGACGACCCGGGAGGCGGTGGCCCGGGAGACGCCGGCGCGGGCCGCCACGTCCTCCAGGGTGCAGCGGCGCCCGCGGGCGGCGGTCACGGCCGGCGCCCGTCCCCGGCGGGGCGGGCCGGCTCGGCGGCGAGGGTGCCGGTGCGCACGACCTCCGCGTACCACAGCGCGCTGTCCTTGGGCGTGCGCCGCTGGGTGGCGAAGTCGACGTGCACGATGCCGAACCGCTGGGTGTAGCCCTCGGCCCACTCGAAGTTGTCGAGAAGGGACCAGACCATGTAGCCGCGCAGGTCGACCCCGGCGTCGAGGGCGTCGAGGCAGGCGGCGAGGTGGTCGGCGATGTAGCGCCGCCGCGCCTCGTCGTGGACCCGCCCGTCCTCGTCGACCACGTCGGCGAAGGCCGCGCCGTTCTCGTGGACGTAGAGCGGGGGCGCGCCCTCCCGGCTCAGGCGCACGAGGACCTCGGTGAGGCCGTCGGGCTCGACGGCCCAGCCGTTCGAGGTGGGGGCGCCGGGGGGCTCGACGACGGCGACGTCGGGCGACCCGGGCCACGGCGAGGGCGGCGCCGAGGCGCCCGACTCGTGGCGCACGTGGTGCCGCCGGTAGTAGTTGACGCCCAGCGCGTCGATCGGCCGGGCGATCTGGGCGAGGTCGCCGTCGCGGATGTGGGCGAGGTCGCTGACGGCCGACAGGTCGTCCAGCACGTCCTCGGGGTAGGCGCCGTGGAGGACCGGCTCGCTCCAGAGCCGGTTGGCGAGCCCGTCGACGCGCCGGGCGGCGTCCCGGTCGGCGTCGCTGTCGCCCAGCGCGACGACGGGGTAGGGGTTGAGCGTGATGGCGATCTCGGCGTCGGCGCCGTGGGGGAGCGCGGCGCGCAGCGCGTCGACCGCCAGGCCGTGGCCGAGCAGCAGGTGGTGGGCGGCGGCCACCGCGGCGGCGGGATCGGTGCGGCCGGGGGCGTGGACGCCGGCCGCGTAGCCGAGCATGGCCGCGCACCACGGCTCGTTCACGGTCGACCACCGGCGGACGCGGTCGCCGAGGGCGGCGCCGACGATGGCCGCGTAGTCGGCGAAGCGCTCGGCGGTGGCCCGGACCGGCCAGCCGCCGGCGTCCTCGAGCGCCTGGGGGAGGTCCCAGTGGTAGAGCGTGACCAGCGGCTCGATGCCGTGGGCCAGCAGCTCGTCGACGAGGGCCCGGTAGAAGTCGAGGCCGGCCTGGTTGGCCGGGCCGGCGCCCGTGGGCTGGACCCGGGGCCAGGCGATCGAGAACCGGTAGGCCGGCAGCCCGAGGCGGGCCATGAGCGCGACGTCCTCGGCCATGCGGCGCCGGTGGTCGGCCGCCACCTCGCCGGTGTGGCCCCGGGCGTGCCCGGCCGCGGCGAACGTGTCCCAGATCGACGGGCCCCGGCCGTCGAGGTCGACACCGCCCTCGATCTGGTAGGCCGACGTGGCGGCCCCGAGGAGGAACCCCGGCGGGAAGCGGCGCTCCCCAGCGGCGCCGCTCCCGACGGCCCCCGGGGCCGTCGACCGTTCCGAACGATGGCCCGTGCCCAGGTCCAACACGTCTCCTTCCGTCGTCGCGGCGGGTGCCGGGGCCGTCTCCGCCGGGGATCCGCGCTCCCCACGCCCGCCCGGAAGGCCGTGAACGGGCGGGCGTGAGAGCGCTCTCACGCACGCTACCACGGCGGCGCCCGCCGGGGGAGGGGCCGGCGGGCGCGACGGCCCGCTCAGACGGCGGGGATCGCCCGCACGACCGTCTCCGGCGCCTCGCGCGCCGGCGGCCGGCGGGCGAGGGCGGCCTCGATCGCGGGCGCCAGCCGCTCGGCCTTCGCCTTCTCGCGCTCCTCCTCGCCCTCGTGGAGGTCGGGCATGACCTCGCGGGCGAACAGCTCCAGCGACTCGCAGATGTGCTCGTGGTGGTTGCGGCCGGCCTGCAGGACGAAGATCACCTGGTCGACGCCGACCTCCGCGTAGGTGCGCAGCAGCTCGCGGATCTGGTCGGGGGTGCCGATGGCGCCCCGCAGCGAGCTGATGCCCCGCTGGAAGAGCTTGGCCCCGAGCACCTGCCCGGTCTGGGCGGCGACCGGCCGGGAGAAGCCGAACGCGTCCCGGTTGCGCTGGAACTCGTCCCAGATGTTCGTGCGGCCCGGCACGTGGCTGCCGAAGGCGTAGTAGTGGCCGAGGCTGTAGCCGAAGAAGTGGGCGCCGTCGAGGCCCCGCTCGATGGCCGTCTGCTCGTCCCGGTGGCACATCATCGGCAGGACGACGGCCAGGTTGGCGTTGACGGCGAAGCCGCCCGGCACGCAGGCCTCCGAGGCGATCGTGTCGTAGTAGTCCTGGACCCAGAGGCGGGCCTCCTCGGGCTCGACGAAGCTGAAGCTCAGCGCGCCGATGCCCTTGGTGGCGGCCAGGTGGATGGTCTCGCGCCGGCTGCAGGCCACCCACAGCGGCGGGTGGGGCTTCTGCAGCGGCTTCGGCACGACGTTGCGCACCGGCATCGAGAAGTTGTCGCTCTCGTGGCCGGCGAACGGCGTCTCGACGAACATGCGGGTGACGATGTCGAGGGCCTCCTCCCACTGGGCCCGCTTCTCCGCCCGCTCGATGCGGAAGCCGCCCAGCTCGGCCTCGGAGGACGCCTCGCCGGTGCCGAACTCGACCCGGCCGTCGGAGACGAGGTCGAGGGTGGCGATGCGCTCGGCGACCCGGGCGGTGTGGTTGAAGTTGAACGGCAGCTGGACGATGCCGTGGCCGAGGCGGATGCGGGAGGTGCGCTGGCTGGCGGCGGCGAGGAACACCTCGGGCGCGGAGGAGTGCGAGTACTCCTCCAGGAAGTGGTGCTCGACCTCCCAGACGTAGTCGAAGCCCAGCTCGTCCGCGAGCTGGATCTGGTCGAGCGCGTCCTTGAGCAGCCGGTGCTCGGCGTCCTCGTCCCACGGCCGTGGGAGCTGGTGCTCGTAGAAAATCCCGAACTTCACGTGTCCCCTCCTCGGGTCTGGCGACCGTCGGCCCCCTCGCCCGGGGCGGTGCCGCTGCCGGGCAGGGCGTCGACGAGGTCGTGGTAGGTGGCGAACAGGGCCGGACGCCCGCCGGCCTCGCGGAGGCGCAGGGCCAGGCGCCGGCTCCGCACGAGCAGCTCGCGCGCCGCCCGCCCGGGCCAGGGCTGGGGCAGCAGCTCGCGGGGCAGCAGGGGGTCGGCGTCGACGCAGGCCCGGTACTCGACGCCCATGGCCAGGGCGCCGGGCAGGAAGGCCGAGTCCGGCAGCGGCTCGCCGGCCCGCTCCATCTCGCCCAGCCGGTCGAGCACGCCCGACCAGCGGTCGAGGAACGCCCGGTAGCGGGCGGCCAGCTCGTCCAGGCGCCACAGCCGCTCGGCCAGCCGGCGGGGGTCGGACTCGCCGCCCACCGCCAGCTCGTCGGCCACGGCCGTCGTCACGTGCTCGGCCACGCCGAGGTCGTCGGCGACGGCCAGGACGTCCTTCTCCCAGGGGTGGGGGCTGACGTAGAGCCCGTTGTGGACCGCGGCGCCGCCCGAGCGGCCGAGGTGCTCGCGCAGCGCGTCGCGGGCGGGGCGGCGGGCCTCGGGCACGGCGAAGGCGACGAGGTGCCAGCGCCCGTCCCAGGGGGCGTCCGCCGTGTCCCGGGCGTGGGCGAGCAGCGCCCGCCCGCCGAAGGCGGCCAGCGCTCGCAGGCCGGCGTCGGTCGGCCGGTAGACGGCGCGCTGGCCGACGCCGTCCCGCACGAAGAGGCCCTCCTTGAGCAGCCGCCGGAGGCACGAGCGGACCTGCTCGGGCGAGCGCCCGCAGGCCTCGGCCACGGCGAAGAGGTCGGCGGCCGGGATCGTCCCGTCGTGGCGGGCCACCCCGAACACGAGCAGGCGGGTGGGCAGGTCGACGTCGCCCACGACGTCGGCGAGCCCGGTCGGGTGCCGACCGGTCGTTCCAGTCACGACCGTGAGTCAACGCGACCGATCTCGGGCTGTCAACGGAGGGCGGCACCGGCGCCGCCGGAGCGGGCCAGGCGGCGACGCACGGTCACGCGGAGACCACCGCGGGGCGGGTAGGTTCCCCCGGAAGCGACCGAGGCACGAGGTGCTGCCTGTGATCGACGCTCGCACGAGAGAGCCCCGGGCCGGGGGGAGGGGTCGGCGCCGCCTGCTGTGGGGCGTCGCCGCGGTCGTCGTCGTGCTCGCGGTGGGCGTGGGGATCGCGTACGTCGTGCTGCGCGACCCGGCGAAGCCGGTGACGGTGGACGAGGCCCGCGAGCGCTTCCGCGACGGTGGCGAGGCGACGGCGGCCGGCGACGGCGACGCGCCGCCGGCCGGCGTCTACGTGTACGCCACCAGCGGCTACGAGCAGGTCGACGCGCTGACCGGCAGCCGCCACGACTACCCGGAGGAGACGACCGTGACGCTGTCGCCCACGGACGACGGCTGCCTGCGCCAGCGCTGGGAGCCCCTGCAGCAGCGGTGGGACGAGGACGTGCTCTGCCCGGCCGACGGCGGGGCCTGGGAGCGGCCGGAGTCGACGCTGTTCCACTCGTTCTTCAACCAGGACGAGACCCGGGCCTACGAGTGCACCGGCGACCCCTACGTCCCGCCCCCCGACGCCGAGCCGGGGACGACGTTCTCGTGGACGTGCGACAGCCCGGGGTCCGAGCACAGCGGGAACAGCCACGAGGACGGCACCGGCGAGGTCGTCGGCGTCGAGCAGGTGGAGGTGGAGGGCGTCGAGCGCGACGCGCTGCACGTCCGCTACGAGACGACGGTCAGCGGCGACTCGACCGGGGCCGGCGAGCTGGACGTCTGGTACGCGCTCGACCGCTGGCCCCTCGTCCTGCGCCAGGTCCGGGAGGGCGGCAACGCGTCCGAGACGGTGATCGGGACCGTCAACTACGACGAGAGCTACGAGCTGGTGCTCACGGCCTGGGACCCGCTCCGATGAGCCGCCACCGGTCGCGCCGGCCACCGGCCCCCGCCGTCGTCGCGGCGGCCTGGCTGGCGGGCAGCATCCCCTTCTCGAACATCGCCGCCCGCCGGGTGGCCCGGGTCGACCTGCGGGGCGTCGGCCACGGCACGGTCTCCGGCACCGCGCTCTACGAGGTCGCCGGCTTCCGCCCGCTGGCCGCGGCCGGGGTGTGCGAGGTGGCCAAGGGCGCCGTCGGCCCGCTCCTCGCCGGCCGCGACCGCCCGGGGCTCGGCGCGCTGGCGGCGACGGCCGCGGTCGCCGGGCACAACTGGTCGCCCTGGCTGGGCGGCGCCGGCGGCCGGGGGGTCTCGGTGGCGCTCGGCGCCTTCCTGCCGCTGGCGTGGCCCGGCACGGTGGCGCTGGCGCTCGGGCTGGCCGGCGGGCGGCTGGCCCGCCAGACCGGGCTCGGCACGCTGGTCGGCGCGGTCGCCACCGTGCCGCTCGTGCGCCGCACCCACGGGCGGGTGGCGGCGGCCGGCGCCGCCGGCATCGCGGGGGTCATGGTGGCCAAGCGCCTCGCCGGCAACCGCCCACCCGACCGCCGCACCGCCGGCACCTACCTCCACCGCCTGCTGTTCGACCGCGACCCGGACGGCCCCGGCGGGCCGGCCGAGGGCGAGCGGGCGGACGGCGGCAC